>JAJJPK010000027.1:0-27044 GCA_032907565.1 Cyclobacteriaceae bacterium | reverse complement strand
TTTTTCGTGCGCCCTCCTCTTCCAGGAATGCGGCCCGCTGTGGCCGCCCTTGCCCAGCCCGCCAAATAATATTTTCGACAACAGCAACAGGCCCAACGCCTGCCAGAAGGTGATGACCGGACCGCGGAAAAGATCGGGCACCAGCCAGTTCCATAGTTGCTGGGTCAGGAAGGTGAGCAATGCCAGCACCAAAAGGCCGAACAAGACCCACAAGAAAATTCTTCCACCTCTTTTCATGACTTATATACTTTCATAAACCGCGATGCGTATTGCGTTTCACGGTGATTGTTTCTTCTCATAACTCATCGTACAGTTTCTGCAACCGCTTCCTCAAGGCAAGGATTGCGTAACGCTTTCGCGAAAGCAGCGTGTTGATTGAAACGCCCTGTTCTGCGGCGAGCTCACGGAAACTGACATCTTCGATTTCATTTCGGACAAACACTTCCCGTTGTTCCGGCGGAAGCTCTTCTAATGCCTCCATTATCTCCTCCCAGATCATTTCCCTCAGGAATGCGTCTTCCGGCGTGTTGCCGAGATCCGGCAAAATGTCTTGTATCGTCAGCGGCACATCCTCGTCCGGCCCTGTGGGCTGGGCCAGGTTGGCCTTCCTGGGTCGGACAGAATCGCGCCGGTACCGGTCGATGATCTTGTTCCGGGCCACCGAGAACAGCCACGACGTGACCCGGTCGAGCGACTCAATGGAATCATAACCGGCAATAAACTGGTAGAAGACGTCTTGCAGGATGTCTTCGGCTTCTTCAAGGCTGGAGACGCGGTTGCGAATGAAATTGAGCAACCTTCCCCTTTCCCGAAGAAATGTCTGTTCCTTAAGCTGCATTGCCAGTTCCACGGCGTCTCACAAGAATAGACCTGATAATAGGGTTAGACGGCTATGCCGTTCATTTATTTTAACCAAAATTTGTCAATTTTGGATCAGGTCACGATAAACCCGGCGGCAAAGTAATGAATGCATACAGTGAACGAAGCATTGCGCTACCGGGCAGCACGATTTTCTACTATGTAGCCGGGTCGGGTACAGTGCCCTTGGTCGCCTTCCATGGCTTCGGCCAAACACACAAGGTCTTTCACTCCTGGGTGGAAACACTGGGAGAAAAGTTTCAGCTCATCCTTGTCGATGTGTACTTCCACGGCAAAAGTACCTGGGATAACCCCGATGTGCCCATGGAGAAGAGCGACTGGAAGGAGTTAATGACGATCTTGCTGGCGCGCGAAGGTATCTCCACATTTTCCGTCGCCGGATTCAGTTTAGGCGGCAAGTTTGCCCTGGCTACGTTCGAGGCTTTCCCCGGGCAGGTTCGTACACTTTATCTCATCGCTGCTGATGGCGTTCGCCCTAGCTTCTGGTACACCCTGGCTACATGGCCGCGGCCTCTGCGAGCACTGTTCAAAAGTCTGATCAGCCATGAAAAGCGATTCACTCGCCTTACAAAACTGGCGAGGACATTGGGCCTCGTCGATAAGTACGTACTGCGGTTCGCGGAAAACCAAATGGACACGCCGGCAAAGCGCGCCAGGGTTTACAACACGTGGGTCGTTTTCCGGCATCTTAAATTCGATATGAACCACCTGCTTCGTATGATGGAAGCATACGGCACACGCGTTATCGTGATAACGGGGCGTTACGACCGCATTATCCCGCCACAGCGGCTGGAACCGGTTTTCAAACGATTGAAAAATGTGACATTTCACGTACTGGAAACGGGCCACAACAGCCTGCTGCCGGCCGCTGCTTCCGTCATCTCAGAATAGCCAATTCGTACCCAAAATTGCCTGAAATCCCGCCAAAGCGTGTTACTTTTGCGCTTCGCTAAACGTTTTCCTTTTCCATGATCGTATTCTTTCGTTCAGACACCAGCACGATCTTCGCGGTTGGTGCGGCGCAGCCTTTGCCAAAATCCGACATTGAAAAGCTGGTGTGGCTTTTCGGAGGCGCAAGGCCAGAACCCGACGCAAGCGTCAGCGGCCCCTTCAAAGGGCCGCGGAGGGAAATGATCACGCCCTGGAGTACAAACGCCGTGGAAATTGCTCAAAACATGGGCATTTCAGGCATCACGCGCATTGAGATGTTCACTCCATCTGCATCGGACGACCATTTCGATCCGATGCTGGAAGAACGGTATCCGATACTCGATCAGGAGCTTTACACCATCAACGTCAAACCCCAACCCATTGTCGAGATCGATTCCATTGCCGACTATAATAATTCCGAAGGACTCGCCCTCAGCGAGGAAGAAATACAATACCTCGAAGCCGTCAGCCGTGAACTCGGCCGCAAGCTCACCGACAGCGAGGTGTTCGGCTTTTCTCAAGTAAATTCAGAGCATTCCCGTCACAAGATCTTCAACGGAACGTTTATCATCGACGGAAAGAAAAAAGAGTTCAGCCTGTTTCAACTTATTCGCCGCACATCCTCTGCAAATCCTAATAAGCTGGTCTCAGCCTACCGCGACAACGTCGCCTTCATCGAAGGGCCCGTCGTCGAACAATTCGCACCTGTACGTCAGGACGTCCCCGCGTTGTTCGCGGTTCGCGACATCAATGCGGTAATTTCCCTTAAGGCAGAGACACACAATTTCCCCACAACGGTAGAGCCCTTTAACGGAGCGGCCACCGGATCAGGTGGCGAGATTCGCGACCGCCTCGCCGGGGGCAAGGGATCACTCCCCCTCGCGGGAACGGCGGTGTACATCACCTCTTATCCGCGGCTTGAGGGAGGAAGGCCATGGGAAAACCGCATCAAACCCCGTAAATGGCTGTACCACGCGCCTGACGAAATCCTAATAAGGGCCTCAGACGGCGCGTCCGACTTTGGCAATAAATTCGGGCAACCCCTGATCTGCGGCAGCCTGCTCACCTTTGAGCACGAAGACGGCAGTCGGATGTACGGCTATGACAAGGTCATTATGCTGGCAGGCGGTGTAGGGTTTGCGAGAAAGGAAGACAGCATTAAGGGCAAGCTTTCGCCCGGCGACCGTATCGTTATGCTGGGAGGTGATAATTACAGGATCGGTATGGGCGGAGGATCTGTATCGTCTGTAGCCACTGGTGAATACGCAAACACGATAGAACTCAACGCGGTCCAGCGATCGAACCCCGAGATGCAGAAACGTGTGATGAATGCGATCCGCGCTATGGTCGAGGCCGAGAACAATCCCATAATCACCATTCACGATCACGGCGCCGGCGGGCACCTGAATTGTTTCTCAGAACTCCTGGAAGAAACCGGGGGGAAGATCCATCTCGATAAACTTCCCATCGGTGATCCTACGCTCTCTGAGAAAGAGATCATCAGCAACGAATCGCAGGAACGCATGGGACTGGGTCTTCACGAGAAAGACCTGGAGCAACTTCGCATTGTATCCGATCGCGAGCGCGCACCCTTTTATGTCGTGGGCGAAGCTACCGGCGATCAGCGGCTCATATTCGAGAACACAACAGCGGGAAGGAAGCCGGTGGACATCCTGGTGCGCCACCTTTTCGGCTCCACGCCAACCACCGTTATTGAAGACCGCAGCGTCGAGGCATCGTACCGACCGGTTGCCTACGATCCGAAAAAGTTCGCGGAGTACGTCGAACTGGTGCTTCAACTGGAAGCTGTAGCGTGTAAAGACTGGCTCACCAACAAGGTTGACCGATCCGTTACAGGAAAGGTTGCCATGCAACAGACGTGCGGCCAAATTCAACTTCCCCTCAACAACGTCGGCGTAATGACGCTCGACTATTCAGGTCGTAACGGTGTGGCTACTGCCATCGGTCATGCACCCCAGGCTTCGCTCATAGACCCGGCAATGGGCGGCAGGCTGGCTATTGCTGAAGCGCTAACGAACCTGGTATGGGCGCCGTTGACGCACGGACTCCGTGGCGTATCGCTTAGCGCCAACTGGATGTGGCCGGCAAAGAACAGCGGCGAAGACGCGAGGTTGTACACTGCGGTTGAGGCAGTGAGTGATTTTTCGATCCGGCTTGGCATCAACATTCCTACCGGAAAGGATTCGCTTTCGATGACACAGAAGTATCCCGATGGCCAGGTTGTGTACTCCCCCGGTACGGTGATAATTTCCGCAGTAGCAGAAGTATCCGACGTTCGGAAGTCCGTGAGCCCTGCGCTGCGCGACGAGCCGGGAAGTCACATCCTTCACGTCGATTTCTCTTCCGGCTCTGCCGCCCTCGGAGGTTCTGCCCTGGCGCAAGTACTGGGCGAACTGGGAAACGAAGTACCCGGCGTGGGGGATGAAGCCTTGTTCCGCGAAGCATTCAACGCTGTACAGGAGTTGATCCATGAAGAGAAAGTTCTTGCCGGGCACGATATTTCTGCAGGAGGAATAATCACCGCGTTGCTGGAGATGTGCTTCCCCACACCCGGCGTGGGCATGGAAGTAAGCATACCGGATACAAGCGACGACTTGATCCGGTTCCTGTTCAGCGAAAGGCCAGGCGTCCTGATCCAGGTGAAAGACGCCGAGAGCGTTGCTTCCCTGCTAAGCGGCCGCGGGCTTACTGTCCACAGGATTGCCCGGGTGACCGGAGCGCGTGTGCTGAGGGTCACGGATCATCAGCTGGACATCGACCGACTCAGGGATGTCTGGTTCAGCACGTCTCATAAGCTCGACAAGCTGCAACGACCGGCGGCGCACGCCGACCTTCGCAGCAGGAATTACGGCCGCCAGCCTCTTGCATATACGTTTCCGAACGGGTTTGACGGGCGCATGGGAACCCTGGGGATAGGCAGCAAGAGGCCAGCGCACTCCGGGATTACGGCGGCCATCGTCCGGGAGAAAGGAGTCAACGGCGATCGCGAGCTTGCCTACGCGCTCTTTCTGGCGGGCTTCGATGTACGTGACGTACACATGACTGACCTGGTGTCCGGGCGGGAAGATCTCAGCGACGTGAAACTCATCGCGTTTCCCGGTGGGTTTGCAAATTCCGATGTGTTGGGTTCCGCCAAAGGGTGGGCCGGCGCGTTCCTGTACAACGAGCGGGCGCGTAAGGCCTTGAATGATTTCTATGAGCGGCCGGATACGTTGTCGATCGGCGTGTGCAATGGGTGCCAGCTCGTAATGGAACTTGGCCTGTTATATCGCGACGACAAGGATCATCCGAAAATGCACCATAACGGCTCGGGCAAATTTGAATCGGCGTTTGTCAACCTGACCATCCCGGAAAGCAATTCCGTTATGTTGAGTGGTCTCGCGGGATCGCGGTTGGGTTGCTGGATTGCACACGGAGAAGGACGCTTTGTACTCCCTAGAGACTCTTCTCGCTACCAGGTTGCCGCCCGCTACACCTACGCGGAATACCCGGGCAATCCTAACGATTCAGACGGCGCTGTTGCAGCGCTGTGTTCCCACGACGGCAGGCACCTGGCCATCATGCCTCACCTGGAGCGGTCGCTGTTTCCGTGGAATTGGGGATACTATCCTGTGGAAAGACAGGGTGACGAGATTTCTCCATGGATACTCGCCTTCCAGAATGCAAAAAGCTGGATACTAGCGCGATCCTGAGTTTTTGGTAAACGATTGCCTCATTGTGTTGGTAAGGTATTGATTTTGATATATATTCAACTTGAAATACGGATTGCCGCACTTTAAAATCTGGTTGGTTTATGAACAAAGTTTACCTCGCGTCTCTCGCTATCCTGTTTACCTCCTGCCTCGGATACAAGGAACTCCCGGTCGAATACGACTACAGCTATAAGGGAAACTTCAAAAAGTACAGGACGTTCGATATCATGCGCCCGGCCGCGCCGACGGACTCGTCGATGACGAATGAGATGATTGAAAAATCCATCGTTGCACGCATGAAGTTCCTCGGCTATCGGCAAACCTCCAACCGCCCGCATCTTATCATTGGGTTCAAGATGTTCAACGACAGCCTGCGGTTTCATGGATACAACCAGCCTGAAATCGAAGAGTGGATCCGGACACAAAACGAGAATCTCAATTACGACCCGAAAGACTTCCACCTCCGAACCGGAACGTTGCTGATTCAGTTTTACGATAGAAGGCAGAACCGTTCCATCTGGCAGGGGTACGCCACGACACAGTATGGCCAGATCGATTTCAACAATAACCGCCACTTGCGGAACGCCGTGATCTCGATACTTGACAAGTATCGTTTCTGGGCGGAAGGATTCCTGGAAGGCGCAACGGCCCAGGAAAACGACCTCTAAAAATCCCCTGCCGGCCTTACTTTTTGAAAAATAATTCTACCTTTGCAATCCCAATTTGGGGACTTACATCACTTTGCCCGATGGTGTAACTGGCAACACGCCTGATTTTGATTCAGGAAAGTCCAGGTTCGAGCCCTGGTCGGGCAACGAGAAGATCCCGCCTGGAGACGGGATTTTTGTATTAATTGGGGTACCGGTCCGGCGGGGACCTGATGATCATGGCAGTAAAAATTCTAAGCGGAAGCGCGACGATCTACCTGGCTCAGCGGATAGCCCATGCCTATGGCGAGCCGTTAACGAAAGTCCAGTACCAACGCTTTAGCGACGGTGAGATGTCGCCGTTCATCGGCGAATCGGTGCGCGGTCATGAGGTGTTTATCATCCAATCTACCTTCGCACCTGCTGACCATCTTCTTGAGTTGCTCCTCATGGTCGACGCAGCGCGAAGAGCGAGCGCTTCCAGCGTCAACGTCCTCATCCCCTATTTCGGATATGCGCGGCAGGACCGAAAGGACAAGCCCCGCGTTTCCATCGCAGCTAAACTGATCGCCAACCTTATTTCGGCAGCCGGCGCGACAAGGATAATGGCGTGCGACCTCCATGCGGACCAGATTCAGGGCTTCTTCGACATTCCTGTAGATCACCTCGACGGCGCCTATATCTTCGTCCCCTACCTCAAGTCACTCGGGCTTTCCGACATTATGTTCGCATCGCCCGACGTAGGAGGCATCAAACGGGCGCGGAGCTTCGCCAAATATTTCGATGCCGAACTTGCCGTATGTGATAAGTACCGCAAAGAAGCCAACAAGGTGAGCTCTATGCGGCTCATCGGTGAAGTGGAAGGTAAAGACGTGGTGTTGGTAGACGACCTGGTGGATACCGGTGGCACCATCTGTAAGGCCGCAGCGCTTCTCAAGGAAAAGGGCGCCAAGTCGGTACGAGCAGTCTGCACCCATGCGGTCCTTTCGGGTAACGCCTATGAGAACATCCAGGAATCGGTACTCGAAGAACTCGTCGTCACAGATACAATCCCTCTGAAAAAGAATCTTTCAAAGATCAAGGTACTGACCGTGTCGGATTTGTTCGCGAAGGCGATACGCAAGATTCACGATCACGAATCTATCAGCTCCTTGTTCATCCAGTTGTAATCATTCACAAATCAAATAAACATCATGAAAACAGTTGAGATTATAGGGTATAAAAGAGCAAATCTCGGCAAGAGCGATGCACAACGATTAAGAGAAGAAGGTAACGTTCCCTGCGTACTTTACGGTGGGGGTACTCAGATACATTTCTATTCTCCGATGATCCTGTTCCGCGAACTCATCTACACGAACGAGGCGCACTTCGTACACCTCAATATCGAGGGAGAGGAATGCCAGGCAATCCTGCAAGATGTGCAGTTCCATCCCGTCAGTGAGATTATCCTGCATGCCGACTTTCTCCGTATCACGGAAGACCGGAAGATCAGGATGAAGATTCCTACGCGGCTTGTGGGTCAATCGCCCGGCGTGCTGAAGGGTGGAACGCTGGTGAGAAAGAAAGACTCGCTCATCGTGATTGCCTATCCGAAGGACATGCCCGACCACATCGACGTCGATGTATCGCACCTCGACTTCCACCATGCGGTTAAGGTTGCCGACGTTGCCCGTCCGGGAATCGAGTTTGCCGACTCCCGCAATGCACCCATCGCGGTGGTCGAAGTGCCTCGCGCTGCAAAAATGGAAGTTGCTACCGCCGAAGCCGCACCTGCGGAAGCAGGCGCAGCCCCGGCAGCCGGTGCCGAAAAGAAAGAGGAACCCAAGAAATAAAGGTGTTCACCAAGGTTCTGATGAGAGTCCCGGCGTGTGTCCGGGACTCTTTCTATTTTTAGGCGCTCAAAGTCCCTGCGCTTTTACTTAGCCTGCAATCATGAAATACCTCATCTCAGGATTGGGAAATATCGGTGCGGAGTACGAACTGACGCGGCATAACATAGGCTTTCTTGTGCTGGATCAACTCGCCGACAAACTCAACGCGCAGTTCTCAACACAACGCCTCGCCGATAAGGCAGAAGCGCGGTATAAGGGCAGGACACTTCACCTGATCAAACCCAGTACGTACATGAACTTGAGCGGTAAGGCCGTACTGTACTGGATGAACACGCTGAAAATCCCAAAGGAAAAACTGCTCGTTGTCGTCGACGACGTGGCGCTTCCCTTCGGAAGCCTTCGCATGAGAGGCAAAGGAAGCACCGCGGGCCACAATGGCCTGCTCAGCATCGAGAACGAGTTGGGTGGCTCGGATTACCCGCGCCTCAGGTTCGGTATTGGCAATGACTTCCCCAGGGGTAGACAGGTCGATTACGTGCTGAGCCGCTTTACACCGGAAGAATTCGAGGCCCTGCCGAAACACATCGATAAAGCAGTTGAGATGATCCTGTCGTTTTGCACACAGGGACTCGACCGCACGATGAGTCAGTTTAACGATTGATGTAAACCACACTTAATTCGACGCGATCATGAAACACCATATTCACCTGGCCCTGCAAATTGTTCCCCTGACTACTGGCGAGCGCGCCTATCCCATTATCGACAAGGCCATCGATGCTATCGCTGCAACCGGCTTGCAATACCAGGTGGGCGCTATGGAGACAGTAATCGAAGGACCCTACGAAGAGGCGATGCGTGCCGTGCGGATGGCACAGGAAGCCTGCCTTGACGCCGGCGCGGAGGAACTTGTCGTGAACATCAAAATGCACATCCGCAAGAGCGGGGATGTGACCTTTGGCGAAAAGCTCGACAAGTACAGCTGATCAGCTCACGGTAGATCCGGGGCTCACCGGTTCGGAAGGTATCACCAACCGCAACTTCCCGTCCTGGTCTTCGGCCATGAGGATCATACCCTGCGATTCAATACCCATCATCTTGCGCGGCGCCAGGTTAGCGATGAGTGTAACTTGTTTACCTACGATATCTTCCGGCGTGTAGTGACGGGCAATACCGCTGAGGATGGTGCGCCGGTCGATACCCGTGTCGACAATGAGTTTCAAAAGCTTGTCGGATTTCTCAACCTTTTCTGCCTGCAGGACTTTTCCGACGCGTATGTCAAGCTTCGCGAAATCATCAATGGTGACTTGCGGCTTGAGGGGCTCTACTTTCACCCCGGAAGCAGCCGGATGAGCTTCACGCGCCTTCTTCAGCTTTGCAATCTGCCGTTCGATGTCGGCATCTTCTACGTTACGGTACAGCAGCTCGGGCTTGTTGAGCTGACGACCGCTGGAGACGGTGTCGACGAGCCGGCGGCCAGTCCAGAAAGCGGTGCGTTGCTCATCGAGTGCGGCATGGTTGAGTTGCCGATGCATTGCTTCTGCACCATCGGGAAGAAACGGTTCGCATGCCAATGCGATATTTCCGCAGAGGTTTAGCGCGAAGCGGAGGACATGAGCTACAGCCTCCCGATCTGTGGAGGCAATTTTCCAGGGTTGAGTGTCGGCCAGGAACCTGTTTCCGGCCCTGGCAAGGTTCATCATGTGAAACTGTGCCTCTCTGAAGCGGAACGTGTCGAGCGCGTTAATCATTTCGCCGATGCTCTCGTTGAACTGGGCACGGACCTGTTCTTTCGCGCGGTTGATACCGCCCCGAACGTCGTTGGATTCGGCCAGCTCGGAATCCTCCGGCACCACGCCTTCAAAATACTTCCAGGTTAGCACCATTACCCGGTTTACCAGGTTACCCAGGATCGCAACGAGCTCGCTGTTTACCTTCTGCTGGTAATCCTTCCAGGTGAAATCGGAATCTTTCGTCTCCGGTGAAATGCTGGTCAGCACGTATCGCAATTCGTCGCGCCGTCCGGGTAGCTCCTCGAGGTATTCGTGCAGCCACACGGCGTGGTTACGCGAGGTCGAAAGCTTGTCTCCTTCCAGGTTGAGGAATTCGTTGGCCGGAACATTGTCGGGCAGCACGTAGTCGCCGGCAGCCTTCAACATAGCCGGAAAGATGATACAGTGAAATACAATATTGTCTTTGCCGATAAAATGGATGAGGCGGGTATCAGGGTCCTTCCAGTACAACTCCCAATCGTCGGGTCGTAACTCTTTCGTCGCAGAGATCTACCCGATGGGTGCGTCAAACCAAACGTACAGTACCTTCCCCTCTGCCTCAGGAAGGGGAACCGGCACGCCCCAGTCGAGGTCGCGGGTGATGGAACGCGGGTGAAGACCCTGGTCAAGCCACGATTTGCATTGGCCGTACACGTTCGTCTTCCAATCATCCTTGTGACCCTCCAGTACCCACTCGCGAAGCCACGACTCATAGTCGTTAAGCGGAAAGTACCAGTGCTTTGTCTGACGGAGGACGGGCGGTTGACCGGAAACCGTGGATCTCGGGTTGATGAGGTCGCGCGGGCTGAGGCTCGTACCACACCGCTCGCACTGATCGCCGTATGCGTTTTCGTATCCACAGTTGGGGCATGTCCCTATGATGTATCTGTCTGCGAGAAAGATCCCTTCCTGTTCATCGTAATACTGGTCTGACATCTCTTCCAGAAGCAGCCCTTTATTGTAGATATTCAAGAAGAACTCCTGCGCAGTCTCGTAATGAATCCTGGCCGACGTTCGGGAGTACACGTCGAATGAAATGCCGAACTCCTGGAACGTCTTCTTCATCATCTCGTGATACTTGTCGACAAAAGCCTGAGGGGAAACGCCTGCCTTCCGCGCACCGAGCGTGATAGCCACACCGTGTTCATCAGACCCGCCGATATAGACGACATCTTCGCCTCTAAGCCTCAGGTAACGCACATAGGTATCCGCAGGGAGGTAGGCGCCAGCGATATGCCCGATGTGTAAGGGTCCGTTGGCGTAGGGAAGTGCGGATGTAACAGTATATCTCTTGAATTTTTTCATGGTAAGCGAAATAACCGCATCGGGGTCGGTTCAGCCCCTGCAAAGATGATAATAGTAACGTTGTGAAAAAAATCTAGACGGCCACTTCGGCCCGCATTCGGGAGGTAGTGAGGGAGAACTTGACGAAGAATTCCGTGTAGCCTTCGGGGGTGGTTTTCAGATCGATCTGACCGCCTATCTTCTCGGTCGCAGTCTTGGTCAGGTATAGGCCAATGCCGCCCGTGCCGGAGCGCTCGGATGCCCGGGAGAACATCTGGAAGATCTTGTCGGGGTTGACCTGGCTGATGCCAATGCCGTTATCAATTACGCGCACCTTAAGCGTATTGCCGTCGCGTTCCACTTTGATCATGACGAACGGATCGGCGCGGTCCGAGTCGTTGTAGAACTTGATGGCGTTGTCGATGAGGTTTTCCAGGATGATACGGATAAGTTCCTTGTCAGAGTAGAAGACGATGTTTTCTTCAATCTCCTTTTTGATGGTGAGGCGTGGTGGCAGACCGCGTTTCCTTTCGAGCACGATGACGTCGTCAACGATCTCTGCAAAGTCGATGAGTTCGTGGCTGGCCGAAGAATTGTTGATTTGGTTTATGATCAGAAGCCGGGTGAGGATGGTATTCAGTTTCTCTGCAGTTGCGTCGAGCTTGTTGAAATAGTCGAGTGCGAGGGGATCCTTCACGTCCATGATAGCAACGTTGCACATGCCCTTGAGGCTGGCGAGCGGACCGCGGATATCGTGGGATGTCTTGTAGATGAAATTGTCCAGTTCGTCGTTAACGCGCTTCAACGCCTCGTTTGCCACCTGGAGTTCAATCGTTCGGGCATCGACCATTCGTTCGAGGTTCCGGTTGAGTGATGTGAGCTGTCGGTTCTGATCTTCGATTGTAACCTTGGCGTCGGACAGGGCCTGGTTCACGCGCTTCTTCACCAGGTTGCTGCGGTAGAGTACAAACACGAGCAACCCGGCCAGCACGGCGATGATTACGATGGCGATGTTGAAGCGTTGCTGCCGGATGAGCGCTTCGTTCTTGGATGCGATTATGGCGATGTTCTGTCGCTCTTCAAAGTTCGTCTTGATCTTGGCAAGGTTACTGATCAGTTGTTCATTGTATACGCTATCCTTGAGGCTGATATACCTCTTCTGGTAGGTTGAAGCCTTTTCGAAATCTCTTCGTGACGCGTAGAAGTCGGCAAAGGCGCTGAACACGTTAATCTTTAATTCTGTGTATTCGATGCTTTCCAGTATCGCCTCAACTTGTTGGAGAAACTGGATGGCTCGTTCCGGGTCCGCCATCTTCACACTCACCAGGTATAGGCCGAACAGGTTCTCTGCTTCCCACCGACTGTTCCTGCTGTCGAGGGCTATCTCATAGGAAGTATGAAAATGCCTGTACGCTTCTTCGAGGTTGCCCAGACCGAGGTTCGCTGATCCGAGTGTATAGTAGATCTGGTTGAGTCGTTCTGGTGTACAACGATCCTGGCAATATGTGAGCGCCTCATTCAGATACCGGATGGCCTTTGTGTTTTCCGACAAGGCATTATAACAAAGTCCGATGTTGATAAGGCAATAGTCGATGTCGTAAAAGTTGTTCGCTTCGCGCTTGATGTCAAGTGACCTCAGGAAGTAGTCCAGCGCCTGTTCAAAGTCGCGCAGCTTATAGTATACCAGCCCGATGTTGTTATAGGCAATACTCATCTCCATGGGATTGCCTTCCGCTTCGCGAATAACAAGCGATTGAAAGTGGTAGTCGAGGGCGTTGTCGTAGTTGGCCTGGTAGGTATAGGCTAGTGCGAGACCGTTGAGGAGGAATTTAAGCTGGTCTATGTATTGGTTCCTGCGGGCTATACCCAGGACGGGTTTGTATTGCTGGATGGCAGCTTCAAGGTCGCTCTTCTTAACGTAGATGTTGCCCATAGCGCGACTGGCCTTCACGATCGCCAGGCTATCGCCCGTAGACAGTGCTATGTCTTTCGCTTGTTGTGCATAGGACAAAGCCAGGTCATAGTTCTTTTCGGAGTGTACTCTGGCCAACGCATAGAGAACTTCAAAGCGTTGCCTGCCGCGGGTTTCAGGGAGTAGGGCGTTGAGTGAATCAAGCTCATCCTGCTGGGCGTAAACTTCACCTTTTATCCCGAGTAAGCCCGATAAAAATATCGACAGGCCAATGATAGCTTTCAAAAAATTATCGTACACGGGTAATTAATGAAATTTTATTACGCCAAATAGATTAAAGACAACCCGCACCTTTGGATTACAAAATTACTCCAAACAAGAAAAATAAACAAAAACCTAAAACCAACCCTATATGAAAAAGCTCTTCTACATCATGGCTATTGCCATTGCTAGTTCTCTTGCCCTTACTGGTTGTACTGAAGACGAAGTGAAGCCTTCGAAGCCGAACAACGGTGGTGGAGCTGGAAGTCTTGACCCGCTTTGATATCGGTATCAGCTATCAGTAAACCATCAGTAACAAGCAACCCAGTCATAGTCAAAAAACCCAAACCTAATCAACCCATGAAAAAGATCATCTACATTATGGTTATCGCGTTCGTTAGCTCGATGGCCCTCACTTCCTGCACTGAAGACGAAGTAAAACCCTCAAAGCCGAATAATGGCGGAGGAGCAGGCAGCCTTGACCCTCTGTAACCAAGATACGCATTTACAACACTTTATTCCATAGCCATGAAAACGAAATCCTTACTATTCATCATAGCCGCTGCAATTCTCCTGTCTTTCACGGTTATCAGCAACCAGTCGAACGACATGCCCGCAGCTACCGCCAGTAGTACGGTTACAACCACGGAATCTACTCCAAATAGCGGCTTTGCAATGGAGGATCCGAACCAGTGGTGATACAAACCTAAACTTGTCCGATATGAAAAAAGGTACGCGAAATCGTGTACCTTTTTTCGTTGAATACAACAAAAATGCCGACTGTACCCACCATTCTTTTTAAAAAGGGATTGATCGACGAGATCGTGTGTGTATTACCCGGTAAAAAAATGAACCCTTCATCTCCTGGCCCTTACGGGGTGCAGAGTATTGTTAGGTCGTCATTACATTCCGCAGACCTGTATGGCAAACGGAGAATACCGGCACATAAGCCGCATGTAAAGATGGACCACGGTGGGAAAGGTGAGGACGAAGTGAATTTATCACCCGTCGAGTTGCTGGTAACAAGCAAAAAAAGTAACCGGCACCGGGTTTAATGCATGCCGCTCGGGAGGTTAGCACCGGGGCGTTTTTGTCACAATTGATCCCCAATTGTGACAAATTCGCACAAAATATTACATGAAAAATGGCGGTAAAATCGACCCCTAACAGCCGTGTTTGTGCGCCTGGAAGGCCGGCATGGGCCTTAGTTGCAACGTCTGAAATAATTCCTCGTCGGCAGGGTACCCGGGGTTGGGTGTAGTGAGCAATTTGTCACCTGCGAAGATGCTGTTGGCGCCTGCCAGGAAGCAAAGTGCCTGTTCCTCCATCGTCATGCGCACCCGGCCCGCCGACAAGCGCACCATGGCCCGGGGCATGATGATCCGCGCCGTGCCGATCATCCGTACCATATCCCAAACCGGAACCTTGGGCTGGTTTTCAAGGGGCGTTCCGGGTACCGGTACCAAGGCGTTTATAGGAACCGACTCAGGGTGCCTCGGCTGATTGGCTAGCGTTACCAGCATGTCAATTCGGTCTGCTTCCCGTTCACCCATTCCGATGATCCCTCCTGAGCATACAGCGATTTCAGCCTCGCGCACGTGGTCCAGCGTCTCCAGCCGGTCGTCATAAGTACGTGTGGTGATGATCTCGTGATAGAACCCCTCACTGGTGTCGAGGTTATGGTTGTAGGCATACAATCCAGCTTCCTTGAGGCGACGCGCCTGCGAGGGTGTAAGCATGCCCAGCGTGCAGCATACTTCCATCCCCAGCGCATTAACACCTTTCACCATCTCGATGACTTTGTCGAAGTCGCTGTTGTCGCGAACTTCTCGCCACGCAGCGCCCATACAAAAACGAGTGCTGCCTGCCTCTTTGGCTTCGGTTGCCCGCGCAAGGACTTCATCTACATCAAGAAGTCGGTGCACCTTGACATCGGTGTGATATCGCGCAGCCTGTGGACAATAACTACAGTCCTCCGGACAACCGCCCGTCTTGATCGACAAGAGCGTGCACACTTGCACTTCAGAGGGATCATGATACCTGCGATGTACCGAAGCCGCGCGGTAGATCAATTCCATTATCGGCATGTTGTATAGTGAGGCTACCTCTTCGCGGGTCCAGTCATTTCGTATTTCAGTCATAGTATCATTGATCATTCAAGTACAAATTCGAAGGGAAGGCGGGCTTGTATGCCCTGATATTCGCTAACTTTTTTGGCTTCAATATACCACCGGTGCATGTCGCCCAGCTCAGCGCGCATTTGGTCTTCCTGTGCCTGTTGCAACCATAGCTCCAGGAACGATTTCCGTTCCGGATAGTAGCGCAGCCTGTAGTCGTCGGATACGCCCGCACGTTCCGCAGCAATCCGAACTGCTTCATCGAAGCTTCCGAGTATATCGACCAGCCCAATCTCTGCAGCCTGTTCGCCGGTCCACACCCGTCCGGCAGCCACAGCCCGCACAGCGTCCTTAGTCATGCCTCGGCCTTCTGCGGCCTTTTCCAGGAAGGTCTCGTAGCTTTCGTCAAGCTCTTGCTGCCAGAAGGCGCGTTCCTCCTCCGTGAGCGGCCGGGTAACGGTGAACGTCTCACCAAACTTGCCCGTACGCACTTCGTCGAAGGTAATGCCCAATTTTTCATCGAAGAAATCCGACAGGTCGAACATGATACCGAAGACGCCTATAGACCCGGTGACCGTCGACGGGCTCGCCACGATGGAGTCGCAAGCCATGGCAAGATAATAACCGCCTGAAGCAGCATAGTCGCTCATTGAAGCGATCACGGGCTTCGCCCGAGATGCGAGCCTTAGCTCATTCCAAATCAAGTCAGACGACTGGAACTCACCCCCGGGAGAGTTAATGCGCAATACTATCGCCTTTATACGGTCGTTTGTTCTCGCCCGGCGAATGAGCTTTACGTAGGTGTCAGCGCCCACAAGCGGTTGCGTTTGCTGATCCGACTCACCGGGAAGGATCGTACCCTCCGCAACAATCACGGCAATCTCGTTTCCGGATGACTTCGAAATGCTGAAGCTCTTCCGGTACCTGCTGTACTTTACGAGCGAAAGATCGTCACGGTCATCCACTCCAACGCGCTCCATAAGGATCTTTTCCACGTCATCGGAATACAAGGCCGAGTCGATCAGGTTGAGCGCCTCAGCCTGTTTCACATCACGAGCCAGATTGTTGTCAGCTAATCGCTTTAGTTCCGCGACGGAAATACCGCGGCTTTCGGATATGCTCTCAAGAAGTTGCGCCTGAATCGTCTCGATGATCGATAATAGTTGCAGACGATTTTCCTGGCTCATACTTTCCTGCAGAAAGGGTTCCACCGCACTTTTGAACTCACCAACACGAAATACCTGTGGATGAATGGAGAGTTTGTCCAGCAGTTTCTTGAACGATACGAATTGTGCTGTCAAGCCATTGAATTCAAAGCGTCCTTCCGGATTCATGTAGATCTTGTCGGCTGCGCTGGCGACGTAGTAGCCACCTTCAGTCATGTTTTTCGAATAGGCGATCACCCATTTACCGCTCTCTTTGAATTGGATAAGGGCCTGTCTTATCTCGTGCAGCGTTGAAAACGATGCCTGTGGTTGCTCCGCTTCGAGTACTATACCCTTGATGTTGTCGTCATCCTTGGCATGTTCGATGGTACGGATCAATTGGAGTACACCTAAGTTGCGTTCGGTTGTTCCCGGCAAAGGCAAGCCTGCCAGCGGATTCTCCACTTCAAGTTCATTTATGGGAGCATCGAGGGCGATGTGCAGGATCGAATTGTTTTCGATGATGACTTTCTTTTCTCCTGTCATGCCAGCAATGATCGCTATAGCGAGGAACGCAAAGATGATCATGGCGACCAATGCTCCCAGGCATGAAGAAAGAAATGCTTTGAAAAATCCCATTTAGTGTATTTTTGTGTCCAAAAATAAGGAATGTGCCTCCCATTATAAAACCAGGCAGGCAATCCGGGCCGACGCGGTCAGACGAGATCTTTCTTCTCCTGGGTTCAAACCTGGGCGAAACTGCCGCTAACCTGGACCACGCCCTCGTGCAAATCGCGGCAAAGCTGGGAGTAGTCAACGCCACGTCATCGCGGTACCGAACTGCGCCCTGGGGCAATACGCATCAGCCAGACTTCCTCAACCAGGTCATTCAGATCAGCACAACGCTAAGCCCAGATGAACTGCTGGATGGCATCAACGCCGTTGAATCGTCTATGGGCCGCGTGCGTCGTGAGAAATGGGAAGCACGTATCATCGACATAGATATCCTGTTTTACGCAGACCAGATCATTCACAACGCGCGCCTTCACATTCCCCATCCAGGTATACCCTACCGGCGTTTCGCGCTGGAACCTCTCGCGGAGCTGAGTCCGGAATTCATACACCCCGAATTACACAAGACGGTCAGCACGCTGCTCAAGGAGTGCTTAGACCCCTCCCGGGTCGAAAGGTTGTCAACGGCTGAACTATCCTGAAATGTGTGTTACTGCGGTGACAGGGAAAAGTCTCCAGTCTCTACTTCCGGCGCAATCTTGCGGACCAACCCCTGCAATACCTTGCCCGGACCGCATTCATAGAACTGCCGCGCGCCGTCCTTTACCATATTCTGAACAGATTGTGTCCACCGCACGGGTGCAGTCAGTTGTTCGATCAGGTTCTTTCGGATGTCGTCTTCGCGGACAGAAGGTAAGGCGTTTACGTTCTGATACACCGGACATAATGGCGTTGAAAATGCAGTGGCTGCGATGGCGTCGGCAAGCTCCTGTCGCGCCGGCTCCATGAGCGGTGAATGAAATGCACCGCCAACGGGTAGCATCACAACACGCTTGGCGCCGGCCGCTTTGAGTTTCTCACCGGCACGTGTCACGCCCGAAGTCGTTCCCGATATAACGAGCTGCCCCGGAGAGTTGTAATTGGCAGGCACCACCACATCGTCGATCGATGCACAGATGTCCTCTACTACCTTGTCGTCAAGACCCAGCACAGCCGCCATAGATGAGGGGTTCATATCACATGCTCGTTGCATGGCTTCGGCGCGCCGCGCAACCAGGCGAAGTCCGTCTTCGTACGTCAGGACGCGAGCTGCTACAAGCGCGGAGAACTCTCCGAGCGAGTGACCGGCTACCATGTCCGGATTAAACGTCTCACCGGATAACGCCAGGGCAACGGAGTGGATGAAAATAGCAGGCTGGGTAACACGCGTCTGCTTCAGCTCATCAGCCGTCCCCGAAAACATGATGGACGTGATGTCGAAGCCCAGCAGTTCATTTGCCTTATCGAAATAGTCACGCGCTACAGGGTTCGCCTCGTAGAGTTCCTTGCCCATTCCGGGAAACTGTGAACCCTGCCCCGGGAAGATGTATGCTTTCACTTATGCTTGGATATGAATGAGGGCTAAAGGTATAAAAATGTGTTGAAGTGTTGGTGTGTTGAAGTGTTGAAGTTTCTGGCCCGCCACTGGTGTGCTAATAGTATCGGCAGTGCGTTTAGCTGATTACAATATGTAGCTAACGCACTCAAGCGGCGTAGAAGGCAACTTCAACACTCCAACACTTCAACACTCCAACACTCCAACACTCCAAAGCTACCTCAACAAATGCACCCACCCGAAGTGTCTGCCCGACTGCTTCAACACCTATCTCAACAAATGCACCCACCCCTTGATCGTCTGATTGCGTTTCTCGGGGTCGATGGTGATGAATGTTACCTCCGCGACGTAGTAATACACGCCGGATGACAGTTCGCGGCCTTCTTCATCTCGGCCGTCCCAATCGATGTATATCGTGCGTTCGCCGCCAGACTCGTATCTGTAAACTTCTTTACCCCAACGATTGTAAACGCGGAATTCAACTTTATCTACGAACCGCGCGCACTTGACGCGGCTTTCCGGAGGAATGGAAGTGCAAGGTCCGCCCTCTTCACCACCTCCTTCGATGGGGCGGTTGCTGTATGCGCTGAACACATCGTTGCACTTGTCACCATTAGGCGTGAAGACGTTCGGTAGCTCGTAATACGGGCAATTGTCGATACAAATCGGATCGCTCAACGGACCTTCATTGCCCGAGCGGTCCACCGCAGCGACGCGATAGCATCGCGCGTTGGAAGCAAGATTCTTGTCTTCAAAAAACAGATCACGCACGCCGGTAGCGTGTAAGACAAAGTCTCCACCAGCGGTAGTGGACACGTAAATGTTGTACGAGTCGATATCATTCTGGCAATCTCCTGTTACAGGGCGTTGCCATTCAATTCGGTTGGAGAATACTGTCTCACCACATCCACCGGTATAGTTCTCGCAGTCCGGAGCGTCGATCGAGACAGGCATCGCAACCTGACACGGGGGTATCGTATCGCTCGGCTGAGCACAAACGATCTGCGAGAAGTTCTCAAGGGGCTCCTCTATCGCTGGATTGCCGTATGAACCGCGTGTCATGATGCGATAGCAATACGTCTGATCATCCTGAAGCGGTTCATTATTGAACTTCCCCGCGTCTACATACACAAAGCCGTCCACCGTGACGTTTACACTGTCGATAAGGACCAACTCATCGGGCGTCTGTCCCGGGCTGCCCCGGTACACCAGGTGCCAGGGGTGATCCGCCGTAAGGTTGGACCAGGGAACAGAAGCTGACCAACTTACATCAATGCTCTGAAGTTCCGAACGTGTTTCTGCCCGCACCGTCGATGCTACGGCAGATGTATCGACAATACCCCCATTGTTATCATAGCAAACAATAGCGTAGTTGTATACGAGGTTTTCCGTATTCAGCCCGGTATCGGTAAACGTTAGTGCTGTCAGCATTCCGCTTACCTCAGTAGTTGGCGGTCCGGTAAAGCCCTCACCGCGCAGCACTTTGTATTGATAAGGAGGCGGAAATTGTACCGGGTCGGCATCGAATGGCTCCATCCAGCGCACCGTGACCACACCGTTCTGCAAATCCGTTTCATCGACGGTGACATGAGTGATCACAGGGGCATCGGCCAGAATAGGTCCGACGCAAATCTCTTCTGACATGTAACTTTCTCCTGAACTGGGAGCCGGGAACACGGCCACAAGCCGATAACAATATGTTGCCCCGGGCGCCAGACCCGTTCCTCCGTTGTTGTCGAGGTACTGGGAAAGGCCGTTTGCTGACACCGTTGCGATCAAACTGTAACCCAGGTTTTCGGGCATACCCGTCTCGCAGTTTTCAGGCGTGTAGGGATTGCTGTCCACGCGCCGCCATACTTGAATGTCGCGCGCGTTCTGGCAAGCATAATCCTCCCAGTCGAGCTGCACGGACCGGCTATTGGGATCCAGTGTGGCTGTGTCCCATACGGGCTTGGGCGCCACGACAGTAATATTCCAGGTCTTAAACGTTACAAGCCGCGGGCCGTCGTTGCCCGGGTTATCCGTGATCTTGAAGACCACCTGATAAGGTTGCTGCTTGATATGGTCGCACGTCGTGTTCCACTCGAAGTTCAGTTCGTATGGAGGATTGGACGGACGAAAATCGGGTACGGGTGTAAACGTAGCCGGAGAGTTTGCCGGCGGGAAGTTGAAGATTTCGGAGAACGCTTCAATTTTCACGGGATGATTTTCCGGATCGATGCCGAAGATCGTTTCCGATAAGGTTGTACCTGCTTCCACACATACATCCTCAGGTATGATCAGGTCGGGACGCTCGTTGTTGCAGTCGTTGACGAGGATTTGCATATCCCGTCTTACAAAGCCCACCTTGATCCACTGGCCGGCGATCTTCCGCCATTCAATAATGACGAACGCGACGTTATACTCCCCTTGTTTGCCCGGCGCATCCCAGGTGATAGTGCCGTCTATCGGATCAATTCGAAATGAAGGTGTGCCGTCGCCTGTCTCGTTTCCTGTATTATAATTAGTATAGAATTGACGCGGTTCGTTGGCAGCGGGATCCTGGTAGCGTACTACCTGCAGGTTCCGGTCTGAAAAGGGCACCACAAGTTCGTAGGAAAGGCTGTCGCCATCGGGATCATAAGCACCAGGATTGTGAAAAAAGGCGACACCCGTGCAAGCCTGGTCGATCGGGGGGATTAGCAGAACCGGCGTGTTATTGCAGCCCAGAAAGGGATCTATGAAAATTTCGGTTTCGATGTAGAACCGGGTATTGACCGAGTTGTCCATGTTCAACACACCCTGGTTCCGGTTCGGCTCGCGGTAACTGATCGTATACTTCCCGGGCCCCGCGTATGTATGGCTTACGGTGAAACTTGCCGTTCCTATGTCCGGTCCAAGGTCCGGTCTCGGCGTATTGGGCGTTTCAGGAACAAGTACCCACGCGCCATCACCGAATTCAAGAATGTCTTCTTCTCCTACCCGGCCGCCGAAAAGGACAGACGACCCGGTATTGGTATAGACGGTTACGGTTATAGTGAAGGTAAGCGACTGGCAATTTTCCCGAACGACAGTAATTTCGCCGGCCCGCAAGTGCGTGGCCTTGGCGTGAAAGGCTCCGGCCGTACAGAGAAAGGCCAGGGCCACCATAATCTTGAAATGTTTCACAGAGGAGTTCATGTTGCGAGTTACCGGGGAGGCCCTGAATCCCCAAGATTGAATCCACAATATACGGGTTCCTGCCCAGAATGAAAACCCATCAAATAACGGTTCTGAGCGGTAATTTATTCTAAAATTGAACAGAAAAACGTTTCCCTTCCTTCCCCTTCAGGGAAGTGACGGCATTTTGAATATCTTCCGCGTGGATTCGATTGGCTGAGTGTTATGCGTGTATTAAAGGAGTTCTCCGTTCAGGGGTGCAAGGTCACCCTCTACCACTGGAATAACCGGTATCTCATCAAACTGGAGCAGGATAACCTCGAGCAAACGTTCAAAGTAGATCAGTTCGAGTTTGCCGACGAGCGCGCTGTACTTCAGTTGCTGGACGAGACTTTTGTAAGTGAATCTATCGACCGGTTTGATTCCATGGCGCAGTCATTGCATGAAGCATTGCGCCGCGTGGATGAACAGGACGGCGCCGGGTGACGGAATTTGTGTTATTTTTACTGCCCCCATGGAAGTTTTAGAGACGAAGAATAAGAATAAGAAGTATAAACCTATCCTGGAGGGTATCCCCGACTGGCCCGTTTATCAACTTAGCAAAAACAGAAAGGAATTTATTGAAGAAGTCGTCCAGGAAGCGTTAACACGCATCCGCGACTTGCGACCGGGGCCGCGTCAACTGGCAGAGGAGTTGGAAACAACAGTCTACCGCGAGCAACAGCGGATGAAGCGCAACCGATGGCGCGTGGACCCTCCCGATGAGCCGCGCTTCTGGGCGAAAATTAAGGAGGAATTAAGCTTCAGTGCGGATACAAGCGAAGAGGAGATCGCCGCCAAAACCGAAGAACTGCTACACCGCATCGTGTCGAGGTACGCGAACGAGATCGCGGGAAACTTCAAGCCAAGTTCGTACAAGTTCGCCCGCGAGGTGGTGAAATTCTGGTTTTCCCGGCTTCTCAACGGCGCACGGGTAAAGAAGTTCGGAGCCTTCTTTCGCAACCAATACACCCTTCGCGACAAGATCCACATCGTCGGCAAGGCAAAACACTTGAGAAGACTCGCCCGGCAGGGTACGGTGATCATGGTGCCAACCCATTTCAGCAACCTCGATTCAATACTTATCGGATGGGTCATCCATTCCCTGGGATTGCCCGCATTTATCTACGGCGCCGGGCTGAACCTCTTCAACATTAAGATCTTTGCCTACTTCATGAACAGTCTCGGGGCATACAAGGTCGACCGGCGAAAAAAGAACCTCCCTTACCTTGAAACACTGAAAGCATATTCCACCCTGGCCATTCAAAAAGGGGCGCATAGCCTCTTCTTCCCGGGAGGACCCCGGTCCCGTTCAGGCATGATCGAGAAAAGTCTGAAACGGGGACTGCTGAGCACCGCTATCGAAGCGCAGCGCAACATCTACATGACGGCGAAAGAAGGGGAAACACCCCGTAAGATATTTGTCGTGCCGGTGACCCTTAACTATCACTTTGTCCTGGAAGCACCCGACCTCATTGACGACTATTTGACCATCAAAGGGCAGGACCGTTATCTTCCGGAAGCTGACAAGTACGGAAGCTGGCAGTTGCTTCAATTCCTGTTCAAATTTTTCACGAAAGGTTCCAATATTTCCGTATCGATAGGTCAGGGGCTGGATGTCATGGGCAACTACGTCGACGACAACGGCAACAGCCTGGACGCAGAGGGCCGACTCATCAACACGGAAGATTATTTCAAGAGCAACGGCCGGATAACGGTGGACCTACAGCGCGAGGACGAATACACCCGCAGGCTGAGCCAGAAGATCGTGAAGGAATACCACAGTATCAACCGGGTATTCTCCAGTCATCTCGTCGCGTTTGTTGCATTTGAACTTTGGCAGAAGAAATATCCGCGGCTGGACCTGTTCGGGTTGCTCCGGCTTCCTGAAGAAGATCAGGTGCTGGAGTATGAAGAATTTCGCGAAGCGTGCCTGCGTGTGCGAAAGCAGATCATAAAACTTAAGAAAGAAGGCAAGATCAACATGGCCACCCATATGAAGAGCGATATTGACACAGTCATCCGCCATGGACTTGACAATGTCGGCATCTTTCACCTCAAGCGCCCCCTGCTCATGAACAAGGAAGGTAACATCATCACGCGCGATTTCAACACGCTGTATTATTACCACAACCGCCTCGTAGGCTATGAGCTCGAGAAGTTTGTCTGAGAAACCGGTGGGAGTCATCGGTGCCGGAAACTTCGGAAGCGCGGTAGCAAACCTGCTGGCCCGCCAGCGCCGGGTATTGCTCTATGCACGCGACGAGAAAGTGGTGCAGCGCATACGCGAAGGCTTACCGAACCGCGGTCATGTGATGCACGCCAACGTTGCGCCCACATGCGACCTGGCCGAGGTAGCGCAGGAGTGTGAGGTGATCTTTCCCATCGTTCCCTCCACACACTTCCGCGCCATGATGAGGAAGCTGTCCCGGCATCTGCGACCGTATCACATTCTGATCCACGGAACCAAGGGTTTCGACCTGACCCTTCCGAAAAACGAAACCATCGAGTCCGTTACCCATCTCGACCGAACGCAGGTAAAGACCATGAGCGAAGTAATACAGGAGGAAAGCATCGTCGTTCGGGTAGGTTGTCTGGCAGGACCTAACCTCGCGCGTGAACTGGCTGAAGGACACCCTTCGGCAACGGTCGTCGCCAGCCACTTCGATGAAGTAATCAGCGTCGGGAAAAGACTCTTGCGAAACGACAACTTCCAAGTATACGGCAATAACGATCTGGTGGGAGTAGAACTCGCCGGCGTACTCAAGAATATTATCGCGATTGCATCCGGCGCGCTCAGCGGCATGGGCTATGGCGAAAACGCCCGGGGGTTGCTGATCAGCCGTGGAGTTATCGAGATGATATATCTTGGCCGTGCCCTGGGCGGGGACTTGCGCGCATTCCTGGGACTTGCCGGCATTGGCGACCTGGTGACAACTTGCAACAGTTCGCTGAGCCGAAACTTTCAGGTGGGGTTTAAGCTGGCGAAGGGTATTCCCCTACCGGAAATTTTGGCAAGCATGGACGAAGTCGCGGAAGGCGTTGACACCGTGCGCATCGTAAAGAAATGCGCCGACTATTACAGGGTACGCGCACCCATCACGAGCATTCTTTACAAGGTGCTCTTCGAAAACATGACCGTCAACGACGCACTCCAATACCTGATGCGCTATCCGCTGGACGTCGACATCGATTTCCTCTGAAACTCTTAGCCCTTATAGTGGCCGGCAATGCGCGACGCAATGGATGCCATCTCTTCCTGCGACAGCTTTAGCTTGGGTTTACCGAAGTTGATGTCCCCCATTGAGTTCAGCGGGATAAGATGCACGTGGGCGTGCGGTATTTCGAGTCCCACCACAGCGACGCCAACGCGAAGACAGGGAATCTCCTGTTTGATGGCGTGCGCTACCTTTTTGGAAAAGATCGTCAGCGCGGCCAGCAACTCATCATCCAGGTCGAAATAATAGTCGATCTCAGCCTTGGGTATCACCAGGGTGTGGCCCTTCGTCAGCGGGTTGATGTCGAGAAAGGCCAGGCACCGGTCGTCTTCGGCCACGATATGAGCCGGAATCTCTCGCCTGACGATGCGAGTGAACAAGGAAGCCATGATCTTATTGTCTCGTTAATGTCATCGGTCAGAGGGAGATGCTGATGACTTCAAATTCCATCTCCCCAGCCGGTGTTTGAATCTTAGCAAACTCACCCTGCCTTTTGCCAAGTAGGCCTTTACCGATGGGCGACAGCGTAGATATCTTTCCGGCTTTCAAATCCGCTTCCTCCTCTGACACTAGCGTGTACGTAAAGGAAGCGCCGTTCTTTCTATTCTTGATGGTGACCTTCGAAAGAATGGATACACGTGATGTATCGATGGTTGACTCGTCGAGAAGACGTGCGTTGGCCACAAGTTCTTCAAGCTGCGCAATCTTCGCTTCAAGCATACCTTGCGCGTCCTTGGCAGCGTCGTATTCGGCATTCTCGCTCAGATCCCCCTTATCACGCGCATCGGCGATTTGGCGCGCGATTTCAGCACGACCTTTCGTCTTCAGTTCGTTCAACTCCGACTTGATCTTTTCCAGACCTTCCCGGGTATAGTAGGATATCTTCCTGCTCATAAATGCCTCATTTTTTTCTCCCACGATTAAAAAAAGAAACAACGGCTTCAGCGCTGAAGCCGTTGTCTGCGACAAAGGTAACGGTTTATTTTATCAGGAGCAATATCTCAACCTCCTACGAGCTCGGGGAGGTTGGTTTTGATCTGTTCCAGCACCTCATCGTCGAATTTTGCCAGATAGAGGGTTTTTGCGACGGCGAGCTGGTCAACGCTGAGGCCTTTGGCGCCCCGCAGATCCGCTTTGTAAAGGCTGGCATTTTCGAAATCTGCACCCATCAGGTACGCGTTGCGCAGATTGGCCTCCATGAGAAAAGCGTTACGGAAATTGGTTTTGATGAGAAACGCTTCGTCGAAGCGGGCTTTGATGAGAAACGCGTCCTTGAAGTTCGCGCCGCTGGCGAATGCCCCCTTCAGGTTGGCCTGGTTGAGATTTGAGTTTTCAAAATTCGTTTGGTTGAGGCGAGCCCCTTCCAGGTCGGCCTCGATAAGCGACGACTGCGAGATGTTCGCGGAATTCAGGTTGGATCCGGTCAGCCTGACATAGTTGAGATTGGTCCGCGGAAGATGGCAGTTCACGAGATTGATCTCGTAGATCTTGTGACGGTTGAGCCGCTTGATATTACCGACGGTACGGAAAGCCGCCTCTTCCGACTCCCAGAGACGGAAGTCGTCGATCTCATCGCGATACGTCCGAATGCGTTGGCGCTTCTCCCCATTCTGATTGAGCCAGAAAATCAGGATACCGATGACCGCGATGTCGAAAATCATACCGTGCGCTTCCGCAAGAACCTGCTGGATAAACGAATCGAAGTCGCGACGATAATATTTCAAGCTTAGGCCGATCACCACCAACGCCACGATCACCAGCACGATGGTCGACGTGAGCAACGGCTTTTCCAGGATGGCATTGAGCCTGTCATTAAACTTCTTCAGCCGCCGGGGAATGATGCGCATAAAATGGAATCGTCGGTTTCGTGGAGAGGCGATCGACGCGTAAAAATCGTCGAAATGAACAAAACGATTTCACTCTTCATTCTTCTTATCTTACATCCCGGAAAAATTTCCAACCTACCAAAACGCTGCAGATTTTGAGGTGAATACCTGACGAATTCGGGCTCTACAGGCAGTGTTTCGCGCGCGCGCAGACAAGACAAATAACG
>JAJJPK010000026.1:0-27172 GCA_032907565.1 Cyclobacteriaceae bacterium | reverse complement strand
GAGGTTTTCACCGTACAGCGAGCTGATTGGGAGTATTAATATTTCCTGTGTGTCGGATTTGATCTTGCTGCTGAACTCAAGGAAGTCTCGTTCAATTTCGCGGAACCGTGCTTCGGAGTAATCCATGAGGTCCATCTTGTTGACGCAGACGATCACCCTGGGTATGTTGAGCAGGTTGGAGATGTAGTAATGGCGGTGCGTCTGTTCGAGGATACCGTTACGTGCATCGACCAGGATGATCGAGACATCGGCTTTCGATGCTCCGGTGATCATATTGCGGGTATACTCGACGTGCCCCGGGGAGTCCGCAATGATGAATTTCCTTCTCGGCGTATTGAAATAAATGTGGGCCACGTCGATCGTAATGCCTTGCTCACGTTCAGCGATAAGCCCATCGGTTAGCAGCGACAGGTCGAGAAAGTCAATACCCTTCCGCTGGCTGGCCCGCTGTATTGCTTCCAGTTTATCCGTGGTAATCGAATTTGTTTCGTATAACAGCCTTCCGATCAGTGTGCTTTTACCGTCGTCAACACTCCCAGCCGTCGCGATTCTTAAAACCTCCATGGTGAAAAGAGTTGAAGGGTTGAAGGGTTGAAGAGTTGAATAGGATCAACTCGAAAACCTCGTATCCTTCAATTAATTTTTTATGCGTTTATGGTATTCAATTCTTCAATCTTTCTCAAAAATAGCCATTCACCTTCCGCATCTCCATCGCCGCTTCTGCGCGTTTGTCGTCGAGGCGTGTGCCGCGTTCGGAGATGGTGGTGCCGATGATTTCTTCAATGATTTGTTCCACTGTGGTGGCCGTTGAGCTGAGTGCAGCTGTACAGCTCATGTCGCCGACCGTGCGGAAACGGACCGTCCGGGTGACAAGCACTTCGTCAGGATCTTTGTAGATGAAGTCGGAATACGGCCAAAGAATGCCGTCGCGTTCAATTACCGGTCGCTCGTGCGAGAAGTAGATGGACGGGATGGCAAGGTTTTCTTCTTTGATGTAGTTCCAGACGTCGAGTTCGGTCCAGTTGGATATAGGAAATACCCTGACGTTTTCGCCGGGGTGGATGCGACCGTTCAGGTAGTCGAACAACTCCGGTCGCTGGTTCTTTGCATTCCATTGGCCGAAATCATCGCGCACGGAGAATATCCGCTCTTTGGCGCGGGCCTTTTCCTCGTCGCGACGTGCGCCACCCATGCAGGCATCCAAGCGGTGCTCTTCAATGGTACGGAGCAGGGTAGTGGTTTGCAGCATGTTTCGGCTGGAATACTTGCCTGTTTCCTCAACGACGCGACGCGCGTCGATATCGTCCTGCACGTACCCTACAATGAGTTCGACGCCAGTCTCCTCTACAAGGCGGTCGCGAAATGTAATCGTCTCGGGAAAGTTGTGCCCGGTATCGATATGTACAAGGGGGAAAGGTATCTTCCCCGGGTAGAAGGCTTTTTGCGCCAACCGTACCAGCGTGATGGAATCCTTGCCTCCGGAAAAAAGAATCGCGGGACGCTCAAACTGGGCTGCCGTCTCACGGATGATATAGATAGCCTCGTCTTCGAGATCCTTGGGAAAAACTTTCAAATACTCACTCATCCTGATCTATTGTTGTTCAGCTGGTTTTGCCTCGTGAAGTCCGCACTCCTTCTGGGTCTGTTCCCACCACCAGCGTCCTGCCCGGATATCTTCGCCGGGCTGGATAGCACGCGTGCAGGGTGCACATCCGATGCTGGCAAACCCCTTTGCGTGTAGTGCGTTCACCGGTATCTTGTTGTCTGCGATAAAGGCTCGCATCTCGTCATACGACCAATTCAGTATTGGGTTGTACTTAACGAGTTGGAGGTCTGCGTCCCACTCCACAACCTGGAACTTCTGACGGTTGGCGGACTGTCCGGCACGTAGACCGGTAACCCATACTGAGGCTCCCTGAAGCGCCCTCCGCAAAGGTTTCACCTTCCGAATGAAGCAGCACTCCTTGCGGTTTTCCACGGATTCATAAAAACTGTTGAAGCCTTTGGTCCGAACCAGTTGTTCTACGTCGCCGGTGTCAGGAAAGTATGTTTCAACATTGATCCGATAACGTGCCCGGGTGCGGTCCATTAGCTCATAGGTCTCCTGGAAAAGCCTGCCGGTATCAAGCGTAAAAATAGTAATGGGAAGGCTGTTTGTCGCAATGAGGTGGGTAATTACCTGGTCTTCCTCCCCGAAAGCGGAAGAAAACTTTACCGATCCGTTTGAGAAACGTTCGGCAAGCCGCCTGAGCCCCTCGTCAGCGCTCAGGGGCGTCAGTTCTTCCTTTAATTCTTCGAAAAGAGCCACAGTTGGCTGGGTTGGTATTGTATTCTTTGTTGGCGGTTTCCGCCCTTCGGGGTCCGCGCCCGGTGCCTCGCCAAAAGGTCCGACGGAATTTTGCAAAGTTAGAAAAATCTATTAAACCTATAAAAATTATAGACTATAATCGCAGCGAAAAGGTTCCCAGTCACTTCCGAAAGGCTCGGAGCTTGATTTCAGTCAGCTTGCGCTTTGTGTCGAGGGAGAAGTCGCCGTTCATAATCCAATCGTAGTACGCGGGTTCTTCCCGAAGGATAGCCGCCACCTTCTTGTTCCGGTGCTTACCGAAATTAAAAATCTCTTCCCCTTTGTCATTCAGGCACATACGACCCGCCAGGTCAACCAGATTTGAAAGAGAAAGGCGACTCAATACCTCCATGTCGTTGGATATTTCCCCGATCCTCCGGCCCAGGGTGTCAGTTACGGGTTCGCCGTTATATTTCTCCACCTGCGCCGCAAGGATTTCCATGCAGGCTTCGGCATCGGCCTCGGCCGTGTGAGACTCTTTATTTAAATAGAACTTATAAGCGGCAGCGAGAGTTCGCTTTTCCATCAGGTGAAAGATCTTTTGCGTGTCGATGATGCGCTTCCTGCTGTAGTCAAACTCCACACCGGCGCGAAGGAACTCTTCCACGAGGAGGGGCACGTCGAACTTGAGTATGCTGAATCCCGAAAGGTCTGCGCCTTCAAGGAACCGCGCGTATTCTTTTGCTACGTCCTTGAACGTTGGCTTGTCCTGGACGTCTTTGTCGTAGATACCATGAATCAGCGAGGACTCCGGCGGGATAGGGATGGTTGGATTTATCAGGTTTGATTTCCGGATGACTTCCTGGTTGGGCATGACCTTCACCATCGCGATTTCAATGATGCGGTCCTGGGTGATGCTGGTGCCCGTTGCTTCCAGGTCGAAAAATACGATCGGTGTCTTCAGGTGCAGGCGCATGATGATCAGTCTTTCAAAGTTGCGGCGAGTTGGTCAACGGATAAGCCGCCGAAAGTTCCGGAGCTCATGAGCAGTAGGTTCTTGTTTTGCCACGATTGTTGAGAAAGATAGCGTTCAAGGTCTTCGCGTTTGGTGAACACCTGTACAGCGTCGGAACCGAAGGCCCTTTGTATATCGCTTTCGTCAAGCGGTTCCAGCCGCTTTGTTGCTACCGTGTGAGGGTCGAAGAAAACGAGTTTTTGCTGCGCGTTCTTGAGCGCCTGTTTATATTGAGGCAGGTAACTCTTACTCAGGCTACTGTATGTGTGAAGTTCGAGGCAAGCTACAAGTTCACGTTCCGGGTGCAGGTCGCGAACGGCCTTGACTGACGCCTTTACTTTGGAGGGAGCGTGTGCAAAGTCGCGGATAACGCACATCGAATTTTTGTTCGTAACAATCTCCAGTCGCCCGGAAGCACCTTCGAAGCTTGTGATTGCCTCATAGAATTGCTCATAAGTGACGCCGATTCGGCGGAGCAATTCACGAGCGCCTCCCAGGTTCAGGTAGTTGTGGCTCCCGAATATCTTGATTGGGTAACGCTCCTTGTCGTAGGTAAGGTAGACCACTCCTTTCTCCATCACATGAGGTAAGGCCTTGTAACCCACCGCTGACACGTCGGTGCGTTCCTTTTTACCGATCATAACCGCCATGGGATCCTGCTCGCAATACAGTAGAACGCCACCCTTGGGGGTCTGGTCCGAGAAGATATCGAACTGCCGCACGTAGTCTTCTTCGGTGGGAAACACGTTGGCATGGTCCCAGGCCACTCCGCTGATCAGACCAATATGATGTCGGTAGCGAATGAACTTGGGCACCGGGTCGAGGCGGGACGAGAGGTATTCATCACCTTCAATTATGATGATGGGAGCGTCGGACAACCGCACCGTTTGGTCGAGCCCTTTGACCCGAGCCCCGATGACGTAGTCGAACTTGCGCTTCAGGTGATTGAGGACGTGAATGATGATCGCAGTGATCGTCGTCTTTCCGTGACTACCAGCAATGACGATACGCTGTTTGTCGCGCGACCGTCCGTAAATGAATTCAGGGAAGGACCGGATGGGGATACCCAACTCCTGCGCTTTCAGCAGTTCGGGGTTGTCAATCTGCGCATGCATTCCGAGGATCACCTCGTCGATGTCCGGCGTGATCTTCTCCGGAAACCAGCCTTCCTTCGCGGGCAATAAGCCATTGGCTTTCAATGCAGAACGCGCGGGCTCGAAGATTTCATCATCAGATCCTGATACCTCGTTGCCGGCGCGTTTCAGGGCGATGGCCAGGTTATGCATTACGCTTCCGCCGACAGCGATGAAATGAATGCGTTTAGGTTCTCCCGGCATCTATAATTAACCTCTTCGTGCCCAAAGTAAATGAAAATGTTCGGAATAGACCAAAAACCAACGGCGCGTGCGTGGTGACACAGGTTGTCACGTAAAAGGCGTACACTTCGTGTCGAGAAGAATATAGTAGGACTTACATTCTCGTGCAACCTGACAACGGCAAACTTTTCGGGAAAAACTTATGCACAAAGAACGTGTTAGTCATTTGTGAATAGTTTGTTAATATGAGGATTGACGCTTTTCATAGGTTTGTTGCCCCTCGGGTTGAATCCCGGACTTTTGAATTGCGAAGAACACCTACAACAACTGCGGTATGGAGCAAGGTAGATCTACGCCCCTGAGGCTGAGTAGCAAATCAACGAAACTGGTAGCGCGCGACATCGCGGAAAGCCTGGGCAAGTTGCCGCCGCAGGCGCCGGAGTTGGAAGAGGCCGTACTCGGCGCCCTCATGCTGGAGAAGAACGCTCTAAACCAGGTCATTGAGTTTCTAAAGGCGGAACATTTTTATCAGGACGCGCACAAGGAGCTGTACACTGCGATCGTCGAGCTGTTCAAGGCGTCCGAGCCTGTGGACATGCGTACGGTTGTCAATCAGCTCCGCAAAAACGGGAAACTCGAGCTAGTCGGCGGCGCATACAAGGTCGCTGAACTTACCTCAAAGGTTAGTTCCGCAGCCAACATTGAATACCACGCGCGGGTCATTATCGAAATGGCCATCAAGCGTGAGCTTATCCAGATCGCTTCCCAAATCCACCAGGATGCCTACGAGGATACGACGGATGTATTCGAGTTGCTCGACAAAACGGAGCAAAAGATATTCGAGATATCCGACTCCAACCTGAGGAAGAACTACGACACGATGAAGAACCTGATGTACCGCGCCATCCAGGAACTTCAACAACTCAGGGAACACAAGGACGGCCTCACCGGCGTGCCGAGCGGATTCACGGCCCTCGACCGAATGACGTCGGGCTGGCAAAGGTCCGATCTGATCATCATCGCGGCACGCCCCGGGATGGGTAAGACCGCATTCGTTGTTTCGGCATTGCGAAATGCGGCAGTCGACTTCAACATTCCCGTAGCCATCTTCTCCCTGGAAATGGCTTCCGTCCAGCTCGTCAATCGGATGATCTCTGCCGAGGCGGAACTGGAAGGTGAGAAGATCAGGAAGGGCAACCTCGCGGAGTTTGAGTGGGCACAACTCGTTCATAAAACCAACCGGCTGTCGGCAGCACCAATCTATATCGACGACACACCCGCACTCTCAATCCTGGAACTCCGGGCGAAATGCCGGCGCCTGAAGGCCGAACATAACGTCCAACTCATCGTCGTAGACTACCTTCAACTTATGCGTGGGGAACAGGGGGGTAACCGTGAACAGGAAATCGCGTCTATATCCCGTGCACTTAAGGGAATAGCCAAAGAGCTCAACGTTCCCGTCGTCGCGCTGTCGCAGTTGAGTCGGGGGGTCGAAACACGTGGGGGTGACAAGCGTCCGCAGTTGTCTGACCTGCGGGAGTCGGGCTCCATCGAACAGGACGCCGACATCGTCATGTTCCTTTACCGTCCCGAGTATTACAAGATCACAGTTGACGAAGACGGCATGCCGACCCAGGGAATGGGTGAGGTCATCATTGCCAAGCACAGGAACGGATCCATAGGCAGTGTGAAGCTCAAATTCATTGGCAAGTACACCAAGTTTGCCGACTTCGACGAACCGACTCCGGGCGATAATCCCTTCAGCGGAATGATCCGACTCGGAAGCCGCGTCAACACACCACCTGATCCCGGACCGGAACCACCTGATCCGGATGAGACGCCTTTTTAGAGTAGGCAGTGGGCAGGAGAGGAGAATAGTAGGCAGTAGCGTATTTGACCAGGACGCAAGCAGTCATTCACACTCTTGTCTAAAAGCCGTATACTTGCATAAGATCCGCTCATAAAAATCCACCTCGTTTAGCACGATGAAAGCCCTCGTACTCACCGCGCCCGGGAAAATCGAACTCATGGACGTACCGAAGCCTGAGTTGTCGGACGGAAAGGCACTGGTGAAACTGCAGTCCGTCACCCTGAATCGGCGCGACCAGTGGATCATCGATGGGAAATATCCGCACATCCGGTTCGGTGCCATTCTCGGTTCTGATGGCTGCGGCGTGGTTGAGCAGGTTCACGACGAAGTTCATCAACCATGGGTAGGGCAGGAGGTCGTGATAAACCCGAACGTCAACTGGGGTCCCAACCCGGAAGTTCAATCGGACAAATACACGATCCTCGGCATGCCGGAGAACGGCACGTTTGCAGAGTATATCGCCGTACCGGTTGACCGTCTTCAACATAAGCCCTCACACCTCGACCACCGGCAGGCTGCTGCACTCCCGCTAGGCGGGCTGACGGCCTTTCGCGCATTGTTCCGGAAAGGTGGATTGCGCGCCGGACAGAATGTTCTCATCTCCGGGTTTGGCGGTGGCGTGGCTCAGCTTGCGTTCCAGTTCGCGATGGCTGCCAATGCCAATGTCTATGTGAACACGAGCAGCGAGGCCAAGCTTCAAAAGGCCATTAAGTTAGGCGCCAAGGGAGGCTACAATTACAAGCAGGAAAATACGTTTAAGGACCTTTGGAAGACACGCGGCGGCTTCGACCTTATCCTCGACAGTGCCGGCGGTGAGCAGGTTAATGCGTTCATCAAGATACTGAAACCTTCCGGCAAGCTCGTGTTCTACGGCGCAACGGCAGGTTTGCCGAAGAGCATCGACCTCTATAGGATGTTCTGGCGGCAGCTTGCCCTTATCGGGTCGACCATGGGCAACGACGACGAGTTTGTGCAGATGCTGCAATTCGTCTCCCGGCACAAGATCCGGCCACAAATCGATTCCATACGTCCGTTCAGCAAGATCATTTCTGCCTTCAACGATATCGGCGCCACAAACCGCGTGGGAAAGATCGTGCTGGAGATGTAAGCAAATGCAGGTCGATACGTTGAAGTTCTAGTTTGCAGCAACTACCGAATCTCCAAAGCTCACCAGGTGATATCGGTTTTTCACACTGTCAAAATATCCTAGTATATGTTCTTTACCACGGAGGAACATTGTGTCTACAGTTTTAGTACTTCCGAAGGCATAATACTCTTTACCAATATTGGACTTAAATTCCTTGATCCTGTCGAGTATAGTCTCGGGCATCAACATGCCGTTCAGGGGTTCAAAGGTTGTCGGGTCCAGCAGGCTTTTTAGCTCTACGGTTCGTACACCGGAATACGACGGCCCACTTCCCATTATGGTGTATCCCCCAAAGGTAACCACCAGGGCTCGCGGGATCCGGTAGACGAAAATCAGGCCACCGTCTTCCGCGCATTTCCGGAGAAATGGACGGGAGCGGGTAGGCTCATCGCCGTTAGCATAGTGTAATTCGTCATCGTCGGTGATGGTGTTCTCCCTTACCAGTCGATCGTTTTCGAGATCGACGATCCTGAATACCATTCTTTTGATACAGTAAATTACCTGGTACAGGTAGCCTCCACGTAAATACGAATTCGAAGTCACGCTTTCCGTGCACTCAGTCTTTCCTTGTGCATAGGAGCGGATTTCTTCTTTGAGTGTTTTCCGGTCGATTGCAACCAGTGTCGTTTCGCTCGGGTCGCTATCAATGGTTAGTACCAGTCTGTCGGGATAACAATACAGTTTTTGCGTGTTACTGGCGAGCCTCAACGTCGGGGGGAAGTCAAGGTCCATCGGCTCTGCGGTGTCCTTGCGAAAGATGGCCGTCAGATTTTTCGAGAACGTACCGGATTTGCCGGAAGGTACGTCATAGGTCTTCATCTCATAGCTGGCGTCGGCGCGGAACGCATATAACTTTAGTGCAGTCTTCTCTGTGGAGAAAATATAGAAATTTTCGTCAGCACTGATAGCTCCGGCAAAGCGCTCGTTCGCTACCGGAAGCTTAAGGTCTTCGCTTGTTACCTGCTTGCCCGTCAGGTCAAAATGCACGGCAGCAAAAGAGTTGTGGTACTGGGACGAAAAAAATAACGTAACCAGATTGCCTGACCGACAATGTCCGAGCAGTTTAGGCAGCTCACTTTTCGATGGCCTCTCGCCATCGAGGGAATCGACCAGGGTCAGGTTCTTGTCAAATAGTCTGGCCTTAATCGACCGGTTGTCCAGAAGAAACAATAATGTCGAGTTGTTTTCGGGAACTTCAACGGTAAACGCCTCCGGATCATTTTTCAACGTAACTCCAAACGCGGCCAATACTTCCTGGCCTGAAGTTGGGAATACAATAGAAACACAAAGTAGCAACAGGCTACTGGAAAGCAGATTGAACTTGTTCATGACAAAGAGGGGGTTATGCAATGACAGGGTGATTATGAAATTCAGGGAGTCATAGTAGCCAATCAATCAGTCGAGTAGACAGGAAGGTATACTTAACAATAATACAAATTGCATATTTACGAGCCAAACCCATCATTGGTTTATCCGACGACAATCAGCGGACAGATTCTTACACGGTGTACATTTGCAGCCGGGAACGCAACGCTTAAGTACCCTTCATCGTTTCATTTCGTGATTGATCGACACGCTTTTAGGACTATTCTCTACTATATTTGTCGGATGCGTTATCGTTATGGAATCGCCTGTACTGCAAGTTGAGAACCTTACAAAGACCTATGATAACGGTGTCGAGGCTGTCAAGAGTGTGAGTTTCAAGGTGAATCGCGGCGAAGTGTTTGGCATCCTCGGACCGAATGGGGCAGGAAAGACCACGACACTTGAAATGATAGAGGGGCTTCGCACGATAACGTCAGGTACCGTTATACTTGACGGCATCAATGCGGCGGAGCATCCGTATAAGATCAAGGAGCGTATCGGCATTCAATTGCAGTCGTCAGCCTTTTTCCAAAACCTGCGACTCACCGAACTCATAGAAATGTTCGCAGCACTGTATGGCTGCAAGGTTGACCCCCTGGCGCTTCTTGACGACGTGGGATTGAAGGACCGGGCACGTGCAATGGTAAAGCAATTATCGGGCGGCCAAAAGCAACGGTTCTCTATTGCCACCACGCTGGTCAACAGCCCGGTCGTCGTGTTCCTCGACGAACCTACAACGGGCCTCGATCCCCAGGCGCGACGCAATCTCTGGGAACTGGTCGGGCAAATCCGCGCGAGAGGTACGACCGTAGTACTCACCACGCACTACATGGATGAGGCACAATATCTTTGCGACCGGATCGCCATAATGGACGACGGGAAGATCGTAGCGTTGGATTCGCCAGATCAACTCATCAGGCAACTCCTTGCCCGCGGCTTTAAACCGCACACTGAAGTCCATGCGGCTACACTGGAAGATGTGTTTCTGGACCTTACAGGAAAAACGTTGAGAGATTAGCGATGAAACGGATACGCTCTTTCCTGGCGATGGTAAAAGCCTCCTTCAAGATGTTCATGCGCAACAAGGGGACGATCGTGTTTAGCCTGTTGCTTCCCATGGTCATGCTGTCTGTCTTCGGCTTCCTGTCTGGAAATTCAGGACCTTCCATCCGGATAGGCCTCACGAACCACTCCACTACGCAAATGGCCGTAGAGTTCGAGAAGGCACTGGTACAGGTGGGCGCTTTCAGTATTGAGACGTTATCGGAACCCGAAGCATCTGAGGCGTTGGGCAAAGGCCATATCGATCTTCACATAATTGTGCCGGAGAACTTCGGGATAATGCGAGACGGCAAGCCAATGCCCGAACAAATAGAAACCCGATACAACGATGGGAAACCTCAGGGTGCACAGATCGCTAACCTCGTGATAACCCAGATCGTGAACAGCCTCGACAGGCAGTTTACAGGCACTGCCCCGATGCTGGCGGTCAAGACTTCCGGAGTGACGGTGAACAACCTGGGTTACTTCGACTTTGTTCTTCCCGGCATCCTGGCGATGACCATTATGCAGCTCGGGATCTTCAGCGTGTCGTTCAGCTTTGTCGCGTGGAAACTCAACGGCGCGCTTCGCCGCATTCAGGCGACACCCATACACCCGCTACAGTTCGTTCTCGCACAGGCAGTGGTTCGGCTCATTGTCGTTATCATGACCGCCACAGTACTTGTAGGATTTGGTGCATGGTTTTTCGATTTTCACATGGTTGGCAGCTATGTCCACTTCGCACTGGTTTGCATCATAGGGGCATTGATTTTTCTCGGCATAGGTTTTTCCATTGCAGGATGGGCACGCGAGGAAACCCAGGTCGCGCCTGCGGCAAACCTTGTACAACTGCCATTGGTGCTCTTGTCAGGGATATTTTTTCCCGCCGAAGTGTTCCCTTCCTGGCTGCAGTCGGTGACCGATTTCTTCCCACTCACCTACATGGTCGACGCTATGCGAAAGATTGCCAACGAGGGGACTTCACTATGGGCATTGCCCGGCGACCTGCTCGGCATGTGTGTGTGGATGGTGATATCCTACACGATAGCAGTCAAGTTGTTCCGCTGGGAATAGAATAGTTGCAGATGCAGGCCCAGGCGCTACGACCGACTTCTGAATAGTATTCTATCCATACTCCAGGCACCAGGTCCTGTTAAAAGGAAGAGCAATCCGAACAGGGCAAACATAAATGGGTGCTGATCTTCATACCAGAATCTTCCGTTCCCGACCATGAAGGTAATATAGCAGAATGTGCCGATACCAAGCAGGGCGCCAATGCGGGTGAACAAACCTAACGTAAGCAGTACGCCCGCGATGAATTCAGACGCCTTTCCGGCATACACGAGAAATTTTCCCGACGACGTCTTGAATATGTCCCAATCGAAATACGTGGCCATTATATCGGGCCTGAATACCTCGTGGCCATGGTAGACAACCAGTAAACCAAAGATGATCCTCACCGCGCCAATGGCGCGATTGGATGGGTAGGGAGGCGGGGATAATAAACTCATTTTATTTTTTGATGCTCACTTGTTTCGGTATAAGAACGCAAACACATAAACACATAAACACGTAAAAACGTAAAAACGTAAAAACTTTAGGTGCCCCGGTCATCAGCAGACGGTCCGTAAATCGAGGGCACCGGTATATTGTTTAGCCGCATGTAGACAGTAAGTTGTCCGCGATGATGCACCCAATGATTCAAGGTAGACCTCGTGATCTCCTGTTTGGGCGAAGTAAACAATACCTGACCGTTGCTCTTCAAATAGAATGGCCGCGCCAGCTCATCATGGGTTACGCTCCTTAGAGCCTTCTTCGCACCTTCGATGTTTTCGTCGAAGTGCCTCACCAATTCATCGATAGTTTGAGGCTTGGCGTGAGGGAAGGTGGCAAGGTCAATTTCCGATTGCTCGATGATATACGTTATCCACTTGGGTATCTCTGCCACAAGAAGGGACAGGTATCCCATAGCCATTGACTTTTCGTGCGGTTTCCATTCAGACAAATCCATAGGAATTCGTTCCAGGCACTTACGGGTTACTGGTACCTCAGACTCCAGTTCAGCCAAATACTCCAATCCAAGTTCAATAGTATTCATAGGGGTTTCATTTGATAACCGAAAATAGCAAATCATTCTTACCTTTATGTCAAGCCCCTTCGCAATGATCAACATTCAGGACTTTTTGCGTAACGATCAAGTATTCAGGAAGTTCGAGGTGGATGACCTTCAGTTCGTGGAAGTGGTGTGCCGTGTAGACGATGACGACAGTGAAAACCAATGGTGGCACAATAATTTCTTCAGCTACTCGATATCCGGTAAGCTGCTCCTGAAGACGCTTCGCGCTGAATATGTTCAGGGCGTGGGCGACTGCCTGTTTGCAAAGAAGGGTAGTGTGGTCGCAGCGCAACACCTGAGCGACAGCGACTTTTGCGAGCTACGGATATTTGTACCGGACGATTTCATCCGAACGGTCTTCCAGAAATACAAGTTGCCGGTGATGGCAGTTGGGCCGGACAATACCGACACCCTCATACCTTTGCCGGCAAGCGATGTGTTGGATACGTACTTCCACTCGATGCTTTCGTACTTCAAGGAGCCCGGCCCGCCATCGGAATCGCTGCTGAAAATCAAATTTGAAGAACTGTTGGTGAGTATCATTTCCAGCAACCTTTACAGTCCGCTCAACAATTTCTTTCGCGGATTATGCCTCACCAACAAGGCCTCCATCAAAGCAGTGATGGAAGCTAACTTTTTCTGTAACCTTACGCTGGAGGACTTCGCCAGGTTATGCTGCAGAAGTCTGTCTGCTTTCAAGCAGGAGTTCAAAGAGATATTTAACACCACACCAGGCAAATGGCTTCTCGAAAAGCGACTTCAATACAGCCACTACTTGATTGAAACGACCGACATGAGTATCGACGAGGTTTGTACGGTCAGTGGTTTTGAAAACCGGTCGCACTTCAACAGGGCTTTCAAAGAGCGGTTTGATATTAGTCCCGGAAAACTGGGAAGGAAAACGCGCGAACACGCCTGATAAACTTTACAGCACCGTTTTTTGTCCTTAGGGCACCTTCGTTCTTCTTTCGACAATCTAGCTTCACCTATGTGATTGCGCGACCGTTTTACGTCTCGCGTCTGACCATCACATTAAGTAATTGTCGAACCAAAAGCCACTCGCATGAAAATCAGAAATTCACTTCCATCGGTAGGGTTGATAACCCTTATGCTTGCGCACCTCGCCTTGTCGGGGTGCAAAGGAAATGAGCCTTCCCGGCAATCTCCCGACCAACATCCTGCCGACATTGCCTATGCCTGGATGGATATGCAGCGAAGCCTTCTTACAGGTACGCCGGGAATTCTTCCGCACACTGCAGGGCGGATTTACGCATATGCAGGACTTACACTGTACGAATCGATCGTCCCCGGCATGGAAGGGTATCAGTCGCTGGCGCCGCAACTTAACGGTGGACTTCAGCTGCCGCTGCCCGAAGCGAACAAGACATATTTCTGGCCGGCAAGCGCGAACGCCGCACTGGCATCAATACTGCGCGACCTTCTACCAAACACTACGCCCCAACTGGTCGCCTCGATCGATTCAATGGAGTCCCACTACCAGGCGCTTTTTCAGCAGGACACAGATGCGGAAACCTTACAACGATCGGCCGACTTCGGAAAGTCAATAGCTGCCGCCATATTTGCCTGGTCCTTGACAGACGGTGCCGGAGATTCCTACAAGAGTCCTTTTGCTGACGATTATGTGCCACCGACGGGTCCCGGAAAATGGGTTTCGACGGGCGAATTTCCTTTCGACCAGCCCGTGTACCCTCATTGGGGAGAGATCCGCTCATTCGTTAAAGGGAGCGCCGCGGCTACGCAGCCGCCTCCACCACCGACATACTCTGAAGCGCCAGGATCGCCATTCTATGAGGCCGTCAACGAGATATACACCATGTCGCAACACCTCACGCATGATGATTCGTTGGTCGCAAAATTTTGGGAGTATGTTCCGCTAAATCCTGAACGGCCTTTGAATTTTGAAGGGACCTCGCACGCGGCAAATATTGCTGTGCAGGCAATGAGAAGGGAAGGCTATTCGCTGGAAAAAGCAGCAGTCTTGATTTGCAAGCACGCACTGGCCGGTCACGAGGCGGGCATATCATGCGTGAAAACCAAATTCCACTATAACCTGGTGCGTCCCATCACGTACATCCGCAATATCATGGGACACCCCGATTGGAAACCGGTTGTTGCCACACCGCCATTTCCCGAATACACGTCGGGACACGCCACAGTTTCCATGGCATACGCAGCTATCCTTGAGGATGAATTCGGCGGGGACTACGCCTTCACGGATCATACATTCGACAACACGTATGGTCCACGGAGTTTTCAGTCTTTCGAAGCGTATGCCACCGAGGCAGCGCTGTCAAGACTCAAGGGTGGAATTCATTATCGGTTTGCAATGGACGAAGGGTTGAAGCAAGGCCGGAAGATCGCGTCGATGATCCTCCAGTTTCAATTCAAGAAGTAGCAGGGAACCTATGATGCACAGGTTGGCATTAGGGATACAGCGCCTGAATCCACGACGACATCGCATCCAGCGCGGTTGGCGAAATGGTTTGTTCGATAGCGCCATATTCGGCAGGCGATCCCGTATGTGCTTGCTGGAAAAGGTGGTTCAGACCCGGTAGGACTTTGACGGTGCTCCGGGTATTGCCACCTTTTCTCAGCGCCTCAGTGACTGCTTCCGCATTTGGAACGGGCGGGACCTGGAGGTCCTTTTCGCCGAAGAGCGCGAGCACGGGACATGAAACCTTTTCAAGAATGGGTGCAGGATCATGACGGATGAACGTCTGCATCCACGGGCTCGATAGCGCTGAAGCCTGCATGTTCACAAAAGTATCTTCGCTCATGCCACTCTGGGCAAGAATATGTGGATTTGACTTCAGCGCTTCCCTCAGATAGGTTACAATTTTTGGTCGAAGCGAATCCGGCTCCGTAATGTTCAGCACGAGATTAAAGACGCCTTCGTTGACAGCCCGCGAACGCTCAATGAGCTCTTCCTTAAAGCCCATCGTCCGGCTGATGAGTTCCGACTGCAATACCAACAGCTCCTTGCCGCGTATCCCCGGCCCTGCGAGCATGACGATAAAGGCCACGTCGCGTGATGAGGTTGCAACGAGTGGAGCGACAAGTCCTCCTTCGCTGTGCCCGATCAATCCGATGCGCGTGGCGTCGACCTCTGTTCGGGTCTTGAGATAGTCGATGGCTGCCTGTACGTCTCGTGCAAAATCCATTGTAGTCGCGACGGAAAAATTTCCCGTAGACTTCCCGGTGCCCCGGTCGTCAAAGCGAAGTACCGCAATCCCTGCCCGTGTAAGATGGTCGGCGAGCACCAGGAAGGGTCGGTGACCCATCAGTTCTTCGTTGCGATCCTGCGGTCCGCTGCCTGATATGAGCACCACCGTCGTAAACGGACCTCCCTGTGAAGGCATTGTAAACGTACCTGCCAGCTTGATATCATCAGCTGCGTTGGTAAAGACCACATCCTCCTCCTCATAAGGGTACGGTGGAGTGGGATCCTGTGGACGCACCACTACCGGCTTTGCTACAGGCTTCCTCGTGAGATTCAGTGCAAAGACCTGTCCTGCCTGCCGGAACGTCCCCCGTACAATACTATCGCCTTGCAGAATTCCGGTATAGTCGATCGATAGGTCGGTCACTGTGAAGGTCAGCGTTCGGTTCTCATACTTTGTCGACGACACGGGGATACCGTACGCGTTCTGATCAGGACTGTCCAGCGTAGCGGAGTAGCCGTCTTCGGTTTGACTGACGTGAAAGACAAGTCTGAGCGGCGAACCGGGGATGTCGAGAAGCCCATGCCAATCGCCCGTGATCTGTTGACCCATCACGGGTATACAAGACGCCAAAAGAAGGAAAAGAATGCTTGCTCTCACCGGGATGAGCCTGTTTATACAATTTCGTTGTTGCATCATGTTGATTGTTCGGTTGTGCTGTCGACCGGTTCGTCATCCAGCAGTCGGACCTCCCTGATAACTGTCGCAAGGTTTTTCATCGACTTGTTTAGCGAGCGCTCAACAGCGCGCTTACGTGCCAGGCGATACCAAAGGGTTGAAGGAAAACGCTTGGGGATATAATAGTCGAGGGTCACTTCCGTTCTGGTTTCATTCAGCTCGCGCAGCGTGTACCAGGTCATGTTGCCGTTGCTGTCTGTTTCGGAAAACTCGACACAATCAGGCAAGCACTGTAGGTACCGGCTGGTCAACGTAACCGAATCGCCATTCTGCATTTTGCAGACGCATCGCATACCGATCCGCGGAAGGAGGTGCTCAGTATGTACGACGGCTTGCACACCATCCATCCATCTGGGGCGATATTCAAAATCGCCGGTAGCGTGAAATGTACGGACAATCCATGCATCATAGACATGAGTTGCCGACGCCACCTTGTAATGGTTTGAGGTATCAGGTCTCTCCACGGTTTCGGGCTGGATCGCTTCTCGCAGCGGTGTCAAAGGCGCGTAGTGGTAACGTATCGCTCCGGATTCGGTTGGGTGATGGCCGTCGAACCACGTCATCCATTCTGTATAGCCTTTGGGGGCATCCGCAGTAAGAAGACTTTGTGTTATGAGCCAGTATTCCTTGTTGCTGACGTCGTTCTTGAGGAGCTGGTGCGCAACGATAACGTCTTTTCCAATGAGCTTGTAAAAATTCTTGATTTTGTAATCTGTGAACTCACCGTAGTGGGTGATAATCTTTAATGTCAGCTCCGCTGCCGACAGGCATGCCTGGCATTGACAGTATTTTCGAAGGGCATAGGATGACAGGTTCTTGTGAAATGCGCAAAACATGGCCTCGACCTGTCGATACACTTCTTCAAGAGGGGGAGGGGAACCGAACCGGAAAAAGAGGATGGCGTCACCTTCTATCTCGGAAATCTCAAGTTCGAGCCGATTGGCATTGATCAGGCATTCCAACAACTCCTGGACAATAAGGCGGCTGTGTTCGATCTCGGTTCGGGTTACGAAACTGGTAAAGCCGCTGATATCCGGGATAAAAAGAAGGCCCTTGTTTTCCATTCACTCAAATCTAAAGGAAAATTATCGAGTGAGTGGAGAAACAAAGGGCCGGATTCAGTCTTAGTTTCTTCCCCGTCTGTTGGGTATCGGCGTGCTGCTTCCTCCGCCGCTCGGGGAACGCTGGATCGTCCCGGATGACCGTTGCGGAGCAGGACTGCTGCTGCCCGACCGTTGATACGAGGGGGAACTTTGGCTTTGCCGTGCCGGAGGCGGTGATACCTGACGCTGCGTGCCGCCGCTGCTCGATCGGGTAGCGGGCAGGCTTTCCCGTCGCGCGGGTGCAGGTGCTGTCTGCTGCTGCCGAGCCGGCGCTGTATAGGTGCTCCGGTTGGCCGGACGGGAATCACCCGACCCGGAGCTGCCGGAGTACGACCTTACACGAGGTGTACTGGCAGGCTCAGTGGTCGTTGAAGTACGGGTTCTGGCCGGTGCTGCTCCTTCGCGAACACGGTCAACCTGATCGCGATTCAGCGGCTGGGCCTGAAGCTGTCTTGTGGGCGTATTGTCGTCAGGCGTTACGCTGCGCGTTGTCCGCGTGCGATCCGGGAGGGTTCTTTGCGGTACTTCGCGCGAAGGCGACACACTTGTCCGCACATCGCGAACTCGCTCGTAGGTGGCATCATTTCTTTGCCGGCCGTTAGTGTCGCCGGAACGAGAATTCAGATATCGATCGTCATTTCTCGTCCTGCCGTTGCGATAGTCAGTTTGGTGCTTCGACCGGTAGTCTACGATCTGCGTATTATAGCGGCGATGCACGATGACGGACGTACGTCTGTGCGGGTGGTAGATGGTATGAGCGTAGACAATCCTTGGAGTAGGGCACACCGAATAATAGCGGTAGTAGGGTCTCCAATAGGAGTAGTAATCGTAGTAATATATCGGCCTCCAGGGTCTCCACCAGGCGGGCCTGTAGCTCCATCCCCATGACGAAACCCATACGGTGTAGTGAGGGCCGTAGACGTACTGTACAATGGGCCACGACCAGACGTTAACGACGACCGGTGTCGCGTACGTACCTGCATACGTGCGCACTTCGCGCGTAGGTTCGATGATAGTTGCTACACCGTAAATATCTTCATCACCCGTAATCTGAAGGACGGCCTTTCCGTTGGCAAGCTTTTCCAGGGAGATGACGGCGATGTCCTGCGCATCCGTCTCGGAGAGCACGGCCTGGAGAACGAAGATATGAACGTTCTTGTCCTGGCGGGACAAGACTCGGATATAGTCAATGTATCCGTCTCCGTTGAGGTCCAGATTATTCACCTTGCTATCCGGCGTATTCAACAGGCGTTCGAATTCCTCAGGAGAAGACGACTTCCTGAAAAGTTCCAGTGCGCCTTCCAGGCTGAAATTGTCCCCTGGCACTTCAGCCTCATACACCTGTCCAGAGGCGACCAAAGCCGACGACACCATAAGTACCGCGCCAAGGAGCCATTTTAACCCAGAATTTCTCATAACCATGACTTTTATAGCATGAATAAAACAAAGAGCGAGCCAGAATTCTCACCGCTGAAAGCGTGTAATTGGCGGGTTTTCAGGTCTTTCCGAGGGATTTCAGGCGGGAAGATCATGGATGAAAACCTTCGCCTTCATCGAATGCGAGTTGGCTGCGTATACGGAACGCGAAAAATCGCTTTTTTGTTGGTTGGTTGACCGGCTGCAGCCGGACCGTTTAAGGCAACACGATGACGCTTAAGAAGAACGTAAAGTATTCAATATTGGAACTCGCGGCAGTACCGGCAGGGTTGGAGCCGCGTGAAGTTTTTAAGAACAGCCTTGACCTGGCCCGCAAGGCCGAAGAATGGGGCTACACACGGTTCTGGCTGGCCGAGCACCATAACATGATCAGCATTGCGAGTGTGGCTACGGTGGTCCTTATCGCCCACATTGCGGGTGGCACCAACACGATACGAGTTGGCTCGGGTGGCATTATGCTGCCAAATCATTCACCCCTTATTGTTGCGGAGCAGTTTGGTACGCTGGGTTCACTGTTCCCGGGAAGGATCGACCTGGGACTTGGACGGGCGCCGGGTACGGATCAGGAAACGGCCCGTGCGATCCGTCCTGACCGAATGATGTCAGTATATCGTTTTCCGGAGGAAGTTGCCGATATCCTCCGGTACTTTTCCCTCGACAATATTGACGCACCGGTACGCGCACCGGTTGCCGAGGGTGTGGATGTGCCTGTCTACATTCTCGGCTCGAGCACTGACAGCGCTATTGTCGCCGCACGCCTGGGCTTTCCTTACGCCTTCGCAAGCCATTTCGCCCCGGGTCAATTGTTTGAAGCACTGGATATCTATTACAACAACTTCGAACCGTCCGAATACCTCGCGTCTCCTTACACCATCGCGGGCGCAAACGTAGTTATCGCCGACACTGACGCGGAGGCGGAGCGCCTTTCTACATCACTCATACGCATGGCGCTGGGTGTTCTCACCAACAAGATTGACTACATCCGTCCTCCGGAGGATCCAACACCTGAGTTAATGGCCCTGAAGGAAAATCCCGCCTTTGACCGGATGTTCCGCTATGCGTTCATTGGGAGTCCGGACACGGTGCGCGAAAAGACTAAAGACTTCCTTAAGGAGACTGGCGTGGACGAGATCATGGTGGTATCTCACTTTTATGACCATGAGCAGCGTTTAAGGTCGTACGAATACTTTGCCGGGATCATGTCTGAACTCGGATTTGTAGGATCTCGGGATGGGATGAGGATTTTGAAGGACTAAAGGGATGCTTACTTATACAACAACTCGTAATATTCATCCAGCATCCTCTTAATCGCGAATTTTTCGTATGTCGAGAGGATGCTTTGCTTCATCATCTCGACCCACTTGTCCCTGTTGCTATAATAGGTTGGCATCACCTGGTTGAGGAGAACATCGTGAAGCGCCTTCATGTCGTGCTCATCCAGCCGCTTCTCGTCTTTGTCTTCATAGCCGTCGCCGATCTGCCATCCGTTGACGCCGTGCTGGCAGGCTTCGGGCCACCATCCATCGAGAATGCTGAGATTGAGAACGCCGTTCATGGCGGCTTTCATCCCCGACGTCCCGCTGGCCTCCTGTGGCCTGCGTGGATTGTTTAACCAGATGTCAGCGCCTCGCACGAGCATGGAGCCAATAGTCATATCGTAATTCTCGAGAAATACGACAGACTGGGGATACTTTCTGGACATCGCGACCAGGTTCGCGACGATCGCCTTTCCGCTGTCATCGAGCGGGTGTGCTTTGCCTGAGAATATGATCTGGAGTTCGCCACTTTGGAAATACTTGTCGGTAAGTCCTGGGTCCCTGAAAATCAGGTCACTTCGTTTGTAGGCTACAGCCCGCCGGGAGAAGCCGATAAGCAGCGCATCGGGTTTGAGTTTGACGCCGGTGCGTTCAGCGACAAAGTCGATGAGCGCTTGTTTGTTCTCCTGGTGTGTTGCCCACAAGTCACCCTGTCCCTCGGTTGCTGCAGTTACCATGCGCTGGTCGACCCATGAGGGCACGTGTATCGCATTCGTGATGGCGATAATCTCTGCGCGATCGCTCACATGCTGCCACATTCGGTTTGCCGTCACGCCATGCAACTGTGCCACTGCATTGGCTTTGCGTGACAAGCGCAGCGCACCCACAGTCATGTTAAAGGGCCTTCCGCCGAGGTCTTTCAGTTGCTTTCGGGAAAAGATGCCCAGGTCGGCGCCCATATAAAAGAGACGGTCGAGGTAATGTGACTCATTGCCCTGAATGACAGGGGTATGTGTTGTAAATACGATCTCGTTCCGGGTTGCGGCAAAAGCTTCGTCGAATGTCTGGCCGGCGGCAATCTTTTCCCGCATGAGCTCGAAGCCGGCAAACAGCGCATGGCCTTCATTGAAATGGTATACGTCGACGGGGATATTCAAGGCGCGTAGTGCGCGAACGCCCCCGACGCCCAGCACCATTTCCTGTGCGACACGTTCTTCACCAAACCATCCATAGAGCTGGCCGCAGATCCAGGCGTCTTCGTTTTCCCGGAGGTCTGTGTCAAGTAGATACAGCGGTGCGTTCCCGAACTCATCGCAAAGCCAGACTTTACACCGGACTTCGCGCTTGCGTATGGTCACTGACACGGTGACGCCCGTATCCTTTAGAAAGGGGTATTGATACACCGGATAGGTATCCACAGGGCGATCATCGGGGCCTATGATTTGATCGGTGTATCCTTGCTTCCACTTTATGCCGATCCCTACGATCGGGAAACCATGATCTTTTGCGCCCTTGAGATAGTCGCCGGCCAGAACACCGAGTCCACCAGCATAAGTCTTGAAATCATTTTGAAGCGCATACTCCATGCAAAAGTATGCGACACGGGGAAGAGATTCAGATGCCATAGCTACGTGTGTGATATCCGACCGATAATATCGGCAATGACCGCTGGAAAATCAGCGTAGGTCAAGGGTTTTCTTCTCGGAAGCACGGAGACCGTGGAAGACTGTTGAAGTTCCACCACGGCATGACAGAAGGATGCTATGTGCTCGGGGACGACCTTCTGTCTTACATAGCACGAGCGACCGGCGCCGGCACTTCATCGGGATAGTACACGATGCGCCAGACTCTTCCATGCTGGGAATCGGAGATGTACAACGATCCGTCGGGACCTTCAGCGAGACCGGTGGGCCGGAATCGTGCACTACCCGGAGCGTTGATCGGCTCTGGGCCCGCGAATCCGTCAGCAAACACTTCCCAATCGCCCGTGGGCTTTCCGTCCTTCATCGGAACGAAAACAACCTTGTAGCCCTGCTGTTCGTGGCCAAGCCGATTCCAGCTTCCATGAAAGGCGATGAACGCGCCGTTGCGGTATTTTTCAGGGAACATGTTACCCTCGTATATGAGGATGTCATTCGGACCCCAGTGTCCCGGAAATCCTACCAGCGGTTGCTTGTAGCCTTCACAACGGTCGGCCTTGGTACCATCACCGTCATATTCAGGATTGGTGATGAATTTACCCTGGAGGTGATCGTAGTAGCAGTATGGCCATCCAAAATTGTCGCCTTCCTCGACGTCAACGAATATTTCCGCGGGTAGCTCCAGGTTTTGTTCTTCAGTGAAGAGCGCTGGCCAGTAGCGGTGCAGATCATCGCGGCCGTGTATGGCGGCATAGAGTTTGCCCGTTCCGTTATGCCAGGTGAGTGCCACGGCGTTCCGCATGCCGGTCGCGTACCGATGCGCGAGGTCCTGGGTTTGGTTGAGCGTGTTGTCGTCGAACTTCCATATACCTGCGCGCGTATCAAGCTCTTTACAAGGATCATCACCTTTTGAATCCGGAGTGCGAAGTTGGATCTCGCAGTTGTTGCTCAGCGAGCCTACGTTTACATACATGCCGCCTTTGCCATCAAACGTGAACGGCTTTTCCATGTGACCCTGTCCATCCACAAGGGTCACAAGGGTATCACGGGCTTCTTCCGGTAACAGTTCCCCGTCACGAAGTCGCGACCTATAAACGTGGGTGCGGTCGGAATAATAAAGATAACCGTTATGGATCTCGATGCCGGTTCCCGGAACATCGCTGTATCCCTGGATAACATCTGCGCGGCCGTCGCCGGTTGTGTCCCGCAAGGCCATAATCGCTTTACCGTCGGGATTAGGACTTCGTAAATGCACGTAGATATCGCCGTTGTCGTTTACGACGAGATGCCGTCCGCGACCAAGCGTATCCACAACCACAATCGCCCCGAATCGTTCGGGAAGCGTAATGCCACCGTTGTCTATGTCGGGAGCAAGAGGAGCCGGAGTTTCACGTGCGGACTGACCACAGGCGGCCAGAAGCAGAATAGCGAGAAGGAGTTGCAGTCTTTGCATCATTGGGGGTAATTCAAAATAGGTGAATCCGGCGACCGAATGTCGCCATCAGTACGATTTACAAAATAGCCGGAAAATTTCGGTAATCCCAGGGAGAAGGGACTAACGGTTTGAAGGAAACCAGGGCGGCTAACGTGCAAGGACTGAACTTAACAGATGGGCGATCCTTCCGGACCAGCCCACCTGTCGTGCCAACTACAGAAATTCTCCCCGCTCGGACAACTTAACTCTCATCTTTTGGTTACCGTTTTCAAGAAGCAGCTTGTAGAACCGACTCGTTGCAGCGCCTTTGCTGTCTATGTACGTAACCCGATACACATCCTTCGCTATACTCCAGTTAGGGAACCGCGTCGCAACAGCCTTTGTAATAGTTTTCGGGAGAGCGACGTTCTTGTAGCGTTCTGCAGTGCGGATGATCTTTCCATCCTTGTAGGCGGCAAGAATTTTTCCTTCGGGAATGTAGAAGGAAACGACGTAGTTCTCGTTTTCTTCTTCATAGAATTCCGCCCCGCGGATGTCGTAAGAAGCAGCGTAGTGCTGGAGCATGTTCACCGGTTGTGCCGCTTCTTCGGGATCGACGGCGTTGAGATACTTATAGTTTGCCGCCGTTACTGTCACTTCGCGAAGTACTTGCTGCGCGAATGCCTGCGTTGTCAGAGCAAACAAAAATGCTCCCACAAACATTAACTTTAATGTTTTCATATAGCTTGACTATTGGTTGCCTGAATCTGTCTGTAAGAGAAAGTTTGAAAATTGCCGTGAATCGGCCAATGAGTTTGATCAATGGAGAATACTGACGGGTGTCAGACTATTTAATCAATGAGTGAATGAGTGAATGAGTGAATGAGTGAATGTCGCCTGCCGGCTAACGTACGACAAAGATCCAAGCGGACGCTGGGCAGGGCAGGCACATCAACACTTTGTCGGGACCCTCATTTCGAGGAACTCGAAAGTGCCGCTTCTGATTTGCGGATACAGTGCTTCGACGCATCCAATAGCGTTGTCACCCAAAATGCATTTTCATTTTCTTTCAGGTAGTCGAGGAACTTGTTGTGTTTGTCGAGATCGACATTGATCGAATGTCCGCCACCTACACCGTGAAACAGCACGACCAGCAAGGCGTTTTCCTTGCGCGCCTTCTCGGCCCAGGCAATGAGTTGATCCGCGTTATTGTTGTCCACGACAAAACAATCGACATTGTCCAGGTTCAACGAGTCGGCGTAATTCAGACGCGGACGCACACCGCGCATCGAGACGAACTGGTCGCGAATGGCATGGATAAACGATCCTTCCCCGGTCTCAGTGTCCCCACAGGTATAAGCAAACGTCCTTTCTCTTTTTCCATCGATGGCTTGAAGAAAGGCGTTTGTCATTTCAATTTCCCGTACGATCTCCTCCGTTGTGTATCGGCTTAGGTCGTTTACGGGAGAGACCCATGAGCGCCCCTGTCCTGACCCGTCGCACGGATGGAACAAGGTGTGATTGCCCAGTTCGTGTCCTTCGCGAGCAGCCCGTCTCCAATCCGCGATCCGGTTCTTGCTGCCGGGGGACGCGGCCGACAAGTAAAAGCTACCCCGGAAACCCCGCGCATCGAGCGCCGGGATAACATTGTCAAGATGAACATCAAGCGCATCGTCGTAGGTTAGCACTACGGCCGCTTCTTTACCGTACCAGAGCTTCTCCGTTCCGTCCACCTGGCCCTCAAACGGAGAGGCGGGAAGTCCTTCTTTGTTACGCAAGTTCGCACCCACAGGATTGTCTGCCCAGGCGTATCTAACGTATACCGGGTATGCGATCTTGTCGCTCCACGCGACAACGGTGTTGTTTTCTATCTTCGCCTCGGCCCACACGAACTGCTTGTCTTCACCCGCAAGAGCTACGCTCCTTACCTCGCCATTGTCGCCCGCAATAAGTCCCGACCCTACATGGTCGAACGCAATCCTGACTTTGTTGCCTTCGGCGCTGGCCGATTTGAACAGGGGTCCGGAATACACAATGTCGTCATGATAAGCGAGCTTCTGCGCAGCCAGGGCGAGTCGCTCACCGACGGGTTTCTTATTGCCCGGGTGGATGTCGTTCCATTCACCGAGTTCTATTGCGACCGCCATCGCAGTGTTTGGCTCCGACAACGTTTTCCGCTGTGCATCGCGCAGGGCGGCCCAGTTGCTTTCCGATGGATGATACGTTGCTTCCATAAAATTCGGCAGCTGAACGAAGAGGAACGGAAGATTCCCCCAGTGGTTCCGCCAGTCTCGGATCATGGCTCGTTGCAAAGCCTCATAGGTTCCGGGACGGTCGGCGTTGCTTTCTCCCTGGTACCAGACAAATCCCTTGAATGCAAAGGGAAGGAGCGGGGCCAGCATGGCGTTAAAGCATGCGGTAGGTTGGTTCTGCACATTGATGCCTTGAGGAAAACGTTCACTGGGAAACGCGCTTCCCACTTCGTATTGCCAGTACCCGGTCAGGTCGATGGTGTCGCCATCGGCAGCCAGGTAGTAGGGTTTGTCAGGAACAAAGCCCCCCTTTCCGCCGTAGTTCGTTACGCGCACGGTGATAACGTTTTTGCCGGGCTTCAGAATGCCGGGGGCGACGTCATAACGGCGTTGCGGATACTGGTATGTCTTGTAGCCGACCTGCACGCCATTGACATACACCTGGTCTGCGTCGACAATGCGTCCCATTGAAAGGCGGATGGTCTTGCCGGTCATCGAGGTGGGTACGTCGATCTCCCTTCGGTACCACACGATACCGTCGAGGTTTCGGATACCCTGGTCTTCCCAATAGCCGGGTATGCTGATGGTCTGCCAGCCTACAGGCTTAAACGCAGGGTCGTACCAGTGTACGGGGCCTTCTAGTCCTTTATCGGGAGGACGCAACGCCTCGAGCGCTCGTCTTTCTCGTGCTGCATTGCGATTGAGCAGATTTACCCGTGCGGTATCTTTGTTGAGATTGATTCTGCGGACCATGTCGGGGAAGGCTGCCAGTCCTTCTTCGCTCGTCCACGATTCAATGGGCGTGCCGCCTACACTGGCATTGATCAGTCCAATAGGTACACCGTATTTTTCGTACAACTTTTTCGCGAAAAAGTATGAGACCACTGAGAAGCGGAGGATATTTCCGCGCGTGGCAGTCATCCAACTGCCGGACGGCAGATCGGCCACGGGTCCCGCCAAAGCGGACCGCGTAGGGACCGTGAACTGTCGAATTTGTGGATGGTTCGCAGCGGCAACATCAGCGGCGTATCGGTCCTGATGCAACTCGAGATAGTGGACCATGTTTGACTGCCCCGAACAGAGCCACACATCGCCGACCAGAATATCGCGAAGGGTGATGGTCGTGTCCCGGGAGCTTATGGTCATAGTATAGGGGCCGCCCGCGCGGGTAGCCGGCATCCAAACGTGCCAGGTGCCGTCGGCATTGGAGGTCGTCGAAAAAGATCTTCCCCTGAACTTGACCCGGATTTTTTCATGTGCGTCGGCCCAACCCCAGATCTTCACCTTCGTGTCGCGCTGGATGACCATGCTGTCGCCCACGAGCTTTGGCAGGCGGACACCGGCTTGCAGGAGCGGGGATTGCAGGATGAAAAAGAGAAAGAATAAGGCGGCAATTGTTCGTCGCATCATGTTTCGAAAGTCTGACAATTTCGTTTGGGTTAAATATAAGGGTTCCCACCAAGGTTATTTAACAGCATGGCTGTTTTCTCATATCCGCTTCTCGCTACCTTTACGATATGACCTTTTCGCCCTTGCTCATTTTTCTTTTCGGTCTGGTGGTCATCACCGTGGGAGCAGAGTTCCTTTTGCGGACCGCATCCCGCCTGGCCGCATTGCTCGGGTTGCAACCTATTGTTATTGGCCTTACCGTGGTGGCCGTAGGAACAAGTCTTCCGGAACTCGCGGTCGGTATTGCCGCTGCTTCCGGGGGCAGCGGTGAGTTGGCGATCGCCAACATCGCGGGAACAAACATTGCCAACATCCTTCTGATACTAGGGCTCAGTGCGACCATCCGCGCCTTGCCGCTCAGGCACCTCACTATTCAGCTGGATGTGCCTTTAATGATTGCAACATCGGTGGTGCTTTTGATCATGGCGGCTGATGGCCGGTTGGTTCGGATGGAAGGTATTTTGTTGGTGCTGGCCGCCATAGCGTATTTTGTTGTGCTCATCCGATTCACGCGAAAGGAGCGGGCGGACATAAAGAAAGAATA
>JAJJPK010000025.1:0-6380 GCA_032907565.1 Cyclobacteriaceae bacterium | reverse complement strand
TGACAACGACGAGTTGTTTCTCAATGAGGCAGCGGATCTGATGTATCATTACCTGTTGCTGCTGGCTGCCAAAGGGTTTAGTTTGGAGGATGTGAGGAGCAATTTGGCTGGACGACATAAATAGCGGGCAGTGGGTACGTTATTCAGGATATACTTTGAGGAATGTTAGCCGGTAAGTAACCGTGCTTCGGCCTTCCATTACGGTATACTCTCCCTCGACGAGGTCTTTATCGCGGGTCATGGAAAATGACATGGACGAGCCGTCGGGTTCGAAGTGTTTGTATATGAGCCCTCGTCCGTCACCGAACGCGTCGAACTGGCCGACGATTGGGTATTTGCCGGCTTCGCGATAACTCAAGGAGACCGCTATAAATGCGCGCGGGGCACCTGGACGTTCACGGAGTATGGCTATCCGGGCATAGTTGTCGCGGCGCTCAATCACACGTTCGCGTTCTGCTCCGCCGAGTAACGGTTTCCCTTTCCGAACGATAACGCAGGAAACGGAATAGATACCTTCGGCCTCATTCCAGGGGCCATCGGATTTGTCGAGATAGCGCTTGGATAAATCTTCGAAGGTGACCTCCTCATAAGATGGCGAAGGTTCAGGTTTCAGTCGGAAAAGGCGCTGGGCCTGTACCGCACAACCCGAAGCGAGCAAACATAAAGCAGCCACCGCAAAGCAACGATGGCGCAGCCGGCTAGAACCTGATATCTTCATAGACTCCGGCTGTGCTGGTTTTGCACGAAAGGCGGCCCTTCAGTGCATAGGGCTTGAACAGGGATTTCCCGAGGAGCATGCGCACGCATTCCTGGATGCCCTCCGTGATGGATGGATGCGGGTGAACGCATTCGGCCAGTTCCTCCACGCCCTTGTTCATGGAGATCAGCAATGCAACTGCCTGTATCGCGCTGCTCGCGTGGTTACCGACGACCTTCATACCGAGGATCTTCATGTCGTCGTCATTGGTAACCAGCAATTTGATGAATCCCTGCGTGTTCCTTTTGGCAATAGCCCGCGGAATGCAGCTGTAGTCGAGGGTAACCACTTTGTAATCCATGCCCTTTTCTTTGGCCTGCGTTTCGTTGAGACCCACGCCGGCAACTTCGGGGTTAAGGAACATGATCGTGCTGATGTTCTCGTACACAAGCTTGCGCTTCGGATTGCCAAAGATGCGTTCAACAGCGTAGCGGCCTTCGAGTTCGCCTACGTTGACTAAGGATATATCGGCCGTAAGGTCGCCAACAGCATAGATGGTAGGCACGTTCGTTTGCGTGTCGTGATCCTCGATGCCGCGCTTGCCAATGGTGATATTCACCGATTCATCCCAAAGGTTTTCGTAGTTTGGCACGCGGCCTACTGCGATGAGTGCCTTCGCGACGTTGAACGTGGCGTTGCTGCCATCGTCATATTGCAGTTCGTATTCGACCTTTCCATCTTTGACTTCAAGTTTTGTAAGCCGGGAATTGCGGTGGATAAGCACACCGTTGCTTTCCATATTGCGTTCGATGACGCGCACAACGTCTTCGTCTTCAAAAGGCAGAATACGGTCTCCCTTGTCGATCAAATGCACTTTCGTCTTACCAAAGCCGGAAAATATTGTTGCATACTCGCAACCGATCACCCCTGCCCCCACGATCACCATGCTTTCTGGAAATTCTTCCATGTGCTCGATGCCGTCGCTGGTCATGATGAACTTCTCGTCGACATCGATTCCCGCAAGTTTCCGCGGGCGACTTCCCGTTGCCAGGATGATGAAGTCGCCCCACACCATCTCCTTATTTTCGCCATCCGTGATCTCAATTTCATGCTCACTGATGAGCCGAGCAGTTCCCCTTCGGAATGTAAGCAAGCCACGGTACTCTTCCGTGGACTCCATAAGCGTGAGATGCTCCTCGAGCATAGACTTCCTTTCAATAACGGCGCGCCGCACTTCAGCCTGAATTTCCTTGTAGTTGATCCGGGGAACCTTGATGTCGAAGCGTTTGAGATTTTTTCTGAAGGAGGCTGTCTCGCGTGCAAGCTCCCACCACGTCTTGGAGGAGAGCGCCCCGTTTGCGACCCCCGCGCCGCCGACCTGATTTCGCTCGATAATCAGCGTCTTCTTCTTGAAATCGAGCGAGCGCATAGCCGCCGCATATCCGGATGGGCCGGCGCCAATAACAACGAGGTCGTATTTGTTCATAAGGCAGGTCAGTGTTTGGGTGTCGCAGAAAACGACTTTACTAAAATCGGCAATTTGACCGCGATTTCAATCACGCGAAGGACCTACCTTTCGTTACTCTTTGGTGAAATGTTACATTTGTCCGGTATTTTCCCATTACGCGCCAAATCCACCGGGACCACTACGTCATGGATCACCTCCTTGAGCTCGACAGAGACGCATTTCTGTTCCTGAACCGTCTGAATACACCGTGGCTGGACACGATCATGCCCTGGATCACGCGCACAGAGTCCTGGACTCCGCTGTTCCTCGTATTGATTTACCTTGTCATAAGGGAGTATCGCAAAGACAGCTGGGCGGTGCTGCTTGGTGTGGCGCTGACAATACTGTTCGCCGATCAGGTCACCAGCGAACTTATGAAGCCCTTTTTTGCAAGACTTCGTCCCTCACACGATCCCTCGCTTGACGGGCTTGTACATATTGTGGATGGATATCGGGGTGGACTTTACGGATTTGCCAGCGGACACGCGGCAAACACATTTGGTGTGGCTACCTTCGTCGTCAGCGTCCTGTCACGATATCGCTGGATACCCTGGCTGTTTCTCTGGGCTGGGTTGATGACCTATTCGCGAATTTACCTCGGAGTGCATTACCCCGGTGATGTGCTTGTCGGGGCGATAGTGGGAATCGTTGGAGCGCTTCTTATGCTGCGCCTGACGGAATTCCTTCTTAAGCGTTACGGGCATCGCGAATTCAGCGATTGAACTGAAGCAGCCGGCGGACGTATTTGCCGAGGATGTCGAATTCGAGGTTTACGCTATCGCCTACCTTTTTCGTACCGAGCGTCGTGTGTTCAAAGGTGTACGGGATAATGGAAACCACAAAAGCGCCGTCGCGCGACTGGTAACAGGTGAGGCTGATGCCGTCGACGCAGATGGATCCTTTTTCTACCGTTATGTTACCCTGCGCCGGATCGTATTCGAAGCCAAACAGCCAACTCCCCCCCTCATCTTTGATGCTCGTGATCCTTCCGATTTGGTCTACATGGCCCTGCACAATGTGTCCATCAAACCGCCCATCCGCCTTCATGCTCCGCTCCAGGTTCACCCGATCGCCCACGTTGAGATCCCCCAGCGTCGTTCGAGAAAGGGTCTCTTTGACCATCGTCACCCAATGGGTATCGCCTTCTGCGCGGACCACAGTAAGACAAGCGCCGTTATGTGAAACGCTCTGGTCCACCTTCAGTTCGCGGCCAATAGCGCTTTCTACGGCCAGCTGAACATTGCTGCCACTGCGTTCTACGGCACGCACCGTTCCCATGGCCTCTACTATTCCGGTAAACATGGCCGCAAAATACGGCGGATTTGATATTTCAAAATTGGTTTATGATGTAAACTAGTTTATATTTGACTAACAAGATGCAATTACACTTATGGAACCCCCTGAAAAACAGATGACTGCGGAGGAAAGCCTGAAGTTGATCACGACGATGATACACCAGGCCAAAACGGGCATCCGACAGAAGAGTTTTTATTTCCTGCTGTGGGGTTGGATCGTGGCGTTGGCTTTCCTGGGGGGATACATACTATTGAAAGCCGGGTACCAAAAGCCTTATATGATATGGTTTATCACGATCCCGGGAGGAATACTTTCTTTCTACTACGGATCCCGTACCCGGCGCGAGTCGGGTCCTTCCACGCAGCTTGAAAGCATCTTGATGTGGGCGTGGTTAGCGTTTGTCGTGACCATCATCATCTTCATGGTCTTCGGTCGCGAAGTCAACTATCACCTCAACGCGCTGATACTTCTCGTAAGTGCCATTCCCACCCTCGTGTCTGGAGTCGTGTTGCGCTTCCGTCCCATGCTCTTCGGTGCGGTGGTATTCTGGATAACCGGGACTGTGTGCTTCCTGGTCTCGTATGATTGGCAGCTGCTGGTGGGAGCAGTAGCCGTAACGTTGGGCTATCTCGTGCCGGGATACCTGCTGAAGCGCGGCTACGGACCATGACGGCGATGTTCAAGGCGCTGGATCCGCTGCTTCATTCACAACTGCGACTTGCGGTCATGTCGCTCCTCATCAGCATGGATTCGGCATCGTTTACGTTTCTCAAAGAGAAGACTGGCAGTACGGCCGGCAACCTGAGTGTTCAACTTGATAAGCTTGCCGCCGCGGGATACGTCACTGTTGAAAAATCATTCAAAGGCAAGAAACCACATACCACCATTACGATTACCAAGACAGGCATTCGCGCCTTCGAAGATTATGTCAACAACCTCCGCCAATATATCGACAAAGAGCAACCGAAATAACGTCATCACCAATAACCCTACAATTCCATGAAAACGCTTATCACACTATTGCTTGCCGTCGGCGTGTTTGCCTTCGGCAGCGTTAAGGGCCAAGCGCCCGACTTTTCGGCCCAGTGCAAGGAACACTTGAATAAACTCGCAGCGCTATCCGGAAAATGGAAAGGAAGCGGCACCGTATCCATGGGCCCCGGACAAACAGAAACTTTCGCACAGACCGAAGACGTACAGTTCAGGCTGGACGGCACCATCCTTCAAATTGAAGGTGTCGGCAGACGAGAAGATAAAGTCGTCTTCAACGCCCTGGCTGTAATCAACTACGACATCGTGAAGGGCGACTACTCGATGAGGTCTTACCTCCGCGACGGGCGGTCGACCGACGCGTGGTTCAAAGTCGTCGAAGATAATTCCTTCGCCTGGGGATACACACTGCCCCGCAACTCGGGACAGATTCGCTACACGATTACGCTGAGCGATGCGGGCAAAACGTGGCAAGAAATTGGCGAATACTCTTCGGACGGAACGAATTGGTACAAAGTATTCGAGATGAACCTCACGAAGGAACTGTAATACCTCGGTTTGTTCTATATTCGTCCATGGAGTTTGGAAAAGTCGATGCAACGGAGTTCGACAGCATAGATTTTACACTGCCCCCGGACGATGAGGCGACGGTGCGCGTATTGACCCCAGCGAAATCCGCCCAAGGCGATGTAAACGTATATACTGGCTGTGCAAAGTGGGGCCGCAAGGAATGGATCGGTCGGATTTATCCTGAAGGGACCAAGGAAGACGACTTCCTCAGCCTTTACGCGCAGCACTTCAATTGTATTGAACTGAACGCAACGTTCTATAAACTACCGTCCGTGCGGCAGGTGGAAGCGTGGAAGTCGAAAGTGCCACCCGGTTTCCTCTTCTGCCCGAAGTTCAACGACAAGATCACGCACCGCAAACGCCTGAAGGACGCAGAAGAATACACTCAGGTATTCCTGAAAGGGGTGGCGGCGTTTGGAGAAAATCTCGGCCCGGTTTTTCTCCAAACACCACCCAACTTCGCTCCAAAGAATTACGACGTCCTGCGTCAGTACCTTGAATCGCTGCCAGAAAGCCTCGACATCTTTGTCGAATTGCGCCATCCCGGCTGGTTCTCCGATACCGACTTAAAGCAAAAAGTTTTCGGCTTGTTTGAAGAGCGTGGCGTCGGCGCCGTCATCACTGATGCTGCGGGCAGACGTGATTGCGTCCACATGCGGCTTACCACACCCAGTGCATTCATCCGCTTTGTCGGCAATAGCCTCCATCCCACCGACTATCACCGTTGCGACGACTGGGTTGGCCGCATAGGCCAATGGGTAGAACTCGGCCTTCAGCGCGTATTCTTCCTGATGCACCAACAAGAGGAAGTGTATTCGCCGGAGCTATGCCGATACTTTATCCGCAAGGTAAACGAAGCTGGCTACGCATCACTGCCCGAACCGCAGTTTGCCAGTGGCGACTGATATCGGTGCCATCACTTCGACGTTGTGGCCATGTCCTCACCCAGTTGACGTTCGTTCCCGCGTGAGTCGACAACACTAACCTTCGCCATGCCTGAAGGTATTCTCACCTTTCGCGTGGACTGCGACAGATAGCCTGAACCATGATAGAGCTCCATAGTGCGCTTCGTCCCGTTCTGTTCTTCAAGAATGACCCGCACGTCGGTCGGTTGAGGAGTAAACCACCGCGCGTTCTCCTGTTGCACGCTTTGAAATACCCTGAGGCTGTCGCGGTTTTGAGTGGCAATGAAAAGAAGGGCGCCGTCTGCAGTGACGAGGCTGGCCAGCGCTTTTCCGTCGCCGCCGACATGGAAGCCACTGGATGCCGGTGAAACCGCGCTGAAGTTTCCTGCTCCGTCGCCTAAAAGGACCAATCCTT
>JAJJPK010000024.1:0-27563 GCA_032907565.1 Cyclobacteriaceae bacterium | reverse complement strand
ATAAACCAGGGAGACGGAACATTTCGCGAACAGATCAAAGAGTCCACCAATCACATCTCGCTTTATTCAATGGGTACCGATGTTGCCGACATCAACAACGACGGTCTGGAGGACATCATGGTCACCGAAATGCTCCCCGAAGACTATAAGCGATCTAAAGTCTCGATGCCATCAATGGACGTTGAAGGTTTTTACGAGATCGTCAACAACGGCATGCATAAGCAATACATGCACAATGTGCTTCACCTGAACCAGGGCAACTCTTTTTTCAGTGACATCTCGCAGCTCGCAGGTGTTACCAAAACCGACTGGAGTTGGTCTTGCCTGTTGTCCGACTTCGATAACGATGGCCTGCGCGACCTTTTCGTCGCGAATGGCTACCGGCGCGATGTGTTCGATGGCGACATCAAACAGGAACTGGCCGCTTTCGTTGAGAGGAATCGGTCCAAGTACCGCTCCCTTGAGGACTTGTTCGTACGGGGATTCGAGGATCTGATCAACGTTTACGATCCGATTAAAGTCACTAACTATCTCTTCCGAAATAAAGGCGACCTCCGCTTTGAAAAGGTCACTACCGAATGGGGTTTTGATGAGCCAAGCTTCTCCAATGGCGCCGCTGTTGGCGATCTCGACAACGACGGCGATCTGGACCTGGTGATCAATAATCTCGCTGGCGAAGCTTTTCTTTATGAGAATACTTCGGCCAGTCGCAATAATCACATCCGCATCGATCTCGATGGGCCAAAAGGCAACACCGACGGTCTTGGCGCCAAGGTCACCCTGTATCATGGCGACAGCATTCAGTATTTTGAGAACAAAACCGTGCGGGGCTATCTGTCGTCAATTGAACCGGTCGTGCATTTCGGTCTGGGCAAGCTCACGAAGATTGACAGTATTCGGGTCGTGTGGAATGACGGAAAGGAAAACATCATTCGCGATGTCGACGTCAACCAGCTGATCCGCGTAAGTTATGCCGATGCCGTTTCCAAGAAATGGGCTAAGCCTGAACCAAGCCCTGTTTTTCAGGAAAATCCCCGTCTTCTCGCAACCCCCTTTGTCCATCGCGAAAACCAGTTCAATGAGTATGAGGAGCAAATCCTTTTGCCGCACATGTTCTCAAAGAGCGGACCGTTCGTTGCGACAGGAGATGTCAATGGAGATGGGGCTGAAGACTTCTACGTCGGCGGAGCGGCGGGTCAGGCCGGAACACTTTACGTTCGTGATGGCGATCGCTGGACGCCTAAGCAGGTTGCGGCGTTCGCGGCCGACAAAGCGTTCGAAGACATGGGCGTAGCCTTCTTCGATGCGGACAACGACGGAGATCTCGACCTGTATGCAGTGAGCGGCGGCGGTGAGTTTGCGAGGGGCTCATCTTTTTATCGTGACCGGCTCTATGTGAACGACGGCCGCGGAAACTTCACCAGTAGGAGATTTCTGCCTACCGTCAGCAGCGGGTCTTGCGTAGTGCCCTTCGACGTAGACGGCGATGGGGACATGGATATCTTCCGGGGCGGTCATGTGACGGCGGGAGCATATCCCAAACCGCCCGACAGTTACCTCTTCATAAACGATGGTGGCTCATTTGTCGACAGGACGGAAGAGATTGCGCCAGATCTTGCGCGCACAGGCATGGTGACCACGGCCGTTTCGATCGATCTCGACGGCGACAAGAAGCCTGAACTCATAGCAGCCGGCGAATGGATGCCGGTGCGGGTGTTTGCCTATGCCAACAATGCACTTAGCGATGTGTCGTCCCGGTATGGATTGGAATACACCGAAGGGTGGTGGAACAGGGTCGTCGCTGACGATCTTGACGGCGATGGTGATGTGGACCTGGTCCTGGGCAACATCGGCGAAAACTATAAGTTTACGGCGACTCGCGAAAAGCCATTCCAGGTTTTTGCTGGCGATTTCGACGGCAATGGCACGAACGATATCTTCCTGGCCAAATTTCTCAAAGATTCCTTGCTTGTTCCCATTCGGGGGCGTGAGTGCACTTCTCAGCAGATGCCAGTGATCGCTGAGAAGTTCCCGACATTTACGGCTTTCGCCGAATCCGATTTGCCTACTATCATCGGCGAAGGCCTGGAGTCGGCAATCAACATGAAGGCGTATCAATTCTCTTCTGTCGTAATGGTTAACGAAGGCGGACACTTTCGGATGAAGCGTTTACCTACGTTCGCGCAACTCTCAGCGGTGAACGGTATAATCGTGAAAGACTTCGACGGTGATGGCATCAAAGATTTGCTGCTCGCTGGCAACAAGTTCGACACCGAGGTTGAAACTACGCCTGCGGATGCCTCACCGGGCCTCCTCCTTAAAGGTGGAAAGGGCCTGGACTATGCTCCGGTGAGATCATTCGAAAGCGGGTTCTTTGTACCTTTCAATGTAAAGGAAATCCAACTGATACATGATGGTAACGGAATGGCGGTGTTGGTGACAGTCAACGATGGCCCGCTCAAGGTCTTCAGAAATATTCCAGAAGTCCCTATGCCAACCGCCTCGCGATGACAGCAATGTCGCTGAGGCTTCAGAGAAGCGAAGTCCTAACGACATAAAAACGCCATTTCGCATTTGAAATTCGTAGAGAATGGATATTTTGTGCGTTCTTATTACAGAATGAGAATAGCGAGTGCCGTTTTATCGTTGGTCGGATGCGTCGGACTGTTTTCGCAGCGCGCCTCGTGCCAGTCAATCGTTACGGACAGCGCGTTCGTGTCGGAAGCCACTGCATCGGCAGTCGCCAATTATGACCGCGCGCTGTACGGCCAGGTAGCGCTTTACAATGGCAGCGAATACATCCCCATTCCTGAACCCTACAAGGGCTTTCCTTTCTTTGGTTCGGAGTATTGGGAGGAAGGTACCATAAAGTACTCCGGTGAGGTCTTTCACGATGTACTTATGGAGTATGACCTCGTTCAGGATCAACTGGTCATTGAACATTACGATCAGCGGGGATACGTAACGGAGGTTAAGTTGCACAGCGATCTGATCGAATATTTCGACTTGCTCGGGCATCGGTTCATCAACGTGCGGGGAGATTCAAGCGGGATCCGTGCCGGATTCTATGACCTGTTGTACGATGGGACTATGAAGCTCCTCTGCAAGCACAGAAAACTCCTGCATGAAACAATATCGAACGGCACGGTGGAAGTCTCCTTTCTAGAGCGGGCTAACTACTACCTGTTGCGCGATGGGAAGACTATTTCACTTCGGAATAAGGCGTCGATATTGAAGGCGCTTTCGGACAAGAAGAAAGCATTGAGGCAGTTCGCCCGCGCGAATGGACTCAGCAACGAGAATAAAGAAAAAATGATGGTGTCTTTGGTGCGACACTATGAATCGTTGAACTGACGATGGACTGAATGAAACAGATCTACCGGACCCTCTTCATCATAAGCCTGCTTCTTCCTGGGTTGTCAACGCTGGCGCAGGAATTTCACCGCATACGAGGTGAATTCAGGCAGACCACTTTCGCCGAATTCGTGCGGCAGGTGGAAGCCCAAACGCCGCACTACATCTACTATGATCCGAAGGAGTTCGATTCGCTAACCGTGACCGGAACGTTCCAGGACGCAGACCTGGCTGTTGTGTTCGACTCCTTGTTTCAGTACACCGACTATCACTACTTCGCGGATCCGTCCGGCAAAATCTACCTGACTCGCGGGCGGGAAATACGGACAGAGCTGCCCGTAGGCTTTTTTGATGTCCGACCCGTTCAGGGTGATTTCGACTTTGCCCTGCTTGATTATCTCCACGACGCCGAAGAAAAGAAGCGGCTCACCGACGAAAGCCGGATTTTTGAGATAGGAAAGCGTACACGCCGTGTGCGAAGTGGTACGGCGATACTCACCGGGAACATTCGAAACGTAGAGAATGGCGAACCTGTCGTAGGCGCTGTTGTCTTAAATGAAACGACAGGCAGAGGAGTAGCAACCGACCCCTTTGGTTATTACTCAATAGAGCTTCCGACGGGCCGCAATAACCTTCGAATATCCTGTGTAGGCATGCGGGAAACGGTTCGTCAGGTTATGGTATACGACAACGGCAGGCTGGATATCGAGCTGGCTGAATTCATTACGCCCCTAAAGGAAGTACTCATCGAATCAGAACGGGGTGCCAATGTGTCGGGAACGCGTATGGGTATGGAGCGGCTCGACATCAAAATGATGAAGCAGGTTCCCGTAGCATTCGGAGAGACCGACGTGATGAAGGTCGTTCTGACACTACCGGGTGTTCAGTCGGTCGGGGAAAGCTCAACGGGCCTCAACGTCAGAGGGGGGTCGGCAGATCAAAACCTAACGCTGCTCGACGACGCCACAATTTTCAATCCGTCGCACCTCTTTGGTTTCTTTTCTGCCTTCAACCCCGACGTTGTGAAAGACGTCGAACTGTTTAAGAGCGGGACGCCTGCCGAATACGGCGGACGAATATCTTCTGTTATGGAAGTCACTTCACGTGAAGGAAACAAGAAAAAATTCAGCGGATCAGGAGGGATTGGACCCATCACAGGTAGGCTTACGCTGGAAGGTCCGCTTCAAAAGGATAAATCGTCTATTCTTATCGGTGGACGTTCGACGTATTCGGACTGGTTGCTGGATCGCATTCCCAACGAGAGCCTGAACAACAGCACGGGATCATTTTACGATCTCAATTTCCATTTCAACCATGAGGCGGACAATCGCAACACGGTAGATGTCACAGCGTATTACAGTGACGACCGTTTCAGGCTTAACAGCGATACACTCTATCATTACAACAACTTCAATGTTTCAGGACGTTGGAAGCATGCCTATGGCACAAAGCTGTTCAGCGTGCTTACCGCAACCTACAATACCTACAAGTTCAAGGTATCAAGTGACAAGAATCCCGCAAATGCGGTTAGGATGGATTATGACATCCGCCAGATCTCGGGGAAGGCAGACTTCTCTTATCAACTGAATGACCAGAATCTGCTTTCTTTTGGCGCTTCCGCCATGCGGTACGACCTCTCTCCCGGGACGCTCGTTCCCCTGGGATCCGAATCCCTGATTGCTCCGGACAGGCTGGACGATGAACAGGCACTTGAGGGTGCCCTGTATGTGGGCGATGAGTTAGAATTTTCTCCACGATTGAGGTTGTATGCCGGCTTGCGCTATTCTTTCTATAATTATTTCGGCCCCAGGCAAGTCTTTCAGTACGCCCCCGGCCAGCCCCGTTCGGAAGGCTCAATCATAGACACCCTGCATTATGATCGGGGCAAGTCAATCGCCACCTACCACGGCCCTGAATTGAGAGCCTCTGTTCGGTACCTGCTCGGCAGTGATGCGTCGGTTAAGGTGAGCTATCAGCGCATGCGCCAGTACATTCACATGCTGTCGAACACGACGGCTATAGCACCTACGGATACGTGGAAGATGAGTGACGGCTACATAAGACCTCAAATCGGAGATCAGTTTTCCATTGGGTATTATCGGAATTTCAAGTCCAACACCATTGAGACGTCGATTGAGGCGTATTACAAAACATTGGATGACTTCCTGGATTTCCGCGGAGGAGCGCTGCTGACCATGAACCACCACATCGAGACGGATGTGATTGGCACACAGGGACGCGCTTATGGCGTAGAGTTAATGCTCAAAAAGGTCACCGGAAAGCTCAACGGCTGGATCAGCTACACCTATTCGCGTTCGTTCCTGAAAACGGCCGGCACTGATACCGGCGAGTCGATCAACGATGGTATTGAATATCCCAGCAACTACGACAAGCCTCACGACGTGACCATGATCAGCAACTACCGGTTCAGCAGGAGGTTTAGCGTTTCGCTTAACTTTACCTACAGCACCGGTCGCCCAGTGACGGTTCCACTGCAACGGTACGTGCTCGATGGCAGCCAGCGCCTTCTTTATACGAACCGGAACCAGGCCCGCATACCCGATTACTACCGGCTTGACTTTGCCATGAACATCGAGGGGAACCATAAGATCCGGAAACTGGCGCATAGTTCCTGGTCGCTTTCAGTCTACAACCTAACCGGAAGGAAGAATGCGTACTCTGTGTTCTTCCGCACCGAAGACGGAGAAATCAAAGGATACAAGCTTTCCATCTTTGCGCAACCCATACCTACGATAACGTATAACTTTAGATTTTGAACGAATGAGAAGTACCCTGTCCGTTATTGTGGGCTTTGTGCTGTATGTTGCGGTGAGTTGTGTAGACCCCTACAACCCACCCGAGATAACGTCTGCCACCAACTTCCTCGTGGTGGATGGGATTGTGGATATGGCGGACCCGGAGACGCGTATCAAATTGACATATTCCCAAAACCTTAGCGAACAAGGATTGCCGTTGCCGGAGACCGGTGCCCAGGTTACCATAGAAGTGGAGAACGGTCCGGTTTTTACACTACCCGAAATTGCTCCGGGAGAATACAGTGCCAGCGGAGTCAGCGTTGACGACGGCCAGGAATGCAGGCTGAGAGTCCGAACGGCATCGGGGACAGAATACCTCTCAGATGTGGTTACAACCAAGCTATCTCCCCCCATCGACAGCATAACGTGGACAGTTCGCGATAACAACCTTGAATTTGAAGTCACCACGCAGGACCCCGAAGGCGATTCGCGCTACTATCGTTGGAAGTCAGTCGAGACAGTAATGTACCACTCCGCACATCACTCTTCGGTGATCTGGGATCCCGAGATCAGGGAGGTACGCACGCGAACACCGCAAGAAAACATTTACTATTGCTGGAAGACGACACCCTTCTCAACGATTGAGGTTTTCAGTACTAACGGATTGGTAGAGGACGCTGTACGAAAGCATCGTGTCTTTTCGATGCGTGCCAACAGCTGGAAGCTCATGCTGCGCTACAGCCTGCTGGTCCGTCAGTACGTCATCGACCAAAACGAATTCAACTTCTGGACGGAGCTGCGGAAAAATACGGAAAGCATTGGGACGATCTTCGATCCACAGCCAACCCAGGTTACGGGGAATATCCATTCTGTTAATCCGTCCGGACCCAAAGCGCTCGGGTATTTCAGCCTGGGACGATCGGTTGAAAAAAGAATCTATATCGGAGTTTCGAACTTGCCCCGTCCGGACGGCGGCTACGAAAGGCCGTTCCCGACGTGTAGTCCGTTTGCAGTTGATACGATTCCCTACCTTGAATACTTAGGCGGTCACAAAACTGAATTGCTCCTTAATGCTGTCTACGAAGGTCCGGTAATAGTTGGGTATACTACTTCAGAAACGCATTGCATTGACTGCAGAATTGTACATGGCGGTGTACCTGTAAAACCCGATTTCTGGGAATAATGACGAGAAAGAAGATGACGTTCGTTCGCCTGCTGGTTTTCCTTATTTCTCTGTCCCCCGCTGCAGTAGCGCTGGCGCAGCAAGGCTCAGACCCCGGCGCCACACTGGATGCATACCGGCGAAACAATGTTCAGGAGAAGGTGTTCATTCATACCGACCGGACAGTCTACATAACAGGTGACCACGTATGGCTTCGGGCGTACGTTGTCGATGGCTCATTGCATCGGCCCCTCCCCATGAGTCGCGTTGTGTACATAGAGCTCCTCGATGCAGCACAACAGCCCGTACTGCAGGCGAAAGTGCCGATGAAGGACGGTGCCGGCCACACGTCATTGTTCCTTCCCGCGAGCCTTAACTCCGGCAACTACCTGCTGCGTGCTTACACCCGTTGGATGAGAAATTATAGTCCCGACTTTTTCTTCCACCGTACGATAACGGTTGTTAATCCGTTCAAGCCCCTGGGACTTCAGGAGCAGGCTGCGGGGCCTGAGCTGGACGTGCAGTTCTTTCCGGAGGGCGGGAACATGATATCCGGGACTGAAGGGAAAGTTGCATTCCGCGTTGTCGACGCGTCCGGTCGCGGGCTACCGGCATTCAAAGGTTTTGTGCTTGGTCCTGCAGGAGATACGGTCGTTACCTTTTCGCCGGTCCGATTTGGACTTGGAAGCTTCATGCTGACGCCGGCGGCTGACACGCAATATCGCGCGGTAATCACCAGCGTCAGCGGCCGTGTGATCGCACAGAAGGAACTTCCGCCCGTCATGCCGACAGGATACGCACTATCGGTCTCCGAAGGTAGTGGCGGCCGCGTAACCATCGACGTGCGATCAAACAAACCATACGCTTCCACACAGTCGGCGGTCACGGTCCTTATACACAACCGGCTTGCTACCATGCAAGTCCTGCGCGGACAACTCTCCGGTGGCCGTGCCACCTTCGAAATTGATAAAGCAAGTCTTCGCGATGGCATTGCGCACATCACACTGTTTGATTATGAGAGTCGGCCGGTGTGTGAGCGACTTTTTTTCAAGCGGCCGGAGAACCTGTTGACCATAGAAGCGGTTGCCGACAGGAAGGTCGTTCGTACTCGGGAACGTATCGATGCCAGATTGGCGACAACGGACAAGGCGGGCCAGCGTAAGCCAGCGTCGTTGTCTGTATCCGTATTCCGCCTTGATTCGCTACAATCGGAAGAGCGGTCGAGCATTGCGGCCTATCTGCTTCTTACCTCCGACCTTCCCGGTGCAATTGAATCGCCGGAGTATTATTTCAGCGGGGCTGAGGACGCAGCCCTATGCGCCGACAACCTGATGCTCACCCACGGATGGCGTCGGTTTACATGGCAAACGCTGGCGGATACCACCCGTCACGTGTTCGAGCCGGAATACAGGGGCCACTTGATTACAGGACAGTTAGTGAAGGACGATGATGGAAGCCCTGCCGTCGGAATTCCCGTATACCTCGCTGTTCCCGGCAAGAAATTCCATTTTGCAGGTACCAAGAGCAGGAGGGACGGGAGAGTGATCCACGAGCTGCCCGACTTTTATGGTCCGGGAAGTGTGATCGTGCAAACTGACTGGAGCAAGGATTCAATTTATCGGTACACGCAGGACAGTCCCTTCGACAGCCGGGTCAGCGAGCACCTGCGTTTGCCGCACTTTAGTATAGACGCAACACTGGAGTCGACACTTCTGGAGCGGAGCATCAACATGCAGCTCCACAACGCCTATCGGGAGGAAGAAAAAAACAAGATCATTCCGCCGCATTCTGATACGCTCGTGTTCTTCCGTAATCCTGATCAGCGATACTATCTCGACGACTACACGCGGTTCGGAGTAATGGAGGAAGTCATGCGCGAGTACGTCGCGCCTGTGATGGTCCGCAAGCGAAAGGACGATTTCTACTTTTACGTGTTGAATAAGAAGACGAATGAGATGTTCCGGGAGAGCCCACTCGTGCTCCTCGATGGCGTACCCGTATTCGACATCAACTCCATAATGGCTTTTGATCCGCTCAAGGTGTCGCGGCTCGATGTTGTTTCATCACGGTACTACTACGGCAGACTGTCGTTTTACGGGATCGTCAGCTATTCAACTTATACAGGGGACCTGGCGGGTTTTCCGGTTGATAAGCGGGCATGGGTTACGGAGTACGACGGACTGAATTGGCAGCGGGAATTCTACTCACCTGTGTATGAAACGGAGGAGCAGGTCTACAGCAGGATACCCGATCACAGGACTTTGCTGTACTGGACACCTGATGTGAATACGGGTCCTGATGGTCAGGCGGAGCTCACATTTTATGCGGGCGACTTGCCGGGGACTTATCTGATGTACGTGCAGGGCCTCACTGGCGACGGAATGCCCGGCACTGCCAGCCTTACGTTCGAAGTGGAGGAGCGGGACGACAACTAATCAGACAAACTTCAGTCCTTCGTCTGCCAGTTTCTCGTACCGCTTTCTGTCGAACACGTACAAGTACGCACCCTTTTTTGAACCGCCCTTTTCTTTCTCGTCGAGTTTCTTAAGGATTCCGAGTGAAAGAATTTTCCTGCTGAAGTTGCGGCGGTCGAGTTTGGACTGATAGATAGCCTCATAAAGGTTCTGCAACTGCGGCAGGGTGAACTTTCGCGGTAGCAACTCGAACCCCACCGGGTGGGTGGCCACTTTTTGTTGAAGGCGTTCCCGGGCAAGTTTCACCATTTGGGCGTGATCAAAGATGAGGTCTGGCAGATCGTCGAGCGAACGCCAGTGCGGTTCGTGTTCCAGGTTAAGTTGCCGGCTGTAATCGGCAATGTTGATCAGCGCGAAATAGGCCACGGAAATTACGCGGGCCGCGGGGTCACGGTTCACATCGCCGAAGCAGTGCAGTTGCTCCATGTAGATGTTATCGAGGCCGGTAAGTCTTTGCAGGATGCGCGCGGCTGCATCGTTGACACTTTCCCCGGCATTGACAAAGCCCCCAACCAGCGACCACCGGCCGGCCTCGGGTTCGAAGCTGCGTTTGACAAGTAGTACTTTGAGTTGGCGGCCGTCAAAACCAAAGATGATGCAGTCTGCTGCCACGAGCAGCCGGTCAGCTTTTCGGTAATGCTGAGGTGTCATTTACACGTAGTTAGCTCTCGAACCCAGTTGACATCGTACCAAAATCCCATGCCGACTGTTAGCCGGTAAAGTACAGGTACGCAATCAGGATCAACACCAGGAGGCAAGCAGACGTAATTACATCTTTCGCTGTCCAGGAAGCCCGGGTCCTCATGCGGTCTTCTTCCGTCATGGTTGAAAATGTAAGTCCGGAAATCTTCTCGTACGACGGTGCCGGTGAAGCATAACTTACACCAATCATCACGGCGATACAGACGATTGTAATGAGAAGGCTATAGTATTGGAAGAAGGTGTTGTTCACAATCCACAGGAATGAGCCAGGCTGGTAAGAAAAGTCTTGCAGAAGTTTGACGGGTGTGTCTACGGCAAGACGGAAAAGACCCATTCCGAAGCCTACGATGAGGGAGGCGAGGCAGCCCTTCGCGTTGAGACGCTTCATGAATATCCCAAAGAAGAAGACCACGAAAATCGGGGGTGCAAGATATGCCTGGACGCCTTGCAGATAGTCGTACAACCCCTTTCCTCCTTGAATTACCGGAATCCACAGAAGGCCGATGAGTACCATAACCGCGGTAGCCACCCGGCCGATCCACACGAGCCTTTCTTGCGAGGCGTTCGGTCGCAGCCGGGAGTAGAAGTCCATCGTAAACAGGGTAGAGGAGGCGTTGAACACACCGGCGAGAGAACTCATCAAAGCGGCCAGCAGCCCCGCAACCACAATACCCCTAACGCCCAGGGGCAATATATGAACCACCATCATCGGGAAGGCCTGTTGCGCGTTATCGCGGATCAGTTCACCGTTGGCGTCGAAGAGCGTTTCCTGTAGTACAGGCATCTGGCCGCTCTTGGCGAGCGCGTAGCAGATCATGCCGGGGATGATAAAGATGAACACGGGCGACAACTTCAGATAAGCTGCCCAAATGGAACCGCGCCGTGCTTGTGTCTCATCACGTGCGCCAAGCGTGCGTTGCACGATGTATTGATCGGTACACCAATACCACAGGCCGATGATCGGCGCGCAGAAGAGCATCCCCAGCCATGGATAGTTATCGTTGAAATACCAGGCCATGCGGCCAGATTCCTTGACGGGTGCCCATGTCGCTTCCACACCTGCGGGAACCATTGGCTTCCAGAGGTTGAACATCTCAGGGCCGCATATCTCGCGCAGCTTTGCCCATCCACCCAAAGCATCCAGTCCATATATAGTTACCATCAGGGAACCAAAGACGAGGATGATGGTTTGCAGGGCCTCAGTGTAAGCAACAGCCCGAAAGCCGCCAATCACAGTGTATAGACCGGTGAGCACGATTACCAGGATTGATCCAAACCAAAAGCTGTCGAGCCCCAAAAAGTTGACATCCGGCAGCAGCACGGCAAACACTACGCCTCCTGCAAATATGCCCACCGCTATCTTCGTCAACACATAAGCCACGAGGGAAATGATGGAAAGGAATGTGCGCGCTTGTGGTGAAAAACGGCGTTCCAGAAACTCAGGCATAGTATATACGCCCGAACGCATATAAAAGGGAACCATCACCCAACCCAATACGAGCAAGCACCACGCGTGCAATTCGTAGTGCGCCAGTGCGACACCGTCGGTAGCTCCGGACCCGGCCAGCCCGACGAGGTGCTCAGAGCCAATGTTCGAAGCAAATATCGACGCGCCGACGATGAACCAGCCGAGGTGTCGCCCCGCCAGGAAGTAGTCTTCGGCAGAATCTTTTCTGCGCGCCATCGCCCATAGCGATACGCCGGCGACAATCGCGAAATAAAGAAATACGATAATCCAGTCGAGGGTGCCGAGTAGCATAGTCTTAGGTTTATGGTGGTTGGTTGTAAAGTAGGTTGCGTAATGGTTGTATAGCTGATAATCAGGTGGCGAATATGTCCAAATATATAGAAAATTCAGAATACGTGTAAAAGTGACAATTAATTTCATCCAGGTTTCCTGTGGCGTCCCGATATGGCGTTTTTTTTTAACAATATGGACTGGTATTATTGTCGGCATCAATGGAGGATTTCCGTCAGCACATCCGACTAAAATTCCAAGAACGCTTTGGCGTGAAGCCGCTCCTGGTACGTGCGCCCGGCAGGATTAACCTCATTGGCGAACACACCGACTACAACGACGGGTTTGTGATGCCCGCCGCGATCGACCGGGAAATCGTTTTTGCGATTGCTCCATCTACCGATGGTCGTACACTCTTACACGCCGAAGACATCGGCGAAACCGCTGAGGTTGACCTGAGTAGCATTCAGCGCAACGAGAAGGGCGGATGGATCAATTACCTGTTGGGTGTCATAGACCGGTTCCAGGCTCGTGACGTGAAGGTTGCGCCGTTCTGGTGTTTGTTTGGCGGTAACATCCCGGTAGGATCGGGGCTTTCCTCTTCGGCGGCCCTGGAATGCGGCTTTGCCTATGGACTCAGGGCGCTGAATGGTGCGGATATCCCTGACGAGGATTTAATCCGGATAGCACAGTGGTCCGAACATCATTACGCTGGGGTGAAATGCGGTATAATGGATCAATTCGCCAGCGTGATGGGGAAAAAGGATCACGTATTAATGCTCGACTGCCGGGATCTTTCGTATCGATATCTTCCTTTTCTTCCCCGCGATTTCAAGGTGGTACTCTTCGACAGCAACGTGAAGCACGCGCTGGCGACGTCGGCGTACAACACACGAAGAAGTGAATGCGAAGAGGGTTTGCACATACTGCAGCAGGCCAATCCTTCGATCCGCAGTTTGCGCGATGTTACGCAGGCAGAAGTGAAGACTAAACGAAGCCTATTTCGCGACGAAGTGTTCCGGCGTTTGTTGTACGTGACAGGAGAGATTGAACGCGTTCAGGCGGCGGCTGCCGACCTGGAACGGGATGACCTCCCGGCGTTTGGCAGGAAGATGACAGAAACGCATTGGGGACTCTCGGACTTGTACGAGGTTAGTTGCGACGAAGTCGACTTCCTGGCCAAAGAGTTGACCGCAAGTCCGGACGTTGCAGGTGCACGAATGATGGGGGGTGGATTTGGCGGTTGTGTGATCGCGCTGGTACGTCCCGCCGCAATGCGCTCCATTGCGGAACCCCTTGCCGAAACGTACCGGCAGAAGTTCGGTCTCGACCTCGCGGTATATGAAGTCAGCCTGGTCGACGGAGTGGGAAGAGTTGATTCGTCAAATGCTACACAATAGCGATAGTAAATGAGTAAGATCATCGTCACAGGTGGTTTAGGGTACATCGGATCCCACACAGTGGTGAATCTTCTGGAGGATGGCTTTGACGTCGTGATCGTCGACGATCTTTCCAATTCGCAACGCGATATCCTTCAGCGTATTGAAAAGATCACGGGAAAGCATCCGGCTTTCCTTCAGCTGGATATCAGCGTGCGGGATAACGTCATGTCGGTCTTACGCAGTCATGCGGATGCGGATGCGATCATACATTTCGCGGCGAGCAAGGCGGTGGGCGAATCGGTGGAAAAGCCGTTGTTGTATTACCGCAACAACCTCAGCTCGATGATCTTCCTACTTGAGGGAATGGAAGAAACGGGTATTACCAATATGGTGTTCTCCTCTTCCTGTACGGTCTACGGCCAGCCTGATACACTTCCTGTTACGGAGTCGTCGCCCTTCAAGCCTGCTGAGTCGCCTTATGGTAACACCAAACAGATTTGCGAAGAGATCCTCCGCGACGTGTGCTCGGTCAATCCGAACATCCATGCTGTGGCGCTCCGTTATTTCAACCCGGTGGGCGCGCACGACAGTTACCTTATCGGAGAATTGCCACGAGGTGTTCCCAACAATCTTGTCCCGTACATTACGCAAACGGCTGCCGGCCTCTTACCTGAGTTGAGGATCTTCGGCGACGATTATGACACGCCCGATGGCACTCCTGTTCGCGACTATATCCACGTCGTTGACCTGGCCAACGCGCATCGCGTTGCCCTCCGTCGTCTTCTGGACCGACGGCAAAAAACAAACCACGAATATTTTAATCTTGGTACCGGCAAGGGCTATACCGTGCTCGAGGTAGTAAAGGCCTTTGAAGAGGCGGCCGGCGTGTCGCTGCGCTACAGCATTGCCCCGCGGAGGCCCGGTGATGTTGAGAAGATCTGGGCGGACACCGCACTGGCCAACCGCGAATTAGGCTGGAAGGCCGAGCGGTCCCTCCACGATATGATGCTATCGGCCTGGAGGTGGCAACTCCACCTGCGCGACCATCCTGAGCTGCAGCGCCAGGATTCCTGAGTGTCATATTTCAGCGTTCTTCCCCACCGTTTGCCGTTCCGATTTGTTATATTTATACAATCTCAGACCTAGACTATGTCCGTCCTGGTTGCTCTTGCGTTTGTGGCCCTCCTGCAGCAGGAGATAAAGTTCAAACCCGCTGACGAGTTTGAGTTGAAGGTGGATTACAGCCTTCGGACACGACCGGTCCCGGCCAACTATACCATGAATTTCGAGGAAGGAAAGAAAACCGTTGGACCGCTTCCGTTTGTCAGCGTTACGGTGAAGGTCCTCAAAGCACCGCCGGCGGAAAGCCGTGTCCGCGTCGTCGATAGCCGCCGCGATTTGATTTTGAGCCGAAAGATAAAAGGCGGCTCCGAACTCAGCTTCGACCTTGGATTTACCGCCGACATGAAGGACCGCGTGGGTGCTCATGAATTTGCGATATACTTCCATGGGTCGGACAAGAGAGACGTCAACAGTCAAATCCTCATCCACGTTGCGCAGGACGGTACCTTCCTCGTTAATGGCGAGGTCAGGGGGAAATTCTAGCCCTGCTGCCATTCATACCAACATACAACAGGTTATAAAAGCTTGAAGCATATCGCCTTTGATTCAGGGAATTATGTGTTAATTCGCGTAGTATGGATCGTCGTGTCAAGCGTATTTTCCTACTTTTTCAGCTCCTTCCGGTTCTGGTGTTCGGACAGCCGTCATCGCAGCCGGACGCTGCCCGCATTCGGCTAAACATGATGAAGCTCAATTTTTTGGGATCGGTCTTGTATGTGGCCGCGCATCCGGACGATGAGAACACGCGAGTGATTACGTACATGGCCAACGATCAACTTGCGGCCACCGCCTATTTGTCAATGACACGAGGGGATGGTGGGCAAAACCTGATCGGTCCGGAGATTCGCGATAAGCTTGGCCTTATCCGTACACACGAACTACTTTCGGCACGTCGCATCGACGGGGGCCAACAGTTCTTTACACGGGCAGTTGATTTTGGGTATTCAAAATCGGCAGAAGAAACGTTTCGGATCTGGGGCAAAGAGGAAATCCTTTCGGACGTGGTCAGGGTGTACCGTATGTTCAAGCCTGATGTGATTCTCACCCGGTTTCCGGCGGACGAACGTGCGGGTCATGGGCATCACACGGCGTCCGCTGTGCTTGCGGCCGAGGCATTCGACATGGCATCTCGCGATGATTTTATGCCGCTCCAGGTTCGCGAATTCGGCCTGGCAAAGCCGGTGCGGCTTTATACGAACACGGGACGGTGGTGGAACACCACCATCAACGAAGAGACGCCAGGCGTCGTCGCCCTCGATGTCGGCAAGTATAATCCGCTGTTAGGTGCTTCGTATACCGAGATTGCCGCAGTGAGCCGCAGTCAACACAAGAGTCAGGGATTTGGAGCCGGAAGCTCGCGGGGTGAAGAACACGAATTTTTCGAGTACGTCAAGGGCGACCGGTGTGAAGAAGACCTATTTGAAGGAATCAACACGACCTGGACACGGGTAGAGGGAGGCGCTCCCATTCAACGCCTCGTCGAAGAAATGATTGCGGCATACGACGTGACAAACCCTGCTGCCTCCGTGCCCGCTCTACTAAACATTAGAAAAGCAATTGCCTCTCTGAAGCCCGGCATCTGGAAGGAGCGCAAGCTGGCGGAAGTAAACCAACTGATCCAGGATTGTCTGGGGCTGTACTGCGGTGCGACGGCAAAGCATTATTACGCCGTACCCGGCGAGCCACTGACGGTGAACTTTGAGTTTGTAAACCGATCAGATGGACCGGTTGTCGTCGAGTCAATACGCTCCGATGCAATACCTCTTGACACCCTGGTCAGCGCGAAGCTGGAAGAGAATGTGGTGCTTGAACTCACTACGTCTCACCCAATTGACGGGAGCATCGGCTACTCAGATCCCTATTGGCTGCAGGAACCGCACGACATCGGAAGGTTTACCGTGAAAGACGGCAATCTGATCGGCATGCCTGAGAATCCCCCGGCGATCAGTTTTACCGCCTCGCTACGCGTTCATGGTGAGCCGCTGTCAGTCGACTTGCCGCTGAATTACCGTTGGGTTGACCCGGTGAAAGGTGAGCAGGTGCGGCCAGTGGAAGTGGTACCCGCAATAGACATCAGTCTTCCCCAGGAGGTTGTGATTTTTGAAAGTCAGGATCCGCGCGACATTCGGGTGACCGTGCATTCAAACAGCACGCGCGAAGTGTCAGGGGAGTTAAAGCTGGAACTTCCCCAAGGTTGGAAGTACACGCCATCATCGCTGTCGTTTACCCTTAAGGAATCCAACGCCACGGCTGTGGGGACGTTCACTGTCGTACCGCCCCGCGGAGAGTCTGTGGGCAGGCTGCGAGCAGTCGCACGCGTCGGCGAACATACGTTATCACGCTCACTGGAGACCATCGCCTATGATCACTTTCCCATACAAACCCTCCTGCCGGAAGCTTCCTCGAAGATTGTGCGCCTTGACATTGCCCGGGAAGGGCAGACTATTGGCTACATCGAGGGTGCCGGCGACGAGGTGCCGCAAGCGCTGAGAAGTATTGGCTACGATGTGCGGATATTGGAGAATCAGGACATCACCCCCGAGACGCTTGCGCGACTGGACGCGGTGGTCGTCGGCGTGCGTGCGCTAAGTACCAGGGATGGAATCGAACGCATTATGTCTCAGGTGCTGAAGTACGTAGAAGGGGGCGGAACGGCCATCGTTCAATACAACAACGACACCCGTTTGGACTACAAGATGTTTGCGCCGTATCCTCTGAAGCTTTCCCGTGAAAGGGTATCTGAAGAGGATGCCGAAGTGCGCATACTTGTACCCGACCACCCCGCGCTGAATACGCCGAACAAGATTACGGCACGCGATTTTGAGGGATGGGTGCAGGAACGTGGCTTGTACTTTCCCTCGTCATGGGATCAACGTTATTCGGCTTTGTTATCCATGAACGACAAAAACGAACCGCCCCGCGATGGGAGCCTCCTGGTGGCTTCGTATGGGAAGGGATATTATGTGTACACCGGCTTGTCTTTTTTTCGGGAACTTCCCGAAGGTGTTCCCGGGGCGTACAGGCTGTTTGCCAACCTGGTTTCCCTTGGAAAAGGAAACCGGACCGGGACGTCGTCGTCAAGGAAAAACCGTTAACTCATTCAAACAGGCAGGGCATGCATGAACCGGAAGAGGGTAGACCACCCGTATTCAAATCCTGGAACACTTGGTACTGGCTGGTGCTGGGACTCTTTATCTTGCAGGTCATAATCTATTACTTCATCACTTCAGCGTTTCTATGAGCAGCATCGACTGGATCATTCTGTTCGGAACGCTGCTCACCATTGTTGCCTACGGGGCATGGAAAACGCGCGGCAGCAAGACGATTGAGGGCTACCTGAAGGGCGATAACACCATGAAATGGTGGATGATCGGCGTGTCCATCATGGCCACCCAGGCGAGCGCGATTACTTTCTTGTCGACACCGGGCCAGGCCATCGAGGATGGCATGCGTTTCATTCAGATCTATTTCGGCCTGCCCATAGCCATGGTTATCCTGTCGGTCACGCTTGTGCCGATTTATTATCGTCTCAAGGTATATACCGCATACGAATATCTCGAAAGCCGCTTCGACCTGAAGACAAGAACACTCGCTGCGTTCTACTTCCTTATCCTCCGCGGGCTTTCGGCAGGGATCACACTGTTTGCCCCTGCGATCATTCTTTCAACGATTCTGGATTGGAGCCTGTACTTCACAACGGTGATGATTGGTGTCTTGGTCATCATCTACGTCACTACCGGAGGCACGCGGGCTGTGAGCCTGACGCAACGTTATCAGATGGCGGTCATCATGACCGGTATGCTGGCGGCGGGATTCATTGCGTACAGCCTGATACCGGATCATGTGTCATTTGGTGATACGGTCGCAATTGCCGGTGAACTCGGCAAGTTCAACCTCGTAAATGTTGAATTCGATCTTAACGACAGGTACAATATATGGTCAGGGTTGATAGGCGGTACGTTCCTGTCGCTCGCCTACTTCGGCACAGATCAGTCGCAGGTAGCCCGCTACCTGGGCGGCCGATCACTTGCGGAGTCGCGTATGGGACTGATGTTTAACGGGCTGTTGAAGATTCCGATGCAATTCATCATCCTTTTTATCGGTGTGATGGTTTTCGTTTTCTTCCAGTTCAACAAGCCACCCGTGTATTATAATCATCACCTGATAGAGCGTGCGCGCGAAGTCGCTCCCCAGGCCATCGCGGAACTGGAGGCGTCATACGATGCCCTTTATCAGGAAAAGGCGACCACGGTGCAGAAGTTGGTGCAGGCGATACAGCAGGACGATGTTGGCGCTGTCAGTGCCGTAAAGTCGGGATATTTTGAGATTGCCGAAAAAGAACGGAACATTCGCAATGGCGTAAAGGAAGTAATCGCTGATGCCATCCCTGGCGCCAAAACACAGGACCAGGATTTCATCTTCCTTAACTTTGTGATCAACAACCTTCCGCGCGGCGTCGTTGGATTATTGATTGCCGTCATGTTCTCTGCAGCCATGTCGTCGATGGCCTCTGAGTTGAACGCGCTCGCGTCTACCACTACCGTCGATCTCTATAAACGTTCCTTCCGCAAAGAGGCGAGTTCGGGACACTACGTACTTGCGTCGCGGCTGTTCACGGTAATGTGGGCTTTATTCGCCATGCTCTTTGCCATCCTGGCCAGCTTCGCCGAGAACCTTATACAGTTCGTCAACATTGTGGGTTCCCTTTTTTACGGAACGCTTCTGGGCATTTTCGTAACTGCGTTCTACCTGAAGTGGGTACGCGGCACTGCCGTGTTCATCGCTGCCATCATCGCCGAGGTCCTCGTGTTCTATTGCCACTACTTCACCGACATCGCTTTCCTGTGGTACATTTTCGTTGGTTGCTTCTCGGTGATCATAGGAAGTATCCTCATACAAGCGTTCCTGAGAAAAGCTGAATAGGAGGACACCTGGTGAGAAAGAGAAACTCCTAAAAGCGTGACCAAAAAAAATAGGGACGTTGCGCTCAACGTCCCTACCTTTCCTATTGGGCACTTACTGCCTACTGCCAACTACTCCCTACTGCCCACTGCCTACTGAACTACCACTTCTTCGGTACCTCAACCTTCATCTTCACGGCCGTATTCTCCCAGGCGATCATCAGGTTGGCGTTCGTATTGTCTTCTGCGATGTCGCTGACGCCGACGGTGAAGGTTTCAACCTTTTCGGTCAGCTTTTGAGGTTTGACTTTAAAGAGAGCCACTTCATTGGCCTTTTCATAACGGTTCGTATATCCGCCGATGGATACGTCTTTGTACAGACTGACAGTCCATTCGTTGGCACCAGGCCACGTAAAGATCAGATACTCACCTTTAGGAACTGCATGGCCTTCAACCTTTACATCATCAGAAAAGGTAACTCGTGTTCCAGCGTTTGCGCCGGTGCGCCAGATCTTTCCGTACGGGACGAGGAAGTCGGAACCTTCGCCGAAGATTTTCCGGTTTTTTACTTTAGGCCGTGAGTAGTTGATCGAGATCTTGGTGAGCCCAACGTCGCAGGTAACGGAGCTGGCCGGGCTGGCAGCCGGGCCGTCTTGTGCCAGGGCATAGACTCCGGGCATCAGAAAGAAAAGAATAAAGATCTTTTTCATGGTTGGTATTTTGGTGGAAGTTTCAAGTTTTGCGTAAAATAAGCAACGGCATCAGAATCGGAAACGGGCTATTATGAAATTGGATTGGGATTTCTACCAGCGGGATGACGTGGTCGAAATCAGTAGGGATTTGCTGGGTAAAGTTCTGGTAACGAATGTCGGAGGGGTTCTCACCAGTGGCATCATTGTGGAGACAGAAGCGTACTCGTGGCGGGAGCGGGGATCCCATGCCTACGGCGCCAAGCTCACGCCCCGCACGTCGGTGATGTTCAGGGAAGGGGGCCGCGCTTATGTTTACTTATGCTATGGCATGCACCACCTGTTTAATGTGGTCACCAACCGGGAGGGTGTTGCGGAAGCGGTGTTGGTGCGGGCACTGGAGCCGCTCGACGGCATACTTGCGATGGTGGCACGTCGGGGTTCCAAAGTAAAGTTCCATCATTTGACGTCAGGACCGGGCAAACTGACCCGATCCCTGGGCATTGACCGAACTTTGAATGGAAAACTCCTTTCTGATGACGAAATTTGGATTGAAGACGGAAAGCGGCTTTCGGCCAGTCAGGTGGAGGTAAGCAGGAGAATCGGTATTGACTACGCCGGGGAGGACGCCCTGCTGCCGTGGCGGTTTAGCATCAAAGGAAACCCCTGGGTAAGCAAGGCATAGAATTTGAACCCATGTTCCAAATAACCAATACAACCCATTTGTCCAATGAGATTTTTTGTCTTGAGCTTTTGTCTGACTCTTTCTATTCTGGTTTTTGCCCAGAATAGCCTACAGACCCTGAACAGCCCCTACGATGAACAGAATGCTGTGTTGAGTCCTGACGGACGGACGTTGTACCTGACCATTGCAAATCACCCACAGAATGTTGGCGGCAAACGGGATCCGGGCGATATCTGGATTTCGACATGGACTAACGGCCAATGGTCGACGCCGACACATGGCGGGACAGTGATTAATGACCGGGGTTACAACGGAGTGGCTGGCTTTAGCACCGATGGTTCACAACTCTACTTACTGAGTCACTATGCGGCCAAGACGCAAGGGATTTCGGTTTCCCGCGCTGCTGGTTCCGGATGGTCGCGGCCAGAGAACATCACGATCCCATACTTTCAGAACAAGTCTTCGATGGTTGGCGGATACCTTTCAGCTGATGGAAGGATATTCGTGTTCTCCGCCGAAACGTACGGCTCTTACGGAGTGGAAGACATCTTCGTCTCGGTAAAGGATGATGCGGGCCGGTGGTCGCCCCCCAAGAACCTGGGAAGCACCATCAACAGCCAGTTCCAGGAATTGTGCCCTTCCCTTAGCGATGACGGAACAACACTTTACTTTTCGTCGAACGGAAGGGGAGGTTATGGGAGCTTTGACATCTTCAAGGCTACGCGACTTGACGACTCATGGACGCGCTGGAGCGAGCCGGTCAATCTTGGCCCGGAGGTTAACACCAGCGGCAGGGACTTGTACTACCGTTTATATGAGAATAACGGCACAGCATTCTATACGAGCACGCTCAACAGCGATGGCTACGGTGATGTGCGCATGGTAGCCCCCAGCGATTACACGCCACCAGAACAAATGCCCGTTGTTGAGGAACAAGTAGAGGAAGTTGCAGAACCCGTAGCCTCCACGGCAGACGGAGTGCGCGTGTTCGGTACAGTCACGGACTCGCGTACAGGGGAGGGCGTACCCGCTACGTTAACTTTTACGACTGAATCTGGTGAAAAAGCTATAAAGGCCGGCGACGCCGGATATGAATTCCTGGCAACGCCACCCGCGAGCTATCGCGTGGTCATCACGGCGCCAGGCTATATCAGCAGTATGGAGAAGCTTGACGTGACCGACTTTTCGCAGCCTTCCCTCGAGATGAACTTTCGGATGCAGCCTGTGGAAAGGGGAACGACAGTGAACCTCAGGAATGTATTGTTCGTCCAGTCGAAGACAGATCTCCTTCCCGAGTCATACGAGGAGCTGGACGTCGTTGTTGAATTCCTGAAGAGTAACCCTACCGTTGCTATCGAGTTGGCAGGTCATACCGACAACCGCGGTGTGCCAAGCGCCAACGTGGAATTGTCGCAGGCTCGCGTGGAGAAAGTAAAAGCGTACCTGGTGTCGAAAGGCATTAGTGAAAAGCGGATCACCGGAAAGGGATACGGCGGCAGCCGTCCTATTGCCAGCAACGATGACGAAGAAACACGGAAGCTGAACCGAAGGGTTGAGTTCACGATTAAAAGATTCTGATTTGTTATATATATTGCGGCTTCGCCCCAACCTACGAAGCCGCTATGAGCATCCGCAAGGAGAAGGCCGCACGGCTGAAAATTCAGATCCTGGAGCATACGCTCAAACTTATCGGGAAGAAGTCGTTCGCCGACTTGTTTGTCGACGAGATATGTGCCCGGGTAAAGATCTCGAAGGTCACGTTGTTCAAGTACTTTCCGAAAAAGGAGGATTTGCTCCTGTACTATCACAGGCTGTGGTGTCTTGCCCGGACTGTAGAGCTGCACGATAAGAAGAAGGAGGGTCTGCAGGGCATCTACTTCGTGTTTGACCGGATCAGCGAAGAGTTTGAACAATACCCGGGCATGTTGCTCGGGCTCATCGGTTATCTTACGGATTCGCGCAGGCCGCCCAAGCCGTACCCCGTGAAGCGCGAGGAGAAAAAGTTGTTGTATCCGAATGTGCAGGATGTTCAGACGTTGGAGATCCTGTCTGTGAGCCAGATGCTGGAGCGCTTCACACTGGAAGCCATCATGAAGCGGGAGATAACACGGAGCAGTTCGACGGCGGATATAACGCACTCTCTGATCACCATGCTGTACGGTTCGATCGTGGTCACTCACATGAATCAGCAGCCTGCACGGCCATTCTTCCGCCGTAACCTGGAGAGTGTGCTGCGGGCTTTGGTGTAGCCTGTACCTTAGTTCTTCATCCTGACGACCTTCGTGCGCTTTTTCTTTTTGTCTTTTTTCTTGTCGAACCAGGTGCGATGGTATTTGGGCTTGACGACGGCGGTAGTGCCGGCGGTGTTCTTGCTACAAGAGGGGAAAATCAGCAGGATGAAGAGAATGTACAGGGCGAGTTTTCTCATGCTATGATAACGGCAAAAATAGTACTTTTTGCATAGCGGGTTTTTCGGGGTTGCGGTGGGGGAAGGAAATTAAATAGGCCAATAATTTGCAGTTCCAAGCCATAGACCTAAATTTGCACACCTTTTTAAGCACTTTCCGGAGCGGTAGTTCAGCTGGTTAGAATGCCTGCCTGTCACGCAGGAGGTCGCGGGTTCGAGTCCCGTCCGGACCGCCTCACATCGATCAAGGCCCGTCTTAGAGGGCTTTTTTCATTTGGGTGCGGTCTTCCCGTACCTGGCCGTTACCGCTGCGGAAAAGCCGTGATAATCAGCGCGTTGCAGTCAAGCATTTTCATGCGAATTGTCCGCGGGAATTACCGATATTACCCATTCCTTATAACTTTGTGCGACTAAGTTGATGCTATGCTGCTGGATTTCGAAAAACCCATCGCCGAATTGGAAGGCAAGCTGGAGGACATGAAGCGTATCGCTCAAAACAGCGACGCGAACGTCAAAGACGCCATCAAGGCCCTCGAAAAAAAGATCAAGCAACTCAAAAAGGAAACCTTTGAAAACCTCACCGGCTGGCAACGCGTTCAGCTGTCCCGCCATCCCGACCGGCCCTACACGCTGGACTACATCTACGAGATCACAGACGACTTCATTGAACTCCACGGCGACCGTACCGTGGGAGATGACAAAGCGATGGTAGGAGGGCTTGGCACCATCGACGGCCAAACGTACATGCTGATCGGCCAGCAAAAGGGAAGAAACACCAAACAGCGACAGTATCGGAATTTCGGGATGTCGAACCCCGAAGGATACCGCAAGGCGCTGCGACTCATGCGCCTGGCAGAAAAATTTAAAAAGCCGATCGTCACCTTCATCGACACGCCCGGCGCTTTTCCAGGGCTGGAAGCAGAACAGCGCGGGCAGGGGGAAGCCATCGCCCGCAACCTGAAGGAAATGATCCGACTGAAGGTGCCCGTCATTTGCATCATCATCGGCGAAGGCGCATCGGGTGGAGCCCTTGGCATCGCGATAGGCGACAGGGTACTGATGCTGGAAAACTCCTGGTATTCTGTAATCTCCCCTGAAAACTGTTCCACAATATTGTGGCGGAGTTGGGACTATAAAGAACAGGCAGCAGAGCTACTCAAGCTGACAGCCAAAGACATGCTTTCGCTCAAACTCATCGACGGAATTATTCGTGAACCGCTCGGGGGCGCCCATACCGACATGAAGTGGATGGCCGCCGAGATCAAAAAGACCATCAAAGAAACGACGCGCGAGTTGGCGGCCATTGATCCAACCAAACGGATCCGTCAGCGGATCGACAAGTTTTGTGCAATGGGCGTTGTCAAAGAATGATGCGCTACGCGGCATCGGATCCCAGGTCAGTGTATTCCTCCAAACGCGTTAGGCAATATCCCAGTCGCACAGGTTCATGAAGTTGAGTGTCATTAATACCGGTTTTTTCAAGCTTGATGGAGGGGCCATGTTTGGCGTGGTACCCAAGACCATTTGGAACAAACTGAACCCCGCCGACGACCGAAACCTTTGCACATGGGCTATGCGCTGCCTGCTCGTGGAAGATGGCGATCGATGCATCTTGATCGACAACGGCATCGGCGACAAGCAAGACGCGCGTTTCTTTAGCTACTATTACCTTCACGGCGACGATTCGCTTATTGGATCTCTCAATGCAGCAGGATACAGTCCCGACGATATCACTGATGTTTTCCTGACACACCTTCACTTCGATCATTGCGGAGGCGGCGTCAAAATAGAGAACGGTAAGCCCGTCCTGACTTTTCCTAACGCTACCTACTGGAGCAGTCGCGATCACTGGAAATGGGCGACGGAGCCCAACGCGAGGGAACGGGCCAGTTTTCTTCGGGAAAATATCATACCCATGGAAGAGAGCGGACATCTGCGGTTTGTTGACGGCGGAGCGTTTGATGCGTTTGACATCCAGTATTCATCGGGGCATACCGACCACATGATGATACCCCGCATCCGATACCGCGACAAGGTAATATGCTTTGTCACGGATCTCATTCCTTCGGCGGGCCATATACCGGTTCCTTACGTGATGGCCTACGATACGCGGCCGCTTATTACCATGGAGGAAAAGCAGGAATTTCTATCTGAAGCAGCGGACAACCAGTACATCCTGTTCTTTGAGCATGATCCTTCGATCGAGTGCTGTACGGTGCACCATACGGAGAAAGGCGTACGGATGGAACGTGCATTTCCTTTGAGTGAAATATTGTAATGGAGCGAAGAGCAGAAGCGGGTCTTGTGTTGTCAGGCGGAGGCGCGCGTGGCATTACGCACCTCGGCGTGATCAAGGCGCTTGACGAAATGGGCGTTACATTTACCGCCGTGTCGGGTACCAGCGCGGGATCGCTTCTTGGTGCGCTCTACTGTTACGGATACTCCGTTGATGAAATATTCAAGATCATTACTACCGGGTATTTCAAGTTCATACGACCGGCCTGGACGGTGTCGGGTCTGCTTAGCCTTGACGCGTTGGGTGAGGAGCTCTTGCGATATATGCCGGAAAACAGTTTTGAATCGTTGCGCATCAAGCTTGTCGTGGCCGCGACAAACCTGGAGGTGGGAGAGGTTACGTACTTTAGAAGCGGCCCACTTATTCCGGCTTTACTTGCTTCATCTTGCGTGCCCGCCATCTTTAAGCCCATCACTATAGGCAATACGTTGTACGTGGACGGCGGCATTACGGATAACCTGCCGGTAAAGCCGTTAAGGGAGCTTTGCCCGCTGATCGTCGGCTCTCACTGCAATTCCATCGTAGATCATTTTGATAAGCGGAATGTACGCGCGATAATTGAACGGTGTCTTCTGATGGCTATCAACGGCAACACCCGGGTGAGTAAGGAAATGTGCAATGTCCTAATCGAACCCCCGGACTCTGGCAAATACAGCGGGTTTGACATCGGTAAGGCAAAAGAGATGTTCGAAATCGGATACCGGTATACCCGGGAGAACTTTACGCTGGAAAATTTTACCGTCGCCGGAAAGGCTGAATAAAATCAGGCCCCATTTTTGCGTTAAGGTAGAACACGGAATGCGGCTTCAACGTGCACGTTTTTTAGAGGACGTACCCGAATCATCTTTTAAACCACAATTATGAAAACAACCAGAAATTACTTTTTGGCAGCCATCCTGCTGATGGCAGCTTCGGCGTCGGCAGTTGCGCAAGCGCAATTTTCAGTAGGACTAAAGGGTGGTCTGAACTTTGCAAACCTGGATGTGAGCGACATACCTGGTACGTATAAAAACCGTACTGGCTATCATTTGGGCGCCTTCGCCCTGCTCAAATTCGCTAACTTCGGTATCCAGCCGGAAATCATCTATTCCGAACAAGGTTCGAAGGTTAAGGATCCTAACCTTTCAAACTTCGAGTCCAATTTCAGTTATGTCAACATCCCGATCATCATGAAGCTCTATACGATTGGGGGATTGAACCTTCAGGTTGGACCGCAATTCGGATTTCTCACCTCGGCCGAATGGGGTGATGAAAGTGTAAAGGACGAATTGAAGAAGTCAGACTTCAGCCTCGGACTCGGTGTCGGGTGGGATGCGCCCTTTGGCCTTTCGCTCGATGCGCGGTATAACCTGGGCATCTCAGACGTCAGCGATGTTGCTGCTGCCGAGATCAAGAACCAGGTCTGGCAGGTTTCAGCCGGGTTCAAGTTGTTTAGATTCGGCAAGTAAATTTCGTATCACTGAAAACAGGGAGACCAGTCGGATGCCGCCGGCTGGTCTTTCTTTTTGTTTTCAAGCTGTGAGCCGTTGTTTCTTTCTTTGATATGCCTGTAGACTATCTCTGATTTGTTCCGTCCATTTATTGATTGGTTGAAGGTTTCGTGTTTAAACGTAGATCATGATGGTATTCCCGGCGTCCATCCCGCGTGAAGAGGATGAGTGCGGATCGTTATGGGAAGTATATACACCAAAGGGCTAGTTATCTGCCTGAAGCCACAACCTGATCAGTCTGGTTAGGAGACCACCTGAACTTCACCGAAGTTACTATCACTTTCAACGGAAAGGACCGGGTTGATTCAATAGTAAACTGCCAAGGGCATGCCGTCGCCGGGTGGTAAGGCAGGGGTACGTCGTGGGCAATTGAAGGTAAGATTGGTGTATGTTTAAGTGCATAAT
>JAJJPK010000023.1:0-27743 GCA_032907565.1 Cyclobacteriaceae bacterium | reverse complement strand
GAGTTGCTGGATTTTTTCCAGATGATATTCCTCCGCAGGCGACACAAACGTGATGGCGTCGCCTTCACTGAACGCACTGCCGGTTCTGCCGATCCGATGAACATAGTCCTCGTACAAGATCGGCACATCGAAATTAATGACATGCGAGACGTCGGCTATGTCGATGCCTCGAGCGGTTACATCCGTGGAGACAAGTATCCTTAGCGCTCCTTCCCTGAATTGGTTTACAGCGTTGATGCGCGCGTTCTGCGACTTGTTGGCGTGGATGACGCGAGCTGGTCCCAATCCCTTGCGGTCAATGAACCGAAACACATTGTCGGCATTCTGGCGCGTGCGCGTAAAGATCATCACACGGCTGAATGCACTATCGGAAAGCAGGTGCTCCAGCAGGTTAATCTTTGTTTTCAAGTTGGGCACGCGGTAAACAGTTTGGTGTACTTTTCGCGCGGGTGTTGCCTGTGGTGTTACCTCCACCTTCAATGGGAATTCCAGGAACTCAGCGCTGAGTTGTTCAACCTTTGGCGGAAAGGTCGCTGAGAATAGTGCATTCTGTCGCTTTACGGGTATAACCTCGAGGATCTTTCTCAGCTGTGGCATAAAGCCCATATCCATCATGCGGTCGGCCTCGTCAACGACGAGAAAGCCGATTTTTTTGGTTATCAGGGCACCGCGACTGTAAAGCTCCATGAACCGACCCGGTGTTGACACCACCACGTCGACTCCTTCCTCAAGTTTGGCGATCTGAGCCGTGGGGCCCGTACCCCCGTACAATGCAGCGATCCTAAGGTCTGTGTGGCGCGCAAGCGCCGACGCGTGGTCAGCGAGCTGAACCACCAGTTCCTTGGTCGGGGCCAGCACCAGCGCGCGTGGCTCCATGCCCTGGGCATACCGTACCTTCATCAGAACGGGGATAAGGAACGCTGCCGTCTTCCCGGTACCCGTCTGCGCGATGCCGATCACTTCCTGGCCACTCAGCAACGGCGGGATGGCCTTGATCTGAATCTCCGTAGGCTCGGAATAGCCGAGGTCTTCCACCGCGCGACGCAACTGAGGGTTGAGTTTAAAATCGTCGAATGACTTTGCGGCGGACACTTTAGGGATTTACTTTACTGCGATGAATACGACCTTATTGCTGAATGCAAATATAGTGAACGAGGGAAAGACCCTTGCAGGCGATGTGCTGATCAAGGGATCGCGCATTGAGCGGGTTGGGGAGGACCTTTCGTCACTGAAAGCTGACACCATCATCGACCTGAAAGGACGTTACCTTCTGCCGGGCGTAATCGACGACCAGGTCCACTTTCGCGAACCTGGGCTTACACACAAGGCTACTATTTACACTGAGTCACGCGCCGCTGTGGCCGGAGGCGTGACGTCGTTCATGGAGATGCCCAATACAATACCGCCGGTATTCACGCAAGCGCTACTGGAGGATAAGTACGAGATCGCGCGTCAGACGTCGTTAGCAAACTATTCGTTCTATATGGGCGCGTCCAACGACAACATAGAAGAAGCGCTGAAGACTGACACCACGCGCGTTTGCGGACTGAAGATATTCATGGGTTCGTCGACAGGAAATCTTCTCGTTGACGACACTCGTACGCTGGAAGCGTTCTTTTCCAGGTTTCCTTCCCTTGTTGCCACCCATTGTGAAGACGAGACGACAATCCGCGAGAACACCGAGGCTTATCGAAAAAAGTACGGTGAAGACGTTCCGATACAGTGCCACCCGTTGATCCGTAGCGCTGAGGCGTGCTACAAGTCATCTTCGCATGCAGTAGCGCTCGCCAAAAAATATGGCACGCGGCTCCACATACTTCACATCAGCACAGCCCGGGAAACGGAGCTTTTCAGCAACGACGTTCCTGCGGAAAAAAAGAAGATCACTGCGGAGGCTTGTATTCATCACCTGTGGTTCAGCGACGCCGACTACGAGAAGCTGGGCACGTTGATCAAGTGGAACCCCGCGGTAAAGACGGCGGCCGACCGTGACGGAGTTTTCCAGGCGGTTCTCTACGACCGGATCGATGTCATCGCTACCGATCATGCCCCCCACACGCTGGAGGAAAAGCAAAACACATATTTCAAGAGCCCATCCGGCGGACCGCTGATTCAGCACACCCTCGTCGCTGCGCTTGAGTTTCATCACAATGGAAAGATAACCCTTGAAAAGGTCGTGCAGAAGATGTGTCACAATCCTGCGTTGATTTTCAATGTGAAGGATCGCGGCTTTATCAGAGAAGGTTACTATGCTGATCTCGTTGCCGTGGATTTGAATCGACCCTGGATTGTGAGCAAGGAAAACATCCTCGCCAAGTGCGGCTGGTCGCCGTTTGAGGGGACGACGTTCAGGTCATCAGTAGAGCATGTGTTTGTTTCGGGTCATCACGCCTATTCGATGGGAACACTCAACGAAGGCAAGATGGGTGAGCGACTTGAGTTTGAGAGATAAAAGTGGAACAAAGTTTGAGCGCCGCCGCGGTCAGAAAAACAACTGCGAAGACTCTCTTTGTCCAGACCCAGGGATCGTTAAGATTATCAGTCCCGAGAATGTACTTGCCGTCTGAAAACATAACAACGGCATTTTTGATGATCCGGGGCCTTCTGATAAATCCCCCTCCCTTTGCAATTTCAGGTACCCTGCCTAAATTTGCAGTCCCCGCGGCAGCCCGCGGGTATACGGTGAATGTAGTTCAGTTGGTTAGAACGCCAGATTGTGATTCTGGAGGTCGCGGGTTCGAGTCCCGTCTTTCACCCGGGTGATTTTAGATTAGTGATTATCGATTTGTGATTTGTGATTTGCCCCCAACCGTTGTTTTTCACGCATTAAATCTGAGATCGCTAATCCCAAATCAATTCACCAGTATCTCGTCAATAAACACCCAACCTCGCTCACCTTTGGCGGGGTGCCATGAGGGCAACCGCTCCACGGGATGAGCCACAACTTTCAGCCGGTTTACCTTTTTTGGCTCGAAAACGCATTCGAAAAGGCCGATTTCCGTGCTCGTTTCATCTTTCCCGGGTTGTTTGGGGTTCCAGGCGCCGAGCAACGTCATTGATCCTTCGTCCTCCCCACCCCACACCTCGACCCGGGCAGCAGGAAAAATGTACGAAGGTGTGCTTTGCAACATGCTCAGCGTCAACGTACGCGCCGTCACCGGCTCGTCAAAGTACAGCATCACGGCAGCCTCATCCTGCCGGTAGCCGATCCAGCTGCCGCTCCTGAAATCCAGGTTGTTGGTCTCCCCGTCCACCAGCAAGCGCGGGGTAATGGTACGGTATTCCGGTGCCGGCGCCGACGCCAGGGTCACTGAATCCGGCACAAAGGCCGTACGCAGGAACCTTTTTGAAACGACCTCACTCCCAATCCAGCCTTCCTTGTACGCCCTGGCCTGCACCAGCGTAACAGGATCGCTAAGCTTAACAGGACCCTCGTAAATCTCTCCATGGACGCTGTCGGGCACTGTTCCGTCCAGCGTATACCGTATGATCGTGTTTTTTCTCGGGTGACTCAGCACGAGCTCCATCGACTCCCTGAACACGGACGGTCCATCGGCAAAGCGCGGTGCATTTAACTGCAACAGCGTGCCGTCATCCTTGAATCCAGTATGGAAAGTGACTTGCGGGAAATCCTTTCGCAGCGATGCTACCTCCGTTTCGGATACCTGGGTCTGCCATAGAAATACACTGCGCAACGCGGGGAGCGACTTCAGTTGCTGTAGCGCCTCAGCATCCGTCTTCGTCCCTGACAGCGAAATCTCTGTAAGCGATCGCAGTGACACGAGGTGGCGCAATCCACTGCCCGTGACTTCCGTAAAATTGAGATTCAATTTCTCCAGGTTTTCGAAACCTGCAATCAGTTCCAGGTCGGCATCAGTGACGGGCATCTTGTTCAAATTGAGCGACACAATCTGCCGCCCGATCTTCTTAAGCTCGGCGAGCGACTCGCGGGAAAACACATGCCTGTTGTAGAAGTTGACGGCCAACGCGGGCGACTGATACGCGATGGGATAAATCACGCGGTAGTCGGTCTGCAGCGACCGGATGGCTTCGTCCCGTGCGGCAGTGAATTGGAATACCGGCTGTGCTTTTCCTTCGGATTGGTCGAATCGCGCCTCCGCGATCTGGCGGAGTGTGTCTGACGGGTCCATGGCAATCAAGCGGGCGCTGAATGGTGTCCCGGCAGCAATCCACGCTGTCAATAATTGCCGCTCATTTTCCGTTAGCTGCGGCTTACCCTTTGGCGGCATATGTTTCTTGTGATCCTCCGGAAGATTCATGCGCCGGACCATCTCGCTCTCAAGTATATCGCCTGGCACGAACACCGGGCCATTTTTTCCTCCTTTCGCCAGGTGCGCCGAGTCGAGCATGATCAAATCCCCTTTCGCCTTGCGCTCGTTGTGGCACCACATACAGCGCGATTCAAGTACAGGCCGTATCACATGATCAAATAACACCGCCTCCTGCCGGGAAACCATGACCGGTTCCGCCATGGGGCGCAAGGGCTCCCAAAGGAAATCTTCACCGTGAGTCAAAACCGACCCAAGGTGACCCGCCACCACAACCGCCAATACAACGCCCCCATAGGATGCCCTTACGGCCACCAACCGCTCGCGCTTCGCCTCTCTGAGAAGCACGACCGCGTACGCCAATGCCGCGATCGCCACGCCCGCCCACTTGTGGACTTGCATCGCTGCAGTGGGTTCCTGTTCAAGCGACAGAAACAGTCCCATGATAACCGTTATTGACGCAGTCAATGCGCCCGCAAGAAACAGCGCATCCAGCAAGATCTTTCGATAGCCGTCTTTGTCACGCGGCAGGACAAAATCCAGGGCAACGGCAAGCAACAGAATAACGATGGGGAAGTGCAGGAACATCGGGTGCATTCTGCCGATTACCTGGAGCCAGGCAGGCAGATACAGGTACTGTTCAAAGACGAGAAAGAACAGAATGAGGACGTTCAGTGCGAAAAGTACCTGCCGCGATATTCCCATGATCCTTCTCCTCATGCCGGTCCCGTGTTCTGATTATACCCGTGTAAATTTGTACGGATAGACTTTACCGGACGCCCACTGCGCGACATACAGGTTCTCATCGCTATCGACACACACATCGTGCGGATGTACGAATATCTTTTCCGCCTGCGACATGGGCATCAGCTTGCCATCTGAACCGTATTGCGGCGGTGTTCCGCCGATGTTGGACACCACGCGGTCGTTCTTGTCCAGTATAGTAACGAAACCAGTACCTTCTGCTCCAAGGTCAGGCGATCGCAGCACAGCTGCATAGAGATAATCTCCGTGGATCACTGGCCGGCAGACGCATGCGCCAGGCAGATGAATTACCTGGAGAAGATTGCCTTCCAAATCAAAACGCTTAAACGCGTTGCGGGTGCGGTCGGTGACGAGAAGTGTCTCTTTACCCGATCGCTTGTCGATGCAAATACCGTGTGCGTTATCAAGGTGTTTATCGCCGTCGCCTCTTCCGCCGAACCAGGACAGAAGCTTTCCATTGCTGTCGTAGTGCAGGATGTACTGGGCTCCGTATCCATCGGCGATGTAGAAGTCTCCTGCATCCCGGACCGCTACTTCCGTAGGTACGAACTCCTCTGCTTTGGTGTAAACACCTGACTCGCGGGGCCAGTCGATCGTGAGCAGGACCTTCCCGTCGAGGGTAGTCTTAAAAACCTGGTGCCGGTTTGTATCGGTGATGAACAATTCGTTGTCGCCAAGCGTAAGGCCGTGTGCACCGGGGTAGTCGTGACCCCAACTTGCTTTCAACTTTCCCGAAGGCGTATAGATGAGTATGTTGTTTTTCGTCTCATTCGTCAACAGGAAGATGCGGCCTTTGCGATCCTGGATCATCTCATGGCAGTCGTTCACTGGATGAGTCGCCGGATCGAGTTTTCCCCAGGCGGCATCCATGCGGTACTGCATACCGTTGTGACCGTAAACCGGTCCACTGTTGCGCGCGAGCATGTCACGTCCTATGAACAGGCTCCCTATGGTGAGGGCGGCGCTTTTCTTGAGCAGGGTTCGTCTTTTCATATAATGGGTGGTGTGGTCAGGCTAATAGATCGTGTACAACCTTTCCGCTGACGTCAGTGAGTCGATACCGTCGGCCGAGGTGCTTGAAGACCAGGCGCTCGTGATCGAGACCCATCAGGTGAAGGATGGTCGCGTGAAGGTCGTGAACATGGACGGGATCCTTCACAATATTATATCCGAAATCATCGGTTTCCCCGTATACGATTCCGGGCTTCACGCCTCCACCCGCCATCCAGATGCTGAAGCAGCGGGGATGGTGATCGCGTCCGTAGTTACCGGGCTCCAGTTTGCCCTGCGAGTAGTTGGTGCGACCGAATTCGCCTCCCCAGATCACGAGGGTTTCGTCCAGGAGGCCGCGTTGTTTCAGGTCCATGATCAAGGCAGCAGAGGCCTGGTCGACGTCGCGCGCCTGCCCAGCCATTTCGTTGGGTAAGTTCCCATGCTGATCCCACCCCTGGTGATACAACTGCACGAACCGTACGCCGCTTTCAGACAGCTTACGGGCCAGGAGGCAGTTGGCGGCATAGGTCCCGGGCACCAGGCAATCGGGACCATACATTTTGATGATGGAATCAGGCTCGCGCGACACATCTGTGATTTCGGGAACGGCGGTCTGCATCCGATACGCCATCTCGTATTGCTGAATGCGGGTCTGGATTTCAGGATCCCCCATCTCTTCATAGTTCATGGCGTTAAGCGAGGCAATCTTGTCGAGCATACGGCGACGATCCGTCATGTTCATTCCCTCCTGGTTGTTGAGGTACAGCACCGGATCTTCCCCGCTGCTGAATTGAACGCCCTGGTGGATGGAATCGAGGAAGCCATTCGTCCACAGCTTGGCGTATACACCCTGGCCGTTTCCTTTTCCGCGAGACAACAGCACGCAGAAGGCAGGAAGGTTTTTGTTCTCGCTACCCAACCCGTAGCTCAACCACGCACCCATGCTCGGGCGGTTGCCTTGCTGGGCGCCCGTTTGGAAAAACGTCAGCGCGGGATCGTGGTTGATCGCTTCGGTATACATCGATCGGACGATGCAGATTTCGTTTACCAGCTTAGCGGTATGCGGAAAGAGCGTACTGATCCATGCACCCGAGTCGCCGTATTGATGGAAGTCGTAATATGATCCAACCAACGGGAAGGATTTCTGATTTGACGTCATTCCCGTTAGCCGTTGTCCCATGCGCACGGATGCCGGGAGTTCCTCTCCCATCATCTTGCGAAGCATCGGCTTATAGTCGAACGATTCGAGTTGCGAGGGCGCACCATTCTGGAACAAGTAGATAATACGTTTGGCTTTCGGTGCGAAGTGGGGCACGCCTACGGCATTGAGGTCGATGTCGTCGTCGGATCGGGAGAACAGCCCTGGCATGAGCAAGGAACCCAGCGCCACGCTGCCGATGCCGAGGCTCAGGCGAGAGAGAAAGCGGCGTCGGTTAACGTTCAAACCAAATTCAAGCAATTCTTTTTCCATGGTCACGATCGGGTTGTAGCTTCTTCAAGATTGTATATCGAACAGATCACCTGCATCAGCGCTGCATGCGTAACGGGTTCGTGGTTTGCTTTGGGATATTCTCCGACGTCGAGCAGCTTCCGGGCTTTCGCCGCGTCGGTCTCCAGCGTGGCTTTTTCTTCGGCGTAATATTCCAGCAGCACATTCATTTCTGCATCGGTTGGCCGGCGGCAAACGATCAACCGGAAGGCCTTCTCAATTTTCTCACGCTCAGTGGAAGACTCATCCAGGAGGCGCCCCGCCAAAACGCGGGCTGCCTCAAGTACGGTCGGATCGTTCAGCATAACGAGGGCCTGTAGGGGCGTGTTCGTGCGTAACCGTCGCACTTCACACTGGTCGCGGTTGCTGCCGTCAAAAATGATATGCGAAGGTGGCGGCACTGTAAGTTTTATGAAGGTGTACAATCCTCTGCGATACAGATCGGGGCCATGATCCTGGCGATAAGTTGCAAGCAGTCCGCGCCCGGATGTCGAAGCTTCCCAGATGCCCGCGGGCTGGTACGGCTTAACGCTCGGGCCTCCGATGTCGCGAACCAGTAGTCCGCTGCTGGCCAGCACCAGGTCGCGCACGAATTCAGAGGAAAGACGAAAACGCGGCGCACGCGAGAGGTACCTGTTATCTGGATCGCGTTCTAATTTACGGGGCGTGGTGACTGCCGATTGCCGATACGTTGACGACATAACAATCTGGCGGATCAGCCGCTTGATATCCCAACCGTTCTCCATGAAATCAACGGCAAGCCAGTCGAGGAGTTCGGGGTGCGACGGCAGTTCGCCTTGCATACCGAAGTCGCCCGACGTAGCAACGATACCCGTTCCAAAGAATTCCTGCCACATGCGGTTTACAAATACCCGAGCCGTTAGCGGATTCTTTTCGTCGACGAGCCATTGGGCAAGACCCAGCCGGTTCCGCGGAAGATTGTCACTGAACGGATACACTGCTTCCGGTGTGGCGGGTGTAACTGGGGTTGTCGGCGCGTCGTATGCGCCGCGGTCGAGGATGCGTGTGGTACGAGGCGTATCGAGTTCACCCATGACAGACACCATGAGGCTGCTCGTGTCTTTCTTATTTATGAAGGTGAGGATTTCGCGCACCTGTTTGTCGGACAGTTCAAGAAGCGGAGGCTTTGCAGGGCGTGATTGCGTGATGTCGCCTTCGTAGCCTTTTTCATACGTGTTATTGAAAAAGGCGAACATGCTGAAATATTCCTTCTGTGAAATGGGATCGTATTTATGGTCGTGGCATTTCGCGCATTCGACGGTAAGGGCGAGTATGCCTTTACCAACCGTGTTGGTCTTGTCGGTTACATATTCGATGCGGTACTCTTCATCGATCACGCCGCCTTCTTCCGTGAATTTGTGATTTCGGTTGAAGCCGGTAGCCAGTACTTGTTCCAGTGTGGCATTGGGCAGCATGTCACCGGCAATCTGCCAGGTAATGAATTTGTCGTACGGAAGGTTGGTATTGAAGGCGTGAATCACCCAATCGCGCCACGGCCATTGCGTCCGGAGGTTGTCGTCCTGGTATCCGTACGAGTCGGCATAGCGCGCGACATCGCACCAGTATACTGCCATCCGTTCGCCGTAAGCAGGGCTTGCGAGGAGTTCCTCCACGATCTGTTCAAATGCTTCTGATGAAGGGTCAGCCAGGAACCTGTCCATCATCTCGAGGGTAGGCGGCAGGCCGGTGATGTCGAGGGCTGCGCGTTTCAGCAGTCGTTCCGGGTCGGCCGTTTCATTTGGGCTGAGGTTTCGATCTTCAAGTGCGCGCAGGATGAATCGGTCGATTTCGTTAGTAGGCCACGCCTCATCTTCATCATCGGGTACTTCGGGTTTGACGGGCGGAACAAACGCCCAGTGCGGCTCATACTTCGCACCTTGTTTGATCCATTTTTCTATGATACGAATGTCGCGTTCCGAGAGCTTAAGGTTTGAAGAAGGCGGCGGCATCATTTCGCTGCTGTCGGACGACGATATTCGCAGGAACACATGCGACTCCTCAGGCTTTCCGGGTACGAGTGCGAATGCGGTGGGGTCGTCTTTCAGGTGCTTGTAGGCGCTGTCGGGAAGGTCGAGGCGCAATCCTGCTTCCCGCTTGTTGGCATCAGGGCCGTGGCACGTATAGCATTTGTCGGACAGGATGGGCCGTACATGAAAGTTATAGCTGATCTTGTCGGGCAACTTTTCTTCCGCAGTATTCCGGCATCCTGAAAGCAGCAGGATGGCTCCTGCCAACATCGCGACGCAACACCCCCTGATCATGATTAGTTATGCCCTTTTTGTGTGAAATAGCGCAATTCCGCCGATGCAGCCCGTGCGCGGACACACCGTAAAGGGAAAGTTAAAATTTTATTGGTATACTTTCAACCGTTGCAAAGAAGTTGAGGGCAAAAGGCCGTGCGTTAACAGCCAATTTTCGGTCGAACTTTTCGTTGAACTGTACGGTGGCTGACTGCTCGTTTATTTATCTTTGGTGATGCATTTGAACGTGTTATAACGATGACTTGGAAGGCTTACAGCAAACTACCTCTGTCCAGGAAGATCAGCGTCCTGTACGAACGCGGTACGTTTGTCATGGCCATCCGTTACTACGGTTACAAGGTCAACCTTTACCTGTTGGAGGATTTCTTTCTTGAAGTCTTTGTGAACCACAAGCACGCCTCTATTGAGAAAATCACGCTCCTTGACCAATCGCATTCCCGAATGAAGTTTTATTCGGATCAGATTAAGTTGCCTTGTGATGTGTTGAAGTGTTGAAGTGTTGGAGTGTTGAAGTTGTCTGTTATCCGTGGGCGTACCCAGAAATATGGTGTGTTCACGTGCGTACGTGTTTACGTGTTTACGTTGGTGCGTTATCCACGAGTGTACCCTGAAGTAGGTGTGTAGGTCTTTCGGTGGCCTGGTCGCCGTAAGGCGACGCTTCGCGCGCTCTGACCACTAACTGGAACATCTTGCACACACTGTCCATCTGGATGAACCCCTCTGCGTTCTCCGCGACTCTTACCTCTCCGCCACTCCGCCTCTGCGGTTTAAAATAAAAAAGCCCCGACGAAGTCGGGGCGGTATGAATAAATCGTTTCGCAAAGATTACGCGGTGGCTGCGGATGACTCTTCAAACTTTTGCGACATCCGAAGAACAACCGACTTCTTGGCCTTATAGCCACAGTAGCCGCACTGGAAGTGCTTGAGAAGTTCGCCGTTGACCTCAAGGGTAGGGGCCTTCAAAATTTCTTCCTTCACGACCTTAAAGGTCTGGTAATTACATTCAGGGCACTGCAGCGCGTGCAAGTGACCTGCATACTTCTCGATCTTGACGTACCCGGTTTCTTCGTCCTTCCATACGTCGTAGTCGATCGAGAACACATTTTCTTCAGCTTGCATACCCTCGTCCAGGTAAGCATCTTCCTCTTCTTCGCTGAGCAGCTTCATGGGCTTACCAGTCTTGGGAGAGATCCTCGGCCGATAACGCAATACCTTCAAACGTTTTTCAATGAAGAACGGATAGTAAAACTTAAGAAGGTTTTGGATAATCAGCGCCACGATCATACCCATAGCGAACGTGGTGAAACCCCTCACGAAGATCCACAACGGGGTAAGCTCTGTGATCCTGGAGTTAGCGTAGAAGCAGCACCCAACAATCAAAATAATGGACGCGTACCACAGGGTGCGAATTTCGGTACGATTGATGAAATCATACTTTGTCTTTGCGTCTGTAGTGAGCGCAAGTCTGATCACGTGCAACAGCACGATCAGGATTGCAACGGCCCACAGCGCGAAAGCAATTTTCTGTGCCGCCGCGTTCCATGATTCGTATTGTCCGGAAAGAGTTTCTTCCATAAAGCGTATAAGGTTGGTTAATAGTGATACAGCTACTTACAAAGTTCTCTTAAAAATTCCCTGCCCATTCCGACCCGGATAACAAGGGTATAGGGACTCACTGAAAAATGATACAATATAATACTCTTTTCAAGAAAAACCCAAATCTAGCCCTTCGCAAACGGCTTATTCATAACATCTTAACACAAAATCATACACGAGAGAGGACGTTGCAGGAACATCCTCAACAAGCGCCATGTGCGCCTGATGTTCCAACTCATAAAACACCGCTTCTGAAGCCGCTTCCGCCTGCTTACGCACGTCGGCAGGCGGGATTACCGGGTCCTTGCCGCCGGCAATGAAAAGGATAGGACGCGGAAAGGATTTTAACACTTCGGTGCGGTCGGGCCGGTCGCGCATCGCCTTCAAATACCCCACAAGGGTTGCTGCATTTGCTCTAATATTCAATTCTCGTACAAATGGTACATCGGGGTGATTGCTGTCGGCAAAAAGAGGTGTAACGAAATTGCTGCTGTACACTTCTGCACCATTCGTTCCGATGAATGCAATGGCCTTATCACGCGCCGCCTTTTTTTCGTCCGAGTCGGGAAGTGCTGTGGAGTGAAAGAGTCCGAAACCGGCAAAACGGTCGGGATCACGATTGACCATAGCCAGCGTTACATAGCCGCCAAGCGAGTGACCAATCGCCACCATCTTATCGATTCCTAACGTGTCCGCTTTCCGGAGAATTATGTCAGCGATGTCGTCAATGGTGAAAGCTCCATCCGGAAGAGGGCTGTCGCCAAACCCGGGAAGGTCGGGTGTTATAACACGAAAAGATTCTGAAAGCTTGTCTGTGAATCCTCTCCAGATTGCCGACGCCATCGGGAATCCATGGATAAGCATAACAGCCTTTCCACTCCCCGCTTCGTGAAATACTATGTCCTTCCCCATCTTCCTGCATTGTAGTTGATTGTGCTAACGGTTTCCGGTCTATCCGGTGTCAGGCGCGATACACCGCCTCCAGCATAGCGACCACAGCCTGCTCGATGTGTTCTTCGTCAAAGCCGCACACCCGGTGCAACTCAGCCTGTTCGCCGTGTTCAACGACGACGTCGGGAATGCCGAGACGCCTGACAGGCAAATGGTAATCATGGTCAGCCATAAACTCAAGGACGGCACTTCCGAAACCACCCTGGATACATCCATCCTCTACGGTGATGATGGAGCTGTAGGTCCGGCAGATCTTGTGCAAAAGCTCCTCGTCGAGTGGTTTCGCAAACCGCATATCATAGTGTCCGATATGGATGTCTTTTGCTTCGAGCTTTTCACAGACCCGAGCGGCGTAATTTCCAACGTGACCTAAGGAGAGGATAGCAACGCCTGAACCTTCCCGAAGGGTCCTTCCCTTGCCGACCGGTATCGCCTCCATCGGCGTGCGCCAGTCGGGCATAACGCCTTGCCCCCGGGGATATCGTATGGTAAACGCTTTCCCGTCGCGGGGAACCTGGGCTGTGTACATCAGGTTGCGCAACTCGGCCTCGTTCATCGGTGCCGATACGATCATGTTTGGCAGGCAACGGAAATAGGCGATGTCGTAGGCGCCGTGGTGCGTGGCCCCGTCGGCACCTGCGAGACCCGCGCGGTCGAGGCAAAAGTTGACGGGCAGATTCTGAATGCAAACGTCGTGTATGACCTGATCATACGCACGCTGCATGAAGGTGCTGTAAATATTGCAATACGGTATCAGTCCCTGTGTAGCAAGTCCTGCCGAGAACGTAACGGCGTGTTGCTCGGCGATACCCACGTCAAACGCCCGGTCGGGCATTTCCTTCATCATGATGTTCAGCGATGAACCCGAAGGCATCGCGGGCGTAATGCCGACAATGCGATCGTTCATCCGTGCCAACTCCACCATCGTGTGACCGAATACATCCTGGTACCGCGGCGGCTGAACCGTATCGTGTTCCTTCTTGCTGATTTCTCCCGTGATCTTGTCAAACTTTCCTGGCGCATGCCAGGTCGTGGCGTTGCCGTTTTCGGCAGGCCCGTATCCCTTGCCCTTTACGGTGACGCAATGAAGTATCTTGGGACCCTTGATGCTCTTCAGATCCCCCAGCACGGTTATCAGGTGGTTGACATCGTGGCCATCAACTGGTCCGAAATACCGAAGGTTCAGCGATTCAAAAAAGTTGCTCTGGCTGAGAAGCGTTGCCTTGATGCCATTTTCAATTTTCGACACAATCTCCTGGGCGTTCTTGCCGAACGTCGAAAGTTTCCCCAGCAGATTCCACACTTCATCTTTGAGCTTATTGTATGCACGCGACGTCGTGATATCGACCAGGTAATCCTTCAACGCGCCCACGTTGGGGTCGATAGACATGCAGTTGTCGTTAAGCACGATGAGCAGGTTGGCATCGGAAACACCTGCGTGATTGAGGCCTTCAAAAGCAATACCTCCAGTCAGGGCACCATCGCCAATCACGGCGATATGGTGACGATCGCTTTCGTTCTTATACTTCGAGGCGATTGCCATGCCTAGGGCAGCGGACACCGAGGTTGACGAGTGACCCGTACCAAAAGCGTCGTATTCGCTTTCGTTGCGTTTGGGGAATCCGGAAATGCCTCCGAACATCCGGTTGGTGTGAAACACGTCGCGACGGCCTGTAAGAATCTTGTGTCCGTACGCCTGGTGACCAACATCCCACACCAGCAGATCGCGCGGCGTATTGAAGACATAATGAAGGGCGACAGTAAGCTCAACCACCCCCAGACTAGCGCTCAGGTGTCCACCATAGACAGAAACATTGTCGACGATGAAATTTCTTAGCTCGCTGCACAGCCGGACCAGTTCGGCCTGGTCCAGTTTTTTGAGGTCATCCGGGCTGTTTACGGAAGCCAGAAGTTTTCCGGGCCTTATCAGCATTTCTCAGGATAGATATTTTGGCCTATCAACAATAAAAGTAACCGTTTTGAGCCGGTTTCAGCGTTTAAATTCTGCAAATTTAGTTATTTCCGGCGGTTCCGAGGTTTTTGGGCGATATTAAATAACTTTGCGCCTCTTGAACGCATGAATACTGTCCAGGACAATTTCGAGGTAAAATTACCCCTTTTCGAGGGGCCCTTCGACCTGCTCCTTTTTTTCATCGAGCGGGACGAACTCGATATTTACGACATCCCGATATCCAAGATCACTAACGATTTCCTGGACTACATGCATCACATGGACCGGCTGAACATTGAACTCGCCAGTGAGTTCATCCTCGTTGCTGCCACGCTGATGCGCATCAAGTCCAAAATGCTCCTGCCGAGGCCACAGCTTGATGAGGCCGGTAACGAGATCGACCCCCGTGAAGAGCTCGTCAAACATCTTCTTGAATACAAAAAATACAAATCAGTTATCGAGCACTTCCAGGCGATGGAAGAGACCGAGCTGATGAAAGAAAAGCGCGGCAACATCGTTCGGGAACTTCGGTCGCTTGCCGAAAGCACAAACGTCGAAGCGGAATTGCAGGACGTCGACCTGTTTAAGCTGATGACCGTGTTCGAGAAGGTGCTTCGTCGCCACGAGGCGGAAAAGAACAAGCCCGTTCACCAGGTCATCCAGTATCCGTACACTGTCGAGGCACAAAAGGATTTCATCCTCAAGCAGGTGGAAGAGAATCCCAATACATCGTTTTATGACATTGCCGAGAAGTTTCCCACGAGGGTGGCGATGATCTTCACCTTCCTCGCTATTCTTGAACTCCTGGCCCTGCAGCGACTCAACATCCGCATCGGCGAAGGCTACAATAACTTCTGGCTTTCAAAGGGTGAAGCCAATGGAGCGGTCACCGAAGAGCCGTCTTCCCCGACGGAAACACCCGCTTAGGCATAAAAATCCTCTCTGGCCGTTACCGCCACCTCGTAGAAGAAGGCACCAACCTTCGCAGTAACTTCTTCAAAAAATCGCGCGCCCTTTTCAGCTGTTGCCTTCTCCGGATTTCCCACTCCTGTATCGCGCGTCACGGCCGACCAGCGACGTTCCGCCCATCCCCATCCTTCGCGCATAGCCGAGAAGGTAAACTTCTTTGCCTTTCCGTCTCCTGCCTCCGAGAGCGGCAGCACCAGGTCAGGCGTCAGGTGAAGCATGATGCTGGTCTCCATCTCGCCGGCATGATCGTCACGGTTCTCAAAGAACTTCGACTGATCCACGGAGTGAAACCAGTTACACGTGCAGAGAAACATTTTTGGATAGTTCAGTCCAAGCTCGCGGATCATAGTCTTGAAATCGTTTCCACCGTGGCTGTTCAAGATGATCAGCTTATGTATGCCCTGTCGGTCCAGCACCTGGACGATGTCGTTCAACACCTTCGCCTGTGTCGATGGGTTCATGTTGATATCAAGCAAAATATCCGGCTGTCCGGTGTTGACGCCAAAAGGGATCGTGGGCAGGACAATGATCTTCGCGCCCTTTTCCCACGCAATACGCGCTGCCTCAGCAGCCACCCGCTCAGCCTCTATGATGTCAGTTCCGTACGGAAGATGATAGTTGTGTGCTTCACACGCGCCCCAGGGCAAAACGGCAACATCAAATTTCTGGTCGCGAATGGACTTCCAGTTGCACTCAGCAAGAATGTATGGCCTCATGCGGTAAAGTTAACAGGTTCGCGGACATGAAGAATAGCAGGGGCATTTAACCCTTGATCTAACTCTTCGTTGTGAAACGAGGTTTTGATTTCATTCGAGATTTTTTGTCGGGCCGCCCTGCATCTGCAACTGCATCTGCATCTATATCTATCCTCATGCCGGCAGCGCGATCAGGTAGGATTTTCCCTTCTTCACGGTGAGTTTCTCCTCGCGGAGCCACGGGTTGTGGCGCTTCAGCAACTTGTAGTTCGTGCCGTGATCTTTGGCGAAGTCGACGAGGTCTCGAATCGTTTCGTTGACTTCCACATAGCGGAGCGGCTCTTCTTTATACAGATGCTTTTGACGGATGTAGAAGCCGTACTTTTCCGGGTTGCGGATGATTTCCTTAATCGCCAGGATCCGGAACACATAGCGCGATGTTTCTTCGTTAAGATAGAGGTCGTAGTAGGAGTCGACCTTTTGCTCATCCAACGCGCGTTGTATGCCTGCCATCCCGCGATTGTATGAGGCGGCGACGATCGTCCAGTTGCCGAATTTCTGGTAGGCGCGGCGCAGGTATTTACAGGCAGCTTCAGTAGACTTGAGCGGGTCATAGCGTTCGTCTACCTCGCGGGAAATTTCAAGGCCGAGTTCACGTCCCGAATCCTCCAATATCTGCCAGTACCCCACGGCATGTTTGGGAGATACGGCGTTCAGCAGATTGCTTTCGATGAGCGGGAGGTACATGAAATCCTCGGGAATGCCGTACTGTTTTAGGATTTTCTCAATCTGTGGCAGCCAGCGGTTCGCCCGCTTGATGAGAAAGATCGTGTTGCTGTGGAAATACACATTGATCTGCAACTCTTTGTCCAGGCGTTCGCGCACATCGGGAATATCGAGTGGCACTGACTCTCCTGCGAACGTAATCCCCTCAGGCACGTCGAACGACACCGCCGGCAACGGATGGCTCGCGTCCTCAAGGTCGACCATCATCGTGCTCTGATCGGAAATAGTCCCCGACGCGCGCGCAGGTTTACGGGAGGCATCATAGGAGATGTATCCGATGAGGATCACCAGCGTGGCAGCTGCTATAAAATCGGATGTGTTCAGTTTCATCATCGCCTATGTTATCAACACGATCTCAAAAATCAAAAGTTCGGTGCAAGCATATACCGCGAATAAAAATCGTCGATAACCTTTACAGCTTCCTCGGGTGTATCCACGAGGTTGTACAGGTCGAGGTCCTCAGGTGAAATCATGCCTTCTTTCAAGAGTGCATCCTTGAACCAGTCCACCAATCCCGACCAGAATTTTCTTCCTACCATAACGACAGGAAAGCGTGCTGTCTTGTGCGTCTGGATCAGTGTAAGCGCCTCCATGAGTTCGTCCATGGTGCCAAAGCCACCGGGCATCACGATAAAGCCCTGTGAATACTTGACAAACATAACCTTGCGCACAAAAAAATAATCGAACGAGATCAGCTTGTCTTTGTCAATGAAAATATTTCCCTGCTGTTCAAAAGGGAGAAAGATATTGAGTCCCACCGACTTCCCCTTGGCCCGGTTCGCGCCGCGATTGCCGGCTTCCATGATGCCGCCGCCTCCGCCGGTAATTACACCATAACCGTGCTGTACCAGCCGATACGCAATCTCTTCCGCCATCTGATAGTAGGGATGAAGTTGCGGCGTGCGGGCAGAGCCGAATATGGTGCCGCAAGGCCCGATCTTCGCCAGCTTCTGAAAGCCTTCAACAAACTCTGACATCACTTTGAAGATCACCCACGAATCGGAACTCTTGATCTCAGCCCAATCCTTTTCCTTGAATGCTTTCCTGATACGCTCTTCTTCCTCGTTCGGGAGCCTTAGCTGTTCTGCGCCCATGATTTGATGATTAGTTTAAAAAATGGATATGCAAAGTACCCAATTGCCGTCTCTGCCGGATTTCCAAATCAGCCCACTTTCTTACATGCGTGGGTTTAGAAAATATCGTCCATTGCTTTAGACAGGCTCTCAAATTCAAACGCAAATCCGGTGCCTATTATTTTTTGCGGCGATACCGTAGCGCCTTCCAGCGCCATACTGGCCATTTCGCCCAGAAACAGCCTTAGAGCAAAGGCGGGCACGGGAGGCAGGATCAGCGGCCTTTTGAGCGCACGGGCAATAGCCCGTGTCAGCTCCCGGTTGGTTACCGGGTCGGGCGCCACTGCATTGTACGGCCCGGATAAGGCAGGATTCTCCACTGCGAAGGCGTATATCGCACAAATGTCGCGGACATGGATCCAGCTCAAAACCTGGTCTCCGCTTCCCAGCGGAGCACCAACACCCCATTTCACCGGCCCGGCCAATCGCTGCAGTATACCCCCCTTGCCGCTAAGCACAGGCCCTGTCCTGATCTTGACCACCCGCATACCCAGGGGCTGAAACGCATCAGCAGCGGCCTCCCATTGCTTGCACACGCCCGCCAGGAAATCATTCCCGGGCGGATCCTCTTCCGTAAATGCCCTTGAATCCCTGCTTGTCCCGTAAATGCTGATTCCCGCCGCGCTGATAAAAGTATGGGGTCTGCCCCCAGCCTCCTCTACAGCCCGGCGCAATACTGCAGCGGACCGCGTGCGACTCTCCAGAATCTCTCTTTTGAAAGACTTCGTCCAGCGCCGCGAACCGATGTTCGCTCCTGACAAATTGATGATTACACTTTTGCCCTTTACGGCCTCCGGATCGATGCGTTCCTTGTAGGGAGCCCATAAGTACGTCGTAAATTGACTTTCGTCCGGCCGGCGAACGAGACGCGACACGTCATGACCCCGCCGGCTGAGCATCTCACAAAGCTCGGTTCCAATGAGCCCGTTGGCCCCCGCTATTAGTACCGACTCCCGTTTCATGGCACAAGGGTCTGTGCATTAAAGCTAGCGGAAAAATGGGCGATTTGTTAGCCCTTCAAAAGACTCAGGAACCGATTGTCGAAGGCCGCCTAAAACGCATACCCGACCTTTACTTTAACACTCGTACCGGGACTCACTTTACTGAACAACTTGTCGGTTGCCTGGAAGGAACGGAACACATACTCGCGTTTGTCGCCCAGGATGTTTGTTACGTTAATACCAACGTACAGGCGCTCATCCTTTCCCAGGTGTTGGATTGCCTTGAGTTTGAGGCTGTGAAACGCAACGGAATAAACGTCGGGCTTGTCCGCAATGCCGACGTACGTCAGTGTTTCTCCCTGCACGTTGTAATAAAGACCGGCTTCGAGTCCGTTGTTCTTCCCCGCATAGGAAAGGCCGGCATTGACAATGTAGGGCGCCTGACCTGCCATTCTTCGCGACACCGAAATGATCTCGTTCTCGCGGGCATTTCGCATGCGCGAGTTGTATTCCGTAGCGCTCATATCAACGCGTGAATGTATCATCGTCACGTTTGCATTTAAAGAAAAGTTGTCAAGCATCGGCGACAGAAACGAAAGGCCTTGCCGCGCCTCGAGTTCGATGCCGTAAACAGAAGCTTCCCCGACATTCCGCGGTTGGAAATTGTTCGGTGCCTGTACGTACTGCACCATTTCGATCGGGTTAGCGAATCGCTTGTAAAACACACTGGCCGCTAGCGTTTGACCGGACGCCGGAAAAGTTTCCCACCGCAAGTCGAGATTGTCGATATCCGTAGCCTTGAGGTTGCCGTCCCAGATGACTTCACCGGAAGGCGCCACATCCCTGAAAAAGGATCCTATGAATGTGCGACCAGTGAGAGGGTCCAGAATTTCCGCGTAAGACGCTTCCTTGAACGATGGCCGCGCAATGGTCCGAGCATACGAAAGGCGAAGATTTTGACGCTCATCAAGAGAATAGATGATGTTCACCGATGGGAAAAAGTCCAAATCATCGAGGACCATTTCATCCCGCAAGACAAGCCCTTGCTGGTTCTCGCCTGTGTATCGCAATTGAAATTGTTCGGCCCGCACACCAACTACCGTTCTCAGGCGTTTTCCAACGTTCAATTCGACGGATACGTACCCGGCTGCCGTTGTGCTTGTCGACTCAAACGCATTGGGATTGGAGGGAATGAACAGCGGCGCATATCGCGTGCCCCTTGTACCGCCTGTATTGGTTGGCCAGAGATTCTCAGGCAGGAAGAGTTCATTCGGATCGCCTGTGAGCGGCACGGCCTGCGGAATGATCTGGAAGCTTTGAATTTCATATTCGCGATTCTTCCGCGTGTACATTGATCCGAAACTGATCTTGCCCGTGGTGCCGAAAAGCGAGCGCTCATGCGTTGCATCCATTCTTCCAGACAAGCTGCGCTCGTCAAGGTAGCGCCAAATTCTTTCCGGATATCCCGACTCTGTGCCGATAGAAAGGTTATCTCCGTCGATGCGATATCGTGTATATCGAATGTCCGGATCTTCGATGGCTGACCGCGTAGGTGAAATCTTCCATGACACATGCCACTTGTTTTCGTTCGCATAATGGTCGCCTCCAACCAGGAGGTTGGTTAACGAACGCTGACTGTATTCGAGATTGTGCTGGACAGCCTGGAAGTTTGCACCCAGATCGGAGTTTTCATATTGAAACACACCGGCACGCGACTCACCATTTTGTATGTGCAGCACGGTCATACGGTATTTCGCGTACGCTCTTTTGAACGCCAAACCGGCTATGCCGCTCAACATGACGGGGTTGGCGCCGTATTCTCCAACCTGGTATTCACGAACCCCCAACTCCTTTTCGTTTGCCGTACCCTTTCCATAACGTCCGTAGGCAACATCGTCGTAGTATTCGGTACTGTTGGAATACGACAGCGCGAACGTATATCCCCACGTGTTATTCCCCGAAGCGAACTGGTTGCCAATGCCCATACCCAGACCGTAATCCATAAAGCTCGTCGCGCGTATGGCGCCAAGGGTGGGATTAAATCCTTCAACTATTCGGCGGAACCGTTGCCCCGCGTCACTGTCCGGTCTGCCTACTACATCGGCATACACGGGTAAGTCGGCACTCCTTCCCGTCGGGATGGCGCGCGTGCCGTCGTCAAATCCCAGGAAGTCGGTCCCTCCACCCTCATACGTAAGGTAATCCGGGTTGAAGTGCATGGCAGGATTATACCCCAGGCTTACTGATGCCGACAATGTTTTTTCTCCCGGAAAATCCTTGGTGTTGATGTCTACGATTCCACCGGTAAAGTCGCCAGGCAGGTCAGCCGTGAACGACTTGAGTACAACGAGGTTGTCGACTATATTAGTTGGAAACAAATCCATCTGAAGGGTGTTCCTGTCGGGGTCTACCCCGGGCACGTCCATCCCGTTGAGTGTTGATTTTGTGTAGCGGTCTCCAAGACCGCGAACGAAGACGTAGCGCCCTCCTTCAATCGAGACACCTGGAACGCGTTTGACCGCAGACGCGGCATCGGAGTCGCCAATCTTCCGAAAGTTGGCGGCAGATATTCCATCGAGCAGATTAGCCGACCGGCGCTTCACGGTAAGTAATGCCTCCTCAGAAGTTCGTATGGCGTCAGCAGTAATGACTACTTCCTGAAGTTGCCCCACACTTTCCGCAAGCCGAATGTTGTCCAGAACGGTCACGCCGCCATTCCTGACTTCGGTGTCCTCGATGCGTATCGGTGAAAACGAAACATAAGATACGATTAGGGTATGCGTCCCGGCGGCGACGGTGATCTCAAATTTTCCGTCGAAATCTGAAATGGTGCCTGTGGCCGTACCTTCCACTTGTATCGTAACCCCCACGAGGGGCTCACCGGTAGCCTTGTCGGATACGGTACCACGGATTACACCGGTTTGGGCGAACATGGCGTACGGCGAGATCAGTACGAAGAGCATGGCGAGCAACGGTTTCATAGGCATTCGCTTATTCCGCGTCCAACTCACCAAGTATCGCTGCGAGCGTCCATGACAACGCCGACTTGTCGGCGCCTACGGTATTCTCTCCAGTTGCTTTCACCGTCGCATGAGCATCTGTTCCGTTCTTGAAAACTTCATTCAAGACAGCGCCTTCCGCCACGGTTATTTCCAGGGCCTCAAAAGTGAGGTAGCCATCTGCGTAATTGTCGGTTGTCTCTTCCCCACTCAGCGAGAAGTCGCCAAATCCCCCGGATGTCGCGGGATTGTGGAATCCATAGAAATATATGTGGCTCATAGTAGCGCGTGCCCCGTCGCGGAAGTCAGCGATCTCTGCGTTCGTGCTGCCCCTTACTGTTCCGTTGATGATAGTGTGGCCTTTGGACGAACCTTCCCCGTATGACCCTTCCGGACCATCTACTTCGAAGGCGTGATCGGTTTCATCGCCCGCAAGGACTATGAAGTTGTCGAGGGTGCCTGCCCAGGCCTGGTCTGTGTCGATCGCGTCGTCACCAACCGACCAGACGAGGACGTTGCGCACATTTACAGTACCGCCGAAGAATTCAATGCCATCATCTTCGTTGGCGATCACTTCAATGCTTTCGATGACGGTGCCGCTGCCCACACCACCAAGCGTGAGACCATTGATCTCATTGCCTTCGCCGATGTTGGCGCCGCCATGTCGGATGGATACGTACCTTAGTATACCCGAGTTATCCTCCGGGTCGTTGCCTCCATAGGCTCCATTCGGATCGCTGGCGGGGATGCCTTCAATCTGGAAGTTCTGCTCATTTGTCGATACCGATATTGGCGCCTTTCCAAGGATTATCAACCCGCCCCAGAGTCCACCCCCATCCAAAGGACTGAGATTTGGACTTTCGATCATTCCCGGTTCAATCTCATCGGCCACCGACGTGAAGATGATAGGCTCCTCCGCCGTTCCCTCAGCGATGATTTTCGCTCCTCGCGCAATGATCAGCGCTGTGGCATTCGCGCCCGCGCCGGCCTGGCCTTTGACAACAACACCCTTCTCGATGGTGAGTGTTACCCCGTCGACGACGGCGATTCTTCCGGCAAGAACATACGTCTTGCCTCTTTCCCAAACTGCATCTTCAACAACGTTGGCGTCAACGACTACAGTATTGGAGTCCTCGTCTTTGGGAGGCTCCGGAGTATCTGAAGGTGTCGGATCATCGCCGCACGAAGTCATGACAAGCATCATTCCGCCACATAGGAAATTCAATAGCGTTTTCATCTAGCGCAAGTTTTAAGTTTTGATTACTCTTACTTGTCAGCAAAGGTGAATCGCTGATGTTACCTGACTGGGACAGGCGTTTTAAGAAATTGTTAAAGAAATTCTGCGGGAGGCCCTGGGGTTGATGTGATGAAATTCCGCCACCGCCGGCAGGCACATTGCCACTTCAACACTTCAGAACTCGACCTACTTACTAATGGGAACCTTGTTAAGGATGGCTTTGATAATGTCGGACGTTTTCACGTTGTCGGCCTCCGCTTCATAGTTCATGATGATGCGGTGATTCATTACATCGATGGCGACGTCTTTGATGTCTTCGGGTAGGACATAGTCGCGGCCATCCATGTATGCCAGTGCCTTCGAGGCGAGGTTAAGGTTGATGCTTGCGCGCGGCGATGCACCAAACTGCACGTACTGGGCCTGTTCGTTGAGTTGATATTCCCTCGGTTTGCGCGTCGCGTACACCAGTTCAATGATATAGCGCTCCAGCGAATCCGATATCTTAACTTTATTTAGCTGGTTTCGGATGTCGAAAATATCTTTCTTCGTAAGTACCGGCGACACGGTGTAGTCGAACTGCATGTTGGAAATCCTGCGCATGATCTCCAGCTCCTGCTCTTTTGTCGGGTACTCAACAAAGACCTTCATCATAAAACGGTCGACCTGCGCTTCAGGAAGCGGGTACGTGCCTTCCTGCTCAACGGGATTTTGGGTGGCCATCACGAGGAATGGCTTATCCAGTGCGAAGGTTGTTTCCCCGATGGTGACCTGCTTTTCCTGCATGGCCTCAAGAAGTGCCGATTGCACTTTCGCAGGTGAGCGGTTGATTTCATCCGCGAGGATAATGTTGGCGAAGATGGGGCCTTTCTTGACTTCGAACTTCCCCTCCCGCTGGTTATAGATCATTGTGCCGACGAGATCCGCGGGAAGCAGGTCAGGCGTAAACTGGATGCGCGCGAAGTCGAGGTGAAGAACGCGGGCAAGCATGCTTACCGTTAGCGTCTTGGCCAACCCGGGAACGCCTTCCAATAAAATGTGTCCGTTTGTGAATAACCCGATGAGAAGGCGATTCACCATATATTCCTGGCCTACCACAACCTTCCCCACTTCTCGGACCGCACTCGCGATCTTCTCCTTGTGCTCCTGCTGCTTTTCAACGGCTACCTGATCCATAAGGCTATGGTTTATACTGAGTTGCAAATAAAGCTCAATTATAAAGATTAAGCCTTATAAAGTACAGAATTCGCCTGCATAATCGCTAAGTGGTCAAATGTCGGCGCCTGAGGCACACCGACGGAGGGAATGGCCGAAACCCCCTGATTTAATAGCTTTGCATGCGTCAGTTTTATTTCTTTATGGTCATGGGCAGAACCTTTGTGATTGGTGATATACATGGAGCACACCGGGCGCTCGTTCAGTGCCTCCAGCGGGCGGGATTCGATTACAACCGGGATCACCTCATCAGCCTCGGCGACGTGTGCGACGGATGGCCCGATACGTTCGAGTGCATAGAAGAACTCATGAAGATCGAACGCCTTACGTATGTGCTCGGCAATCACGATGTCTGGACACTGGAATGGATGCAGACCCGGGAGACCGATGAAGTGTGGCTCGACCAGGGCGGAGAGGCTACTATAAATTCCTATCGCTCCGGAGTACCCATGCACCATGTGCAATTCCTCGACGATGGTGTGCCCTACCACCTGGACAATGGAAGGCTCTTCGTTCACGCAGGCTTCGATCCGAAGCTGCCTCTCGAAACACAGGGTCTGGAGACTTTTCTGTGGGACCGCAACCTCGCCTACCTGGTGCTGGAAATGAACCAGCGGACCAAAGACATCAAGTTGACTTCATACGACGAAGTCTACATCGGCCACACGCCCGTTCCCTCTAACGTTCCCGTATGCGCCGGCGGCGTCTGGCTCATGGACACCGGCGCAGGATGGTCCGGCGTACTCACCATGATGGACATCGATACCAAGGAAACGTTTTACAGTGATCCGGTGCCGATGCTGTATCCGGGCGTGCAAGCTAGAAAGTAGGCAGTGGGCGGGAGAGATTGCGATTAGTGATTTTTGATTTTTGATTTTTGATTTGCGATTGGGCACCCACGATCGTAGCGTGCGGAAAAAATCCAATCTTCGTCCCTGGTCGCAGTAAGGTATTCCATTCCTCCCCCAAATCAAGAATCATTAATCCAAAACCAGAATTCTCCAAAAAACCTTGATACAAATAGGTCTATCGTTAACTTTGGTATCTGATTCTGCTAACGCATAGGGTCAAAAAAACCTTCTCGCAAATGAACAGGCTAGAACTTGAGAGGAGGCTGGTTGATTTCTCCATCCTCGTGATTAACTTGATAAAGTCGCTACCCGAGGACCGCATTACGAATCACTTGTGCAGTCAACTGCTCCGATCCGCTACCTCCCCTGCGTTAAACTACGGGGAAGCCCTGGGGGCTGAATCCCGGAAGGACTTTGTTCATAAGCTGGGCGTAGTATTAAAAGAGCTTCGCGAGACACTTAATTGCCTGAAAATTCTGGTTGGTACCGACTACATAAAGAATTGTCACCCGGTGCTACAGGAATGCCACGAATTGGTGTCGATTTTCGTAAAGTCGGTGGAAACCAGCAGGAAAGGACTGAAGTGATTTGCGATTGGGCACCCACGATCGTAGCGTGCGGAAAAAATCCATCCTCATCGCTGATCGAAAACTTAGCGCGTCAACCAAATCAAAAATCAAAAATCAAAAATCACTAATCAAAAATCACCACCTGCTCTCCTCTTGGGTTAGCGATATAAGAATTAATAAGGTGCTGCACCACCGGCGTCTCCACTCCCGGGCTGATAGCACTCCGGACAAAATTCAAATCGTCGACGGGTGCCTTTCGATCGAGAAAGCCAAAACCAAGATATTTTCCCTGTTCGACGAGGACGAGCGACTGCTCCCGCGCATGTCTGCCTTTACCTATGATGGCTAACGATCCCGGCCCGGCGGTAAAGGAACGTATCGCTTCAATGCACCGCGCGTTGTAGTCGTGCACCATTTCAACACCCATGCAAGCGCCCTTGCAGCACCCCGTCTGGTATTCAAAACAGAGGCCCTTCGACAGCTGCAGCCCACTGAGTTTCGGGCAGAGGTTGTACGTTCTCACCTTGTTCCACAAGTAACCCCAGGCGTCGCCTTTCGACGAAAACCGAATCAGCGGGCGCGTTCCGCGTGCTACCGTGTTCACAGTAAAACGCATGTACCCGTTCCGATCCTCGTAGGTGTAGATACCCCACTCCTCCACGCGATACTTTTGTGCGAGGTTGTACTTAGGCCACAACCTGCGTATCTCCTGTGACTCCAGGATAAGAGCGATAAGCTCGTTGCCCGTGAGCTGATATGTGATGTTATGAATCTCATCCCTGATGCGCGAACGGTTCCACTCGCGGGCATCGCCGGTAAAGTGTCCTGCGATACGCTTCTTGATATTCGCTGCCTTGCCCACATAGATGACGGCGCCTCTTGCATTATGGAAATAGTACACCCCGGCTTTTGCAGGAAGTGCATCAAACGTCTCTTTCGGAAGGTTAGGAGGAAGAATTGTCTCTCCGGAATTTCGTTTGAGGCATCGCAGGACGTAGTTATCCTTGTCGCGCTTCAAAAGGCAATCGAATATCCTCGCAGTGGCCGCCGCGTCCCCACCTGCACGGTGGCGGTCAGTGATTTCAATACCCAGGCTTTCGGCAAGGCGCCCAAGGCTGTAGGATCTCAATCCCGGTACAATGCGGCGACTGAGCCGCACCGTACATAATTTCTTCGCCCGCCAGGATATTCCGGCCTCCTCAAATTCCTGCCGAAGAAAGGAGTAGTCGAAATGGGCATTGTGTGCGACGAATATCTTGCCCTTTAACTGCTCATACACCAGGTTTGCGATCTCGGGAAAGGAAGGGGAATTCCACACCATTTCGTGTGTAATCCCGGTGAGGCCGGTAATGTATGCAGGGATGTTTCTGCCGGGATTGACAAGGGTGTGAAACCGGTCGGTGATCCGCAGGCCGTCGTGATGGTAAATGGCTATCTCGGTGATCTTATGCTTCCCGGCATAGCCCCCCGTCGTTTCGATATCCACAATCGCATACATAGCCCCTGAAAATTAGCGAATCATTCTCTATCTTTCCATGGATATACTCCAACTCTAAAAAAACTGCGTTGCTTCAGATCTGATCCCAGTTTTTCTATAACCCGTCAACCCCTCAATCAATGAAGTCCGTCGTACGTTTCCTTCTTTCCGGGTTGGCCGTCCTCCTCACAGCGTACCTCCTTAGGGGAGTCCATGTGGAGCACTACGGCTACGCCCTCCTTGTTGCAGTGCTGCTGTCTCTCGCCAATCTCTTTATAAAGCCAATTCTTGTCATTCTGACCATTCCGGTCACCATCCTTACCTTCGGACTCTTCCTCCTGGTCATAAACGTGCTTATCGTCCTGCTGGTTGACGCGATCATACCATCGGGATTTGAGGTAGATGGCTTTTGGTGGGGATTAGCCTTTAGCGTAATTCTGGCAATATTCAATAGCCTGTTTGCGGATCTCACCAAGCGGGGATGATTTTTGATTAGTGATTTTTGATTTGTGATTTGTGATTTTTCGATTTGGCGGTTAAACCCGATGGGGTCACTGA
>JAJJPK010000022.1:0-27804 GCA_032907565.1 Cyclobacteriaceae bacterium | reverse complement strand
AACCGAAGAAATTTGGTTGTCTTATTGCCTTATTTCCCCTACCCTACATTTTGATATATATAAGATAATTATATATATTAGCCCCATGATAACCAATGACCTCCTAAAAGGCACCCTCAGGACCATCATCCTCAAGCTGCTGCTAGAAAACGGAAAAATGTACGGATACGAAATCACCCGAGAGGTGGAACGGCTTTCCGAAGGAAAGATAAAGCTCACGTACGGCGCCCTCTACCCTGCCCTGCACAAACTGGAATCCGAAAGGCTGCTCAGCTCTACCAAGAAGGAAGTAGACAACAGGCTCCGCAAGTACTACGCCCTCACGCCAAAGGGAGTTAAAGAAGCCGAAGCGCTGGTGCAGGAGTATCGCGTCTTCGCCGCAACCATGGACGCGCTCATCCTGTCAAAAATAATCCGCTAGACGATGGCACTTACGAAAGACCAGATCGACGAAATCCGGGCGCGTCTGCGCGATCTGGGCCTGCCTGAAGGCATCCTCTCTGAAGAATACGTCGATCACGTCTGCTGTGACGTCGAGGAACGAATGTCGTCGAGAGCTAACTTCCAAGATGCGATGCATCGCGCATTTGACGAAATCGACACTGGGCAGCTCCGAAAATTTCAATTGCGCGCCGCCGCTATCCGCTCTTTCAAGCCCTTCGACATACTGAAAAATCACATCGTCGTCACCATCCGCGATTTTATGCGCAACAGAGGTTACGCTTCGCTCAACATCATCGGCCTTGCCCTGGGCGTCGCATCATTTGTATTCCTTTTTCAATACCTGCGATTCGAACTAAGCTACGACCGTTTCCACAAGAATGCAGAAGACATTTATCGCGTGCGGGTCGACCAGTTCTATCCGGGAACGCCTCCTATGCGTTTCGCCGTGGCGTTCATACCAACCGGGCCCGCGATGGCCGAAGACATACCGGAGATCACCCACTACGTCACGATGAACAAGTTAGCGGCACGCGGTGTGGTCTCATACTTTCCCGCCAACATGGAGCCGGTGACGTTCTATCAGAATGACATCTTTTACGCCAGCGAAGGCCTCTTCGATGTGTTTTCTTTTGAACTGGTAAAAGGGGATCCAAAAACTGCGTTGAAGGACATCAACCAGGTTGTTATCACTGAAAGTGAAGCAAAAAAATACTTTGGCAATGAAGACCCCATGGGCAAGACACTGGTGCATAATGGGGGCAGGAACTTCAAGGTCACCGGCGTAGTGAAAGATCCTCCTGCCAACTCCCACATGAAGTTCAAGATGCTCCTCTCCTTCGAAACGATGATCGCCGGTCGTGAGGAACAGTTGCGCGACAACTGGGGATGGTGGGACTTTTATACCTACGTCAAAACGCAACCGGGTACGGACCCCGCCGTCCTCCAAAGGAAGGTCGACGCTATGGTGGAAGCGCGCTTAGGCGAAAGAATGCGTGAACGGGATTACAAGGCGCAACTCATCATGCAGCGGCTTACAGACATCCATCTCACGTCCAACGTGGGGTACGAACACGAGCCGAACGGCAATATCAAAACAGTATGGTTCCTCGGGACTATCGCAGCTTTCATCCTGATCCTTTCGTGGGTGAACTACGTCAACCTGTCCACAGCAAGGGCAATGGAACGAGCAAAGGAAGTTGGTCTGCGTAAAACACTTGGCTCGCCGCGCTCGCTCATCATGCAGCAATTTCTTATCGAATCGTGGGTCTTCAACACCATCGCCGTCGTGCTGGGAATGGCAGCTGCCTGGGCGCTTCAACCTACATTCAGCCGGTTTTTAGGATTTAATCTTCCGCTAACCATTGATGCCGATTTTGTTCTCATCGCTACCGGACTGATCGTGACGGGGACGCTGTTGTCAGGAGCCTATCCTGCTTTTTTGCTCTCTTCAGCTAGCCCCCTTTCGGCCATTAATCGAGCCGCGACGCGCGTGCAACCCGGCAGACCATCGCTTCGTACGGGCATGGTGATTTTTCAGATGGCAGTCTCCATTATTCTCATCGCGTTCACATTCGGCATTCAACGCCAGGTCTCGTTCATGACCAACCACGACCTGGGCATGAATATCGATCAGACGCTCGTGCTGAAGGGACCTGCCATTCGCGATAGCACTTACGGGGCAAGACTTGACGCCTTCAGGTCGAGCCTTCAAAGTCATCACCTGGTGAAAACCATGGCCACTTCGAGTGACGTTCCGGGAAAAGAGATTGAGTGGGCGTCAGGGTTTTTCATCAAAGGCACCGATCCTAATCGCCCCACCGTAATGCGCATCCTGGGCGTCGACTCCGCGTTTATGCGCGCCTATGACGTCAGGTTGCTGGCAGGACGCCCGTTCGGTAATCATGCCCCCGGTGACACCGTATGTATTATCAACTCTGCTGCCATGGCCGCGTTAAATATTCTAAACCCTGAAGACGCCCTCGGCGCTGTGCTGGACTGGAATGGGAGAAACTTTCGCATCATCGGTGTGGTAGATAATTTCAGGTATAGGGGTCTCAGTAACGAAACGGAACCGGTATTTATGTGGGGCGCAGAAGGCTGGTCGGGGTATTACTCAATCAAGCTTAATCTCGGGGAAAGCCCGCGTAAGAACATCAAAGAGGTTTTGACTCTTGCAGAGAAGCAATGGCAAAGCCAGTTTCCCGAAAGCCCGTTCGACTATTTCTTCCTCGACGATTTCTTTAATGCTCAATACAAATCGGAAGTCCGATTTGGCAGAGTATTTGGATTGTTCTCAGGGCTGGCGATAGCCATCGCTTGTCTGGGACTCTTCGGGCTCTCCGCTTACACCGTGTCCAGAAGAACCCGTGAGATCGGAATCAGAAAAGTGCTGGGTGCTAACCTCGTTAACATTCTGTTCCTCCTAAGCCGCAGTTATGCACTCCTTGTATTGGTCGCGTTCGTTGTAGCCATTCCACTCTCCTACCTTGGAATCACGCGGTGGCTGGACAGCTTCCCCGACCGGTTCACACCAGACGCCACGTTGTTTTTGCTGCCAGGACTAATCGTGTTCGCATTGATGGTGCTTATCGTCGGATATCATTCGGTCACCTCGGCGAGAACAAACCCGGTAGATTCGCTGAGGAGCGAGTAAGAGATCGCTCCCCATATTCAACGCCTAAACCAACGTAAGCACGTAAACACCTAAACACATACACACGTAAACACATTATTTTCGCTCCAACCGCTGCCCGGTCTCCACCAACACACTTCTCAGTTCTCCATAGTCCACATCCTGAACGGCAACGTCGTTATCGATGGCCTGCGACGCGGCGATTGCGGCGGACTGACCTAACACCATAAACACCGGTTCCATTCGGATAGAACCGAAGGCAATGTGGCTTGCCGACAAACACACGGGCACAAGAAGGTTGGTCGCCTCAGCTTTCTTAGGAACAATGGAACGGTAAGAAATGGGGTAAGGCGGGAACCCACCCACTTCCACGTTGCCTTCGTTTTTCACCTGGTCATCAACCACGATACGCTGGCAGTTATGAGAATCCATGGTGTATGCCGCCAATCCCACAGGATCGTCGACAACTTCCTCACCCACGCAATTGGCCTGGGTCATAACGTACTCGCCGATCATGCGCCGCGCCTCACGAACATATAGCTGCGGAGACCAGTTGTCGGTATCGACATACTCATCTTTCGGATATCCCCACCGCCGGATTTCCTCCTGCAATTGCCTGGGAACACGAGGATCACTAACATAGAAGTACAATAACCCGCGCGTGTAGTCGCGGTGCGCCTTCACAATAGCCTCCCGCTCCGCATAGCTCGCCTCCGGGTAAGGGTGGCTGTAATTGATCATGTCCGTAGAAAATCCGCCGCGGTTGTTGATGTCGGTTTTGTCGTTCGGCACCAGACTCCAGATGAAATAGTCGTTTACATCGCGTTTGTCGGGCTGCGCCGCGAACAATCGAACGAGCAGTTCATATCGGGTCGAATCATAGCCTTCCGGACGAGAGATCGGCACCTGGTTATCGGGGTCATTGGTGAGGCATATGCGAAAATTGTAAGCCTGAACGAGTTTGTCGCCACTCCCCCTTGCTGCAAGCTGTGCATCACTGATTCCCCAGAGGAGTCCACTACTCGGATCCCCCGGTACAACATAGGGATCTACACCGTCGGGAAATTGATGCCCTTCAAGCAGCTGCACCCCGTTGTACGTTTCGCCGTACACGCTGTTGGCTTCGCGACCAACAAAATAGCTCACACCAGCCGAGGCCATTAGATCGCCTTCGTAAGTGGCGTCGATAAAGATCTTTCCCGAATAGACCTTCCCGCTTTCCATCTGAATGCTAGTGATCGCGTTGCCCTCTTTCGTTACGCCGCTCTCCCGGTTGAGGCGTTCTCCTCGGACGACTTCAATCCCCGCCTGAGAGATCATATCATCAAAGATCTTTAGGGCCGCTGAAGGTTCGAACGTCCACATGGCGTCTTCGCCTGCTTCCGTGCGCGTTTGGCCGCCATCGCGGTACTCCTCCGGTCGCTGCCACTTCCAGTTGGCTGTGTCGGCGTAATGCTTTCGTATATTCTGATAGAACTCCCGGGCAATACCACCAATGGCCGACTTGTTGCCGATGTCGGTTTGTCCTAAGCCACCGGTGGTCAACCCTCCCAGGCGTTGCGATGGCTCAATCAAGATGACGGACTTACCCATGCGCGAGCACTGTATCGCCGCGGCAATACCTCCGGACGTACCGCCGTAAATGACAACATCGTATTCAGGCTGCGTGGTGGATGTTTTGGTAGTACAACAGGTGAGTAGAAAGGCAAAGAAAGCGAAACACAGAATGGATCGAGTCATAGCGTCAGGTTGGTTCAAATAAAGGTAAGACAGGAACCCTTTATCTACAAGAATTGTATCCGACCGCCGGGAGTTGACGTATTTCAACGCCTGCGCCACAGTTGAACTCGGGTATGATCTACCCACTTTGCAGTGCGCGCTTGAATTCGTCGCAGGAAATTTCCGAATCGTAGCAAAAAACGACGGTTAAACAGCCTCGCACTTTCTTCGGCATAGTAAATGTTTATTTTACAGTAGGCAGAAGAAATTGGCTGGGTTTGATTCAATCGAAACACATTACCGTATCCCTTCACGTTCTCATTTGGGGCGCGGTTTTGCTACTGCCTTTTTTATTTGAAGGCCCCGAAGAATTTTACGGCCAAATCGGCCCGTTGACCTGTAATTTTTTCACACTGGCCAACATCCTCCATATCGGTCTGTTTTACTTCAACGCCTTTTATCTATACCCGAGGCTGCTCACCCGCAAGAAATGGGGTTTCTATATGGTGTGGATTGTCGGCCTAATTGCCGGGCTCTATCACATCAAGATGCTTATTCTCATCACCTGGTTTCCCGTCCTGGCCCGCGCCGAAGCCGCGTTTGCGTTTACCTTGTTCCCCATTGTGTTCTTTCTCCTGGTGAGCACAATGTATCGCCTGGTACTCGACAAACTCAATCACGATCGCGAACGCAGCAAACAACAGGCAGAGCAATTGAGTACGGAGCTCAAGTTCCTCCGATCGCAGGTCAGCCCCCATTTCCTGTTCAATGTGCTAAACAATCTTGTGTCAATGGCGCGACATAAATCCAATATGCTTGAACCGGCGTTGATCAAGCTGTCCGGACTTATGCGGTATATGCTGTACGATTCCACCGGGCGCAAGGTGACGCTGTCTGCTGAGACGGGATATCTTAACGACTATATCGAACTTCAGCGGCTGCGGTTTGGCGATAGAGTGAACATCTGTGTGGACATCCTATATGAAAACTCATCAGCCGAAATTGAGCCCATGTTGCTGATTCCCTTTGTAGAGAATGCCTTCAAGCACGGTGTGGGACCTATCGAAAACCCGTTCATCCGAATCGCGTTGAAGCAACAGGGAACAGGCCTTTCCTTTTCTGTCGAGAATAAATTTGGCTTTGATCGTGCGTCCAATGACGAGGCAAGTGGTATCGGCCTGGCGAATGTCCGCGCGCGCCTAAACCTACTCTACCCGGACAGTCATCAACTTACTGTTAATGAGGAAAATAACGTATTTAAGATAAACCTTCAATTACAATTGAATGATGCGCTGCCTGGCCGTTGACGACGAAAAATGGGCGTTGGATCTCCTGGTAGACAACATCCGTCAGGTACCCTACCTCCAGCTGGTGGCTGCGTGCCGGGATGCCGCAGAGGCGGCTCGTGCATTGAAGGATAATGAAGTTGATCTGATCTTCCTTGATGTTCAGATGCCCGGGCTTAGCGGACTTCAATTCATTCGCAGCATGCCCGCTCCACCTATGGTCATCCTCGTGACGGCGTACGAACGGTATGCGCTGGAGGGGTTCAACTTGTCTGTTGTCGACTACCTGTTGAAACCGGTTTCCCTGGATCGCTTTGTGGCCGCCTGCAGCAAGGCCAAAGCATTATACGACTTGCGGCATCCGAAGCTGCCTGCCCCGGAAGACGACCACTTTTTTGTAAATGTAGAGTACAGTCTCGTCAAGGTGGTTACAGACGACATCTTATATGTGGAAGGTCTCAAGGACTACATTAAAATACACGTGTCGACTTCGCAGCGGCCAATCATCACCCGGTTGAGTCTCAAGGCGATCGAAGATAAGTTACCGTCGAACCAGTTTGCCCGAGTTCACAAGTCGTATATCATTTCCATTCCGAAGGTGACCGCCGTGAAACGACAGACGGTCTGCATAGGCACCAGGGAGATCCCGGTAAGCGAGTCATACCGTGAAAGCGTAAGCAAGATCATCGGGCGTCCTCTGCGCTAACGTCGCTGTTTTCCCCGGATTCATCGCCGAAATATTCCGGAAGATATACTGCCAAAAACCTGCGCGCAATTCAGGCGTTCGCTGGAATAGTAACAATTATTTTTTTTGGCGAATCGAAAACATGAAAGCATCAGTAGAACGAAAGCTTATTCGCTGGATACACATCCTCTTTAGCATTCCCATTGTCGGGTACATTTACGGTCCGGTCTCGCAGCTGGAACCAGGCGCATCGCTGGTCAGATTTGTATTCTTTCCGACCATCGTACTGTCGGGCTTGTGGTTGTGGAAGGGAGCGTGGTTGAAAAAGCGTGTAAGGATCCTATCAGGAGCGTAGCGTCGCACAAGGGTGCGCCGCCATCACCCCGTCAGGACCTGATATGCATTGTGACCACGCGTTAATTTGCCAATGATTTTGTCGTAATAGTCACCTCGTATACGCCGCCTTTATCGAGGCCTAGGTAGAGTACGTCGCTGTCAGACTCTCCATTGCTGCGAATTACCATTTCCCAGATGCCACCGTAAGGCTCGCTTTCGTGGGTCACTTCCTTGAACGTCTCTCCTCCATCGGATGTGATGTAAAGCTTCAACGGTTGCGGATCGGACGTCTTGAGCCAGCCTCCGGTGTAAAAGCGGTCCGGATCAGATGCACTGGCACAGATGCCGAAGAAGAACTTGCCTTCATCACTCTCGATCAGCGTATTCCAGGTATCTCCGCCGTCTTCGGTTTCAAGGAGCGCACCTTCAAACCCTACGAAAACATGATCAGGACCCTTTTCGCCAAAAGTAATTTCTTTGACTGTCGTTGGGTTATCGACAAGATTATCCCAGGCATCCCAGTCTGTCTCATTGTCCGAACGGAGGAGAAAACCGTTCTCGATACTGCCTTGCCCCCCTGCCCAGATTTCCTTGGCGCCGGCAGGATTGACCGTTACCACAGATATGCCTGTTGTAATCGATGCCCAAGTGCCATAGATTGCTTCCCAAGTCTCCCCGGCGTCCACAGATTTCGCGATAACCCCCAGGCCGGAGGCATACCATACGTCGGGGTTATCCGGGCGAATAGCAAAGTCGAACACAGGTTCCGGCACATTCTCACCAAACTGAGGTGTCGGTTCCCAAGTGTCGCCATCATCGTCGGAGATGTACAGCGCCGGCGCCTCTTTGCCAGACTTATCGTACACTGAAACGATTAAATGTCCTTCGTCAATCACCTCGATCGCCTGAACATTTTTTGCATTGAAGCCTATGGTCTCAAAATCGGCCGATACCCCCACCGTATACTTGAACAACCCTGAATTTGTTGCTACATACAAGTCGTTGTCATGAAGTTGCATTTGATTCACCGTCTTCCCATCCAGGCCTAACGCCTTCCATTTAATCTTTGCTGAAACCCGGGGGTCATCATCGTCGTCACACCCAGCCAATACGAGAAAGGAAAACAAGAGCAATAAACCTAACTTAACTTTCATAGAACGTTTGAATTTTGATTCTCGCCCCATTGGACACAAAAAATACGAAGGGAGTTGGGAAGCAGCAGATGGAAAATCTGCGATGAAGGCGGGAGAATGTTCTTTGAGGTCAACGAGTTTGCTGTAGTGTTAATTCTGTCCGAAAATGCCACGCGCGTTGACATTCCCCCCAAAGGGAACGCAACGCGCGCAGCTACCGGTTACCGGCTGGGACTTTTACCTAGACGCACGATCGTGCGTCTCTATAAGACGCCACCGATCACTGATTACTGATTACCGTTACTTCCTGACTACACTACTCCTTGTCCCTCTTATCTAACAGCTTATGCACCCTCTTCTGCACCTTGGGGCTGTATTGGTACGCTACCATCATCTCCTCATAGGTAGCCAGATTAAGACCTTCTTCCTGGATGCTGGCTTCGATCTGTTGCCGCACTTTTTGGTTTTCGTCCACGATTGACTGAGCCACTTCGTTGAACGCTGCCAGTTCTTCTGGCGTAGCCTGAACGGCTTCCTTTATGGACGGATCCTGCTGACTTTGCAAGATCTGGTTAAAGCGGTCGACAGTAAGACCATTTTCCTGGATCTTTCCAATGATCTTTTCTTCTGTTTCTTGCTGGATCGATGCGACTTTCTCATTGGCGTTCACGAACGACTCCAGTTCCGCGTCGGAGTAATCTTCACGAACATTTACTTGCGGAGCTGACGGGTCCTGTGGCGTGGGTGCCTGGCCTGGCTGCTGTTGTTCCTGCGGAACCCCCTGAGGTTGGTCTTGCGGCAATGCCGGTTCCTGAGGCTGACCACCAGGAGGCTGCGGCTGTTGCGGCTGCTGGGCGAACGCAGTGGATGAAGCGATACTCATGATCAATCCCGCGGCGATGGCGGCGAGTGATCGATATCCGGTGATTTGTCTTGCTTTCATGAATTCGGGTTGTTTTGGTGATACATGAACTTGTCGGAACTGCTATAACCATTCCAAAACCTCCCCGGAGGCCAGTAAAAGGCTCGCTCTGGCGACTGAACCCCGATCAACGCTGTAAATGGACGTTTTTCCAGCCGAGCACAAATGCACGCTTCCCAGAGTGGGTACCGTGATACCCACAGGATTACACAGATTGTGGGAACTGAAAAAAAGATGCAGATGCAGAAGCAGATGCAGAACCCCACGCACTTCAACACTTCAACACATTAAATCGTTGCTATCTTTTTATTGCTAATCTCTCTCGGATACAACTGCCGATACTGGATTTTTTGTTCGATCGCCTCGATCACGGGAGTCACGAAGTCGACGCCGTAAAGCTGGCTGGCATTGTTGAGACCGCCGGGACTAAACACGTTGATCTCCATAAGGTAAGAACCAACAATGTCGAGTCCCACGAAGAACATACCGTCTCCTACAAGTTTTGGGCGCACGGCCTCGACGATTTCCAGGATCTCATCCGTTATGGTGGCCTTGCCTGCTTTGCCGCCGCGGTGAATATTACTTCTGATCTCGCCGTCCTTCTGGAGGCGGTGCAGGGCAGCGTACTTTCCTTCGACGATTATCGGTTTACCGTTTACGAGAAACAGCCTGATGTCCCCTTCCTGCGCTTCAGGCAGATACTCTTGCGCTACAACATAACCATCGCGGCTAATGGCCTCAAACATCTGGTTGATGTTGTTGGCTTCCTTCTTTGTCACGAGAAAGACGTTCCTTCCCCCCGACCCTTGCAGGGGTTTCAACACCATTTTGTTTTTTGCTTCCTTGAAGAACGCCGTGATGTCCTCAACGTTACGAGTAATCACCGTGCGGGGTCTCACCCTTTCAGGGTAATGCTGAAAGTACATTTTGTTGATAGCGTCGTTCAGTGTGCCCGGATCGTTGAGCACAATAACACCCTGCTTGACGGCGAGTTGTCCGAAGATCACACCCATGGATTGCGCCCAGGGACGCTTTTCGATTTCCTCCGCCGGGTCGTTACGCAGCATGAGCACGTCGAGATCCGCCGCGGTAATAGTCGTCTGGGGTGTTTCCTGGATTTCTGTCAGGAACGTGCTTGAATTACGAAACTTGGTATCCGGGGCCAGGCGCGCATGCGCGCCCATCTGCCCGTCGGCCGTATAGGTGAAGTCGCCTACCCCTATATAATAAACTTCATGACCTCGCTTGTGCGCCGCCAGGGCCAGGCCGGTGGTGGTGTACGAAATGTGCTCCTTCGAGACACTATTGACGACAAATCCTATTCTCATATCTGTATCATGTTAAAAACCGTAATACCTTTTTTTACACGCCGGATTTCTTTGCTGTAGTCATCTTCGAGAAACCTGGGCTTGATCGGGATGGGACGAAGCACCTTTCGGTGCACCAGTTCTTCCACAATGGGCAGGTAATCCTGCCGAATCTTTCCGATTAGAAGCGGTTCGATGTCATTTCCATCCCTGATGTAGTTGAGCAGGCTCAGCAGGCCTTTCAGGTACACAGCGTCTTTCGTGAACCCTCCGCCGCGATATACACGCATGGTGATCGAAAACGAACTCTCCGGCTTGAAGTCATATTTGTCGATAAGCATGTAAAACGTCTCATCAAAAGAGTAGCCGGCAACAAGGTGTTGCACGGCCACAACCCGCGCTGCGAGTGTACGCAACCTGGGATTGGTGAGTCCCCCCGAAATGTATTCCGCAAGCACAGCAAGCCCTTCCTGGAGTTGCTCATATCCCGGTACACCGAGATGAAACAACTTGAAGGGTTGTGCCTTTCCATTGAAGTAGGTAACGACATGGGTGCCCACCTCGTGTTGGATGAGGGCTTTTGCACGTCGACGCTGTACGGTAAAGGTGTTGTTGATCTTGAGAACACCCCGGGAAACCAGGACACCGACGACGTCTTTGCGGATTTCCACAGCAGGTTCCAGGCCATCGTACTGATTCCGTAGATATTCCATCTCTGTTCGGGCCATTGCAGCAAATTCTTCAGCGTCGATCAAGTCGGATTTCTCCGTCTTGATCATCGGGGTGGCTACCAGCAGACCGCGCGCGACGTCGATCACCGTCTCTTCAAGTCGTCCGAAAAGTTGGATGCTGCTCTGAAGGAAATCCGGTTTTTCACGATCAATGAGCATCGACAGCATCCGGTCAATTTCTTTACGCTTGTCGCGGAAAAGGTAAGCGATGGTAGGATCTGCAATGTTTTCGATAGGCAACTCGTAGATCTTTCGCTTGATGATCTCGGGATCAATGGGCATGTGGCGGTAGTGGAAAACCGGGGACTTCCGGTAATGATTCTTTTTGAATTCTTCCCACGCTTCAGAAACGTTTACCGGAGTGATCAGTGCGAGGAGGTCGAACTGATCGCTATATTTTGCCAGCGCATCGTCAATCTGCCACACGAGCTCTTCCACCTGGGTCGGGCCGAGTATTTCAAAGTGTGAAGGCGTAAACGACGTGTGAAGACGAATGAACTCGAAAAACGCCTTCTTCAATGCCTTACCGAAAATCTTTCGCAGCTCCCGCGCAAAAAGCGGATACGGCTTACGGGTTTGAAAATCGATATAGATCGGTTTGATTTCCAATCCCACCATCTGGCAGCCGATCTGCTTTGCATCGCTTCGGGCGATCAGCTCTTTGAAACCGGGCGGCGCGATGTGATCGGTCTCGTGAACGGACGCAGTGACCTGCACATACCCGATGTTTCGCTGCAATTCTCTTTTCAAGGTTTGTGCCACGGCTTCCGTGCTCTTGTGGTTTATGTAAATTGTAAAGTCAGTTTCGTTTTCGCGTGTCCCGACCCACACTTCAAGCAAGAGGAAAGATCCGAAGGCTTGCGACATTTCGTTGATAAGACCCTGGAGCAATTCCGACAGCGAGCCGCCTTCGTCGTCGTGCGCCATGATATACGACGACTCGGTCATGCCGAGCTGATAGGTAAAATAGTCCTTGCCATCCTGCGGAAACCGGTAGACAAGGAGAAAAGGCACGGGCTGGTCAATGTTGAGAATGCCCGATGCAGGCAGTTCGACACTGATCGGTTCTCCTTTTTTCAGTCGTGCCCGGATCGTCGACAGGACATTGCGTGATGCGTTCATGTGGCAATCCTTTGTGCCTGGCTATGCACTGCCGGTATGGCTTGCGTAAGGGCGTCCTTGATGCGATCGAGATGATGGATGTCGACCCGGCCAGTCCATTCGTCCATAAACACCTTCTTGAACTCTATAGCCAGGGCGAATCCGAAGGCGCCGAAATTTGTGTTTACCCATCTCGAAAATTCACCTCCCTTGAACCTCACGTTCTCTCTGACGTCAGGCGGGCCACCGTCGATCGGCGTGCGCGCGAGCTGGCGCATGAACTGATCTTTTGCAGCGTGCCACTTTCGGGGCAACGATTCCGTTCCGACGTTGATCACGGGAGAATCTTCGGCGTTGTCTTCTGATTCGGGATTGCGACGGTAGTTGTAGGTGTGCAAGTCGAGAAGCAGGAAAAAGCCGTGCTGTCCGATAACATGCACCAGCAATTCCTGGACGGCATCATAAAATTTATCGTACAGGGCGAGCGACCGATCCAGCATCTCTTGAGGAAGCGGCTTCTTCCAAACGTGAAGGCCCCATGCGTCCGATGGCTGCTTGTACACCGCTTTGTCACGAGGTCGGTTTATGTCGACTTCAAAGCGCGACGTGTTTACAATAATCCGATTCGACGCGACCTCCGTAATGTAGCCCGTGTAGGGATCCTCTTCCCGCATCCTCTCATTCGGCAGCAGGTTCAGATATTCACGCAGTTCCTCTCGGATGTGATGGCCATCGTGAATCGCTGCCGCAATCACGGGTGAATTTCCCGCTATGATCTCAAAGCCCTTTATCATGGTCATACGATCTGTTCCACCATGTGCAGGGACTACATCTATGCCATTTTCTCAATAGCGTTTATTTCGCACGTTTCTCATGTGCTCCGTGAAAAAGTGTCCACAACGTGGTGTAGCGTTTGTTCCTGACGACCTCCGGCCGTCGGTCAATCTCGCGGTATTGTTTCTCTCAAATTCTTTTATATTGCGAAAATCACCGGACGCATCCTCCGGCTTTAGACTAAACTATACCTACCACGATGATAAAAGCGTTCAGCAGGGCAGCGCGTGTGCTGGTCCTTTTCGCAGTGATTCTCACTGTCGCAGGAATTTCATGTACCTCTAAGAAGACCTCTCCCCGAATCCTGGTTTTCAGCAAAACGGCAGGCTACCGGCATGAATCCATTCCGGAGGGCATCAAGATGTTTCAAAAGCTGGGACAGGAGAAAGGAATACTTGTCGACACCACGGAAAATGCCTCGAAAATAAATGAAGAAAACCTACGCAACTACCACGCTGTCATCTTCTTAAATACGACGATGGACGTGCTGAATAAGCAACAGCAGAACGACTTCGAGCGCTTCATCCAGGCAGGCGGCGGTTTCGTTGGTATTCACGCGGCAGCAGACACCGAGTACGACTGGGCGTGGTACAACGGCCTGGTGGGCGCGTACTTCGAAAGCCATCCCAACAATCCGAACGTTCGGACGGCGGAATTCTATGTTACTGACCACAACCATCCTGCTTCTGACTCACTTCCTGCGCGCTTCACGCGTTCTGACGAGTTCTACAACTACAAGTCCATCAAAAGAGATCTTATCAAAGTGCTGGTGAAGATCGATGAGTCCACTTATGAAGGCGGGACCAACGGCGATGATCACCCGATATCCTGGTATCATGAATACGATGGCGGACGCGCATTCTACACCGGCATGGGTCATACGAAGGAAAGCTATACGGAGCCGCTCTTCATCGATCATGTTTGGGGCGGCCTACAATACGTGCTGGGTGGCGACTCGCCAAAGCCCCTGAACTTCGCACTGGCAAAAACCCAACGTGTACCGGACGAAAACCGCTTTACCAAAGTTGTTCTGACAGAAGGATTGGATGAACCCGTAGAGCTTGTAGTACTTAAAGACAATCGCGTCCTCTTCATCGAACGCAAAGGAGCCGTCAAGCTGTACACGCCCGAAGATGGCGCTGTTCAGAAAATATATCAGCTGGAGGTCAGCCACAAGTACAACAAAGGTGATGGAGAAGCCGAAGATGGTTTGCTCGGTATCGGCGTCGATCCCAACTTTGAAAGCAATAATTGGATATATCTGTATTACTCCAAGCCAGGCGACAAGCCCGTGAACATACTTACTCGATGGGATTTTGTCGATAACAAACTAATCCCGGAATCAGAAAAAATCATTCTGGAAGTAGGCGTTCAACGCGACCAGTGCTGTCACACAGGCGGGTCGATCGACTGGGATGCTGAAGGCAACTTATATCTCAGCACCGGCGATAATACAAACCCGCACGCCACCGGCTACGCGCCTATCGACGAACGCCCCGGCCGCGAGCCCTGGGACGCGCAAAAGGGATCCGCCAACACGAACGACTTGCGGGGGAGTATCATCCGGATACGTCCTCAACCCGATGGTACCTACACAATACCTGAAGGTAACCTGTTCCCTCCCGGTACGCCGAACACAAGGCCTGAAATTTACGTGATGGGAACGCGTAATGCTTACCGGTTGTCTGTCGACAAAAAAACTGGTTACGTGTATTGGGGCGATGTGGGACCGGATGCGAACAAGGATTCAGTAGGTCTCGGTCCCAAGGGGCATGACGAAATCAACCAGGCACGCAAACCCGGCTTTTTCGGCTGGCCCTACTTTATCGGTAACAACAAGCCATACTACAAATATGACTTTGCTACAGGAAAGTCCGGACCACAGTTCGACCCGCTGAAACCAATAAACGAGTCTCCAAGTAACACGGGCCTTCGCGAACTGCCCCCTGCACAGCCTGCATTCATCTGGTACCCGTATGATCGCTCCGAAGAATTTCCGCTCGTGGGAACTGGTGGGCGAACGGCAATGGCGGGCCCCGTTTTTTATGCTGAAGACTTCAAAGGAGCACCCCGTGCTTTCCCGGATTATTATGATGGCAAACTGTTCATCTATGAATGGATGCGGGGATGGATCATGGCTGTAACCATGGATGAAGAAGGCAACTATGTCGAAATGGAGCAATTCATGCCAAGCCACAAGTTCAGCAACCCTATGGACATGGCGTTTGGCCCCGACGGCGATCTGTATCTGCTGGAATATGGCACGGGCTGGTTCCAGAAAAACGACAATTCACGATTGGTGCGCATTGAATACAATGGAGGTAATCGCAAGCCGCAGGTTCAGCTGGCAGTGGACAATCCCAAAGGAGCAGTTCCTCATACAGTGACCTTTAATACGGCAGGTACACGCGACTTCGACAGAGATGAATTGACCTATCAGTGGGAAATCACATCGGACGGCAAAAAGGTCGAGACCCTGAAAGGCGAAAATCCCTCTTATACCTTCAGCGAACCTGGCATCTATGCAGTGAAGCTGACGGTAACAGATACTCATAAAGCATCGTCCACCGTGACCACCGAGATTCATGCTGGCAACGAACCACCGCAGGTATCCTTTGAGATCACCGGTGGCAACAAGAGCTTCTTCTTCCCCAATACGGACATTGAATATGCTGTAAGAGTGACCGACAAAGAGGATGGAAGCCTTGCGGACGGGAGCATTGAACCTCAGGCGGTATCCGTCACCATCGACTATCTCGAAGAAGGTTACGATCAGATTGAGATCGCGCGGGGACATCAGGCTGCGGACGCAGCAGCGGATCGGTTTGCTGCTGCAAAAGCGCTCATGGAAGGAAGCGATTGCATGGCCTGTCACCAGGTAGATCGGAAGTCGATCGGTCCAATGTATATCGACGTCGCGAAAAAGTATAAGGACGATCCCGCCGCGCTTGACTACTTGTCCGATAAGATCATCAATGGTGGCAGCGGTGTGTGGGGCGAAGTAGCGATGTCGGCACACCCTGGCCTGACAAAAGAAGAAACCGCGCAGATGGTCGAGTACATACTCAGCCTCGCGGGTGAAAAGCCCGTCGTTACGCTTCCCGTGGAAGGCAAGTATCGCGTGCAGGCAGCGAATAAGGGTGTAATCATTGCCCGCGCAGCCTACACCGACAAGGGTGCCAACGGCATCCCGCCGATCCGCAGTGAACAGACGCTGGTGCTTCGTGCACCGACCTTTTCCGCAGCGACGGCCACCATCGATGATGGTGTGAACAAGTTCAGGCTCGGCGACAACGACTTTATGATCGGCACGCGCGACGGTGCCTATATTGGTTTTGAAAACGTGGATCTCACGGGTGTCGGAGCAATGACCTTCATCGCATCAGCACCAGCAAACTACGGCTTCGCCGGCGGCGTGGTCGAAGTGCGGATCGGCTCTCCTACCGGACAACTCATCGGCACGTCGGGCGCTATTACGCCTACCCAGGCAACAGGTCAGATGGGTGGCACGCAGGTACGGGCTGCTATTCAACCGACGGAAGGCTTCCACGATCTCTATCTCGTGTACCGCAAGCCCGGCGCACCTGACGGCGCGAGTCTGTTTGTGCTGGTCAATGTGGGGTTAGTGTTTGATCAGAAGGCGATGGCTTCGAGGTAGTTTAAGCACCTCAAACATTCCCCCTCTTCATCTCGGTGACTGCTGCATCCACCGCACGAGCCGTGAGGGCCATGTAGGTGATCGAAGGATTCTGGCAGGCTGAGGATGCCATGCAGGCGCCATCTGAGACGAAGACATTCTTCACACTGTGCATCTGGTTGATGCCGTTGAGGATTGACGTCTTGGGATCTTTGCCCATGCGCGCCGTGCCCATCTCGTGGATACCCAGTCCGGGTGCCTGCTCCGAATCGGTTGCCCGAATATTCTTGAAGCCGGCCTTCTCCATCATCTCCGCTCCGGTAGTAAGGAGATCCTTGAGCATAGCCACTTCGTTGTCCTTGTAAGCACAGTCAATTTCGAGCAGGGGTATGCCCCATTCATCTTTCTTGTCTTTGCTAAGGCGCACATGATTTTCGAAGTATGGCAGGTGTTCTCCCATCCCCGTGACTCCCATTCGCCAGATGCCCGGCTCGCTGAGCTTTTCCTTGAAGACCGCACCCAGGGTGGGGTCGCCCTCCTGAAGATTGCCGCGAGACCTACTTGCGCCGCCCGAAAAAGCGTATCCGCGAAGGAAGTCCTTCTGGACGTCTTTCCCGAAGTTTCGGAACCGGGCCAGATACCAACCGCCCGGCTTACGTCCCGAGTAGTATTTATCCTGAAACCCATCGTGCTCGCCGCTGACTCTACCGCGATAGTTGTGGTCCATCAGGTAATGACCCAGCACACCACTGTCGTTGCCCAGTCCATTAGGGAATCTGTTGGAAGTTGAGTTCAACAAGATCAACGTCGTATTCAAGGTACCGGCGTTGACGAAGATGATCCGGGCGTAAAACTCCATGGCTTCTTTCGTCTGCGCATCGATGACGCGAACGCCGGTAGCACGACCTTTCTGCTCATCGTAAATGATGGAATGGACGACAGAGAAAGGACGAAGGGTCATGTTGCCCGTTGCCTCCGCAGCCGGGATAGTCGCAGCATTCGCGCTGAAGTAACCACCGAAAGGACATCCGCGATGGCACAGGTTCCGATACTGACACGGACCCCGACCATTATGCGCCTGCGAAAGGTTGGCGGTTCTCGACACCACGACCCGACGGCCCGGAAAGTTGGTGTTGACTGATTCCTGGAAATGCTTTTCAACACAGTTGAGCTCCATGGCCGGCAGAAACTCGCCGTCCGGAATCTGCGGAAGACCATCGCGATTGCCACTTATGCCGACGAACCGCTCAACATACGAATACCATGGCGCGAGGTCCTTGTATCGTATAGGCCAATCGCAACCAAATCCATCGCGCGCGTTGGCTTCAAAGTCGTGTTCGCCCCACCGCTGCGTCATGCGCGCCCAAAGCAACGACTTCCCTCCGACCTGGTATCCCCGGATCCAGTCGAAGGGCTTTATCTGCACGTAGGGATGTTCATTGTCTTTGACGAAAAAATGTTCGGTGTCTTCGTGAAATGCATAACACTTGCTGACGATGGGATTGGCGCTGATAACGTCGCGGGGCAGCTGGTTCCGATGTGGAAACTGCCAGGGGTCCATCGTCGCGGTGGGATAATCCTTTATGTGGACGACGTTTCGACCGCGTTCTAACACGAGCGTCTTTAGCCCTTTTTCACAAAGCTCTTTCGCTGCCCATCCGCCGCTCATACCAGAGCCGATGACTATGGCGTCGAATGTGTTCTTTTCCTTACCCGGTCCGTTGATGTTAACCGTGTCCTGGCCGAACGTGTTCGTCATGATTACAGTATGAGGTTAGAAAAACGACGCATTCCAAAGCGCCAATGGTTTTTAATTTGGCAATAATACGTGGTTGCGCGCAAGTTTTGTCCCTGGAAATTGATGTGCGGTGCGATACAAAGAAAAAGGGCCGGCGTGGTTACCGGCCCTTTTCGAATCACTTGTGAACAAAAGCTGAAGCTATTCGCCTGGCTAGTTATCCTGGCCGAGCTCCTTGTATCGTTGTTCAATTCGCTGCGCCTGTGCTGTCATTCCCAGGTCGCCGTAGATTGACGACAGCGCATCGAGAACTTCCATTTCAGTGGGATTCATTTTTTCCGCTTTCTCCCAGTAGGGCAACGCGACCTTCAACTTTTCGACAAGCTGGCTGTCAAGCTCAAGTTTCTTCTTCCGGTCGGCCGCTGAAATGCCGAGGCTAGCCATTTCCCTTTTGATCTTTTCGGCAGGCTTGTACATTTCCTTGGCCATCAGCAACTGGGCGTCAAAGTAGTTGGGATCGATCCGTAAGGCTTCCTCGTAGCTCTTGACAGCCGCGTCAGAGTTGCCCAGGCTGGAGTTGACATATCCCAGATAGAAGTGCAAGATCTTGTTGTCCGGCTCTTTCTTTATCGCTTGCTCAAGACCAGCTCTTGCTTCCTCAATTCGATTCAAATCGATTAGCGTACCGATCTCAACTTTTCCGAAGTCGGAGTTGTTGGGAAATTTTTGCTGAGCCTCACGCGCAAGCTCCAACGCCTTTTCCTTGTTATCGAGGGGCCCGTTGAGCAGGTTAAGCATCATGGAGTAGGCGTCGGGTGACGTACCTCCCTTGTCGATGTAGGTTCTGAACTTATCATACGACAACTGATATTTCTCCAGACTATTGGCGACGATACCAGAATAGAAATAGGCTGTCGTGTCGTCGGGAATAATCCTGCTGGTCTTTTCAAAATTCTCCAGCGCCCCTTCGAGGTCATCCTGTTGATAAAGATTTGCGCCCTTGTTAATGTACGTGCCCGCCCATATTTCCATTTGCTGAGGCTTCAGGATCGGCAAGCCGTTGGCACCGATGATGTTGTATTCGGATTTGCCATCGGACAACTGATCTGCCTTCTGGAACGACTCTAGGGCGACATCGAACGCATCGGGCGCAAGGCTGTGATACGCTTCATTCGAGGTGGTGTCAATAGCGGCGTATATCAGACCGCGATAGTACCACGTGTCCCCCTTATCCATGGTCTTTTCGTACGTGGTGGCGGCATCGATGATTTCCTTGGCTTCATCAAGCTTGCCCGCCTTGAACGCATTTAACGCCTTATTGATATTCGGCTTAGGCGCTTTCTTCTGCGGAAACGCCACAGCAGGTACCAACACGACCAATAGAAGCAATACTCGTTTCATAGGTTGTTTAAGTAATATAGGGTTTAAATTTAGCTCTAATTACGCTCCCGCGCCGTTGTCGCGAGAATTTTCTTTGGCACCATTGGCGCCATTTTCCTCGAATCGCTGGATCCTTCCGACAGACGAAATAACATCGTCGTCCGAAAGTTTTATCAGCCTGACCCCCTGCGTGGCGCGGCCCATAATCCGCAATTCGCTCACCTTGATCCGGATTGTGATCCCGGAACGGTTGATGATCATCAGCTCGTCATCGTCAACCACCTCCTTGATCGCAACAAGCTTGCCAGTTTTCGGCGTAATGTTGATGGTCTTGACCCCCTTGCCGCCCCGGCGCGTGATGCGATAGTCGCTTATATGCGATCGCTTGCCGTAACCGTTCTCGGAAACGACCAGCAAGTTAGCGTCTTCCCTTGTTATACAAACCATGCCTATCACTTTGTCGTTCGGCGAATCCAGCGTAACCCCCCTAACCCCAGCGGCCGTACGCCCCATGGGACGCACCTCGGATTCGTGAAAATGAACGGCCTTCCCTTCACTTTTTGCTATAACAATGTGGTTATTACCGTTTGTTAATGAGGCATTTATGAGTCTATCGCCCTCATGGATGCTGATGGCGGTAATTCCACCGGCCCGCGGCCGGGAGAAGGCCTCGAGCGTCGTCTTCTTGATGATGCCCTTCTCGGTGCACAGCACAACGTAGTTGTTGTTCACGTATTCCTTGTCGTCAAGGTCTTTCACGTTGATGACAGCCCGGACCCGATCGCCCGGCTCAATGCTGATGAGGTTTTGAATCGCCCTGCCCTTGGATGTCTTGGAGCCCTCAGGAATCTCGTACACTTTCTTCCAGAACACCTTCCCCAGATCGGTGAAAATAAGCAGATAGTTGTGTGCCAACGCGATGAACAGGTGCTCTGTAAAGTCGTCTTCCTTGGTGGATACGCCCCGGGACCCCACGCCACCACGTCCCTGGGTGCGATAGTCGGCAAGCAAGGTGCGTTTGATATACCCCTGGTTGGATATCGTGATCACCATTTCCTCGTTGGGGATCATATCCTCCGGGGTAATGTCGTCTTCGCGCGGGACTACTTCAGTCCTACGGTCATCACCGTAGCGGTCGCGGAGCTCTTTCAATTCGTCCTTGATGATCTGCATTCGCAGGGGTTCATTCGCCAGGATGTCTCTGAGCCGGGCGATGAGCTCTTGTACCTCCTTGTATTCCTGCTGAATTTTTTCGCGCTCGAGCCCGGTCAGGCGCTGCAAGCGCATGTCGAGTATGGCCTTGGCCTGGATTTCCGAAAGGCCAAAACGCTCTATGAGACCGGTACGGGCCGTGTCAGGATCGGCAGAACCGCGAATCAGGGCGATTACTTCGTCGAGGTTGTCGAGCGCAATGAGATATCCTTCCAGGATATGTGCCCGCCGTTCCGCTTCCGCCAGCTCGAACTTGGTACGCCTTACGACCACGTCATGGCGGTGGTCGACGAAATACTTGATAAGATCCTTCAGGTTAAGGGTCAGCGGCCTGCCCTTGACCAGCGCCACGTTATTGACGCTGAAGGACGACTGCAGCGCTGTGTACTTGTAAAGGTTGTTCAGTACGATGTTACCTATCGCGTCCTTCTTGAGATCGTACACGATGCGGAACCCCTCCCGGTCGGACTCGTCTCGAATGTCCGAAATGCCTTCGATAACCTTGTCGTTTACCAGGGCCGCCGTCTTCTCGATCATCTGGGCCTTGTTCACCTGGTAGGGAATCTCCGTAACGACGATCTGTTCCCGACCGCTGGCGCTGGTCACGATCTCTGCCCGCCCGCGCACGACGATCCGCCCACGCCCGGTAAGGTAGGCTTCGCGTACGCCCTGAACGCCGTAAATGATACCACCCGTCGGAAAATCCGGGGCAGCGATGTATTCCATGAGCTCGGCAATGGTGATGTCGTTGTTATCAATGTAGGCTGTAATGCCGTCCACCACCTCCCGCAGGTTGTGGGGCGCCATGTTTGTGGCCATGCCCACGGCAATCCCGGAGGAACCGTTTACTAGCAGGTTGGGAAGCTTTCCGGGTAATACCGTCGGCTCTTTCAGTGAATCGTCAAAGTTGGGTTGAAAGTCGACCGTATCCTTATTGATGTCCGACAACATCTCCTCGGCAATGCGTCGCAGCCGGGCTTCCGTGTAACGCATGGCCGCAGGCTCGTCGCCGTCGATGGAGCCGAAATTGCCCTGACCGTCTACGAGTGTATAACGCAATGACCAATCCTGGGCCATACGCACCATCGTATCGTATACCGACTTGTCGCCATGGGGATGGTACTTACCGAGCACCTCCACTACGATACGGGCAGATTTCTTGTAGGGCTTGTTGTAATTGACCCCCAATTCGAGCATGCCGTAGAGCACGCGTCGGTGCACCGGCTTCAAGCCGTCGCGGACGTCGGGAAGGGCGCGTGAAATGATGACCGACATCGAATAATCGATGTAGGCACCCCTCATTTCATCTTCAATATTGATAGGGATTATGCTCTGCCGGCCAGGGGTCTGGCCTCCGGTGTTTTCAGCCATTTAATGTGTGGTTTTTTGGCACGTTTTGGGCCCTGCGAAAAGGCCCCGCAAGATACCAAAAGAATGGCGAAAATCGCACCAGAAAGGCCGAAAACCGGCAAATATTTGGCCCTTAAAACCCGCCCCGAAAAGAGCCCTGAAACGACCCTGAAAAGCGCGTCAATAGGGGTTAAGTTTTCGCTTATTCGACCCCTTGTATTTCAACAACGTGGGGTAGTTTTCCCCGTAGTGTGGATTCTGTTTTTTGTAGAACGGATGGACCCGGCTGCGGTACTCCTTGTTGCCGTGGACATGGTTGAGCTGCGCCCGACACTGCCGAAAGACACACCGTCTTAACTCGGGCAGCCTGTAAGTAAATCCAACGTTGACATAGAATGCATTGAACTTGTGCGTGATGGCAGCAGACTCCGGCACATTAAGCTTAAAGCTTTTCAATTCGTACGAGGGCCGTACAAAAAGTCGGAAGTATTCCGACATCTCCTTTTCGATTTGAGCGCCGAAATTCATATAAAGTCCCTTCTTGATCACGCTCTTGTCAAAGCTGCTTCCGGGGTTGTACCCACCGAAGTTGAAGTCAACCACAAGTACATAGTCGTAATAGCGATACACCGCCCCTCCCAGCATGACAAAATACTTCTGAAGCATGACGGAAGGATCCTCGGGTTCAAACGACCTGATATCATCGCTGTAATTGGTAGGCTTGAAGTCGCCGATCTTCATGAATTCGACAGAATATCCCCCGCCGATCCGGTACCGGTCGAACTCGAAGTGAAGGGTTAGCCGCAGTGGAATGCTGCCTGCCCGACTGCGGAAGCCCAGGCTCGTTGTATCCGAGTTCACGAGAAATGTCTGGCCTGTCACGGTGTTTGTTGAAGTGACTGCGCGGTTGAACCAATTCGAATACCCGGCACCCACTTGCGTTCCGCTGAAGATGACGGGTGCAACATTCGGATTCTGAGCGACGCCATACCCCGAAAGGTCGTGGTTGAACGCCGTGACACCGTACCCTGTGCTCACACCAAACGTAACCTTTGAAAGCAGGGTCCTGAATAACGATGGGCCTGTGCGCTTGATGTAAAAGTACTCCAGGGGTATCGTCGCGTCCCGCTCATTTTCGTATTGGGCCAAAGCATGACCGCCGCCCATGAGGCAGATTGAAAGGCATATCCATGTGACCCTGAATTTCAGTTGTGTGCCGGTTTAAAATGTCCAAAAATAACCGCCTGCGGTCAAAAAATATAAACGACTCAGTATCTGCAAATTAAACGAGTAAAAATACGCTATAACCCAATTTCGTCCTAGTGCATCCTGAGGGTAAACCATACATGGCCCCACATAGGGCAAAGCTCATTCCCATGCGGGTTTGTACGGTGAATCCATGGATTCCAACGACGAAAAGGTGTGAAATAGTGTCTGATCGCGGGCTGCTCGGTACGTGAACGTATGGGGATACTCGCCACCCCCAGGCTCGTAAAGCACGAAATCGATGGTATTTTGACCCTCCTTCAGTGGGACTCGGGCATAGGAAATGGTGTGAGGCAGTGTTTGCCAGTTGCGCGTGTCGGCATGCTCGGTTATGGCGTTGACGACGCCAATGAGTGCACCCAGCGTGGCATCTTCCTTCCTGACGCTCATTTCCGTCGCCTTTTTCAGCGCAGCCCTAAGTAGACCTTTGCTGAATTCGAGCATCATACGTTCCCGCAAGCTATGGATCGCAATGCGGTTGAGGTCTTCAGCACGCTCCAGCGGATATCGCTCACCATCCGATACGATATGGGCGCCGCGGTAGTATACAGGTCGCTCGCGGTAACGGGGAAACGCTACACGATAGATGCTAAGCCCCGAAAGGCGCGAGCGGTCGTCGTCACTCTCCAGCGTAAACGCGAAGTCAAGTCCCATCCCTTCATTCACGAATATTACCTGGTTTCCCTGTCGGGTATGGATGGCGAAGTTGATGCTCCACTCCTCTTTCACCGGGCTAAGCCCATTGTGCCAGAAGAATACGAGTTCTGCTTCGGGCTTCTGCGGCATGTAGTCTTCCAACCCGAACTTGTCCCGGTAAAATTCAAACTCTTCATAGAGTCCCGTCCACCATGCCGTGTTAAGCAAATCGTATTGCAGTTGCTGTGGCGCATACACAGAAAAAAGTCTGGCGTAATCGTCCTCATAGATTTCCAGGGCATTCCGATAGGCGATGAAAGCGTTATTGTAGTCCTTCATGGCCTGATAAATAATACCCATCAATGCGTGGACAAAGGCATCGCGCCGATACTTTTCCGGCGAACGGTATTTATCGCTCAGTTCCTGTAGCCTGAGGTTGAGCCGGCGGCATTCCACCAGTGCCTGCTCATACTTCTCCATTTTGAGAAAATTGAGCGCCTTATAGTAAAGAACCATCAGATGCTCATGATCTTCACCCCTATAAACAGTCACCATCGGATTGGTCCAGTAAGACGCCACCTCGTTGATGTAATTCTTGTGATAGTCTTCGCCAAACAGGTATGCCTTCTCGAAGTATTCGTTACTCTCGCGATATTTCCCCATGACGGACAAAACAAGGCCGTTGTTGACGAGGTAGAGGAATTTATTTCTTCCGTGTTCCTTATCCCGACGCTGCAACGCCTGCAAGGCACGGTCGAGGTCGCCTCGCTCGAATTCACGATTGAAGTCGGCCTGAGTGTGGTAATAGGTCGCGCATGCGCCGGCTAAGGCCAACGTTCCTGCCATAAGCAAGGTGGGTCCTATGCGGGCCATATTCGGAAGGTTTTCAGTTCCGGATCAGTTTCTTGATCTCGTGCTGTCCGTACCAGACCCGTCGGTTGGTTTCGATATCGGTGAGGAATAGTGTAGTGATGTAGTTCACTACGCGCCGGTTGCCGTAGTCGTCAATCTCTGAAGTCATTTCACCGAACAACATCAGATCCGCGCCAAGTTCCTTTCCGAACTGCTTGACCGTGGCGGGGTCAGCAAAGTCCTGCTGCTCGGCACGCTCGCGTCTGAGCGCGTCGCGGAATTCCGATGACTCCACCAGGTCGGCCACCTTGGAGTTGTGGATCACCACTTCAAACCTGCGGATGTAGTTGTCGGCATCGATGTGTTCCGACGTACGGTTAAGGATGTTGCCCACGATAATCACGGGCTTCCGGTTTTTCTCACGGGCGTACTCCTTGAAGTCGGACGAGTTGAAAAGGTCGTAGATCATCTGGTCGGCAACCTTGCGCGAGTCGGTGTCATTCCAACGTCCGCTGAGGTCAATCTGGGTGTCGGGCGATACGCGGGTCACGGTCCGGGAACATGACACGATGGCAAGGGTCGTTAACAGTAAAAGTGTTCGGCTAAGCATCGGTTTGACGTTTTTTTGAAAAATTACCAAAAACCCTGCCTGTTTTTTAGCCGCATCGGGGGTTTTGTACTTCAGTCATTAAAGTTCACGGCTCCGCCCATGAAAAAGTTGCAGATGCAGATGCAGATGCAGGCGCAGATGCCATAGTGTCGGCCTAAGCTTTTCTTAGCTGCCTGATCACGTTCTTCGGATCAGGATCACTAAACACGGTATTCCCTGCTACAAGCACATTGGCGCCTGCCGCAAGTATAGCCCGGGCGTTGTCCAGGGTAACGCCGCCATCAATTTCGATGAGCGCCGAAGATCCCTTCGCCTCTATCAGCTCCGCAGTCTGCCTGATCTTCTCATAGGTGATGTCAAGGAATTCCTGGCCGCCGTAGCCCGGATTAACCGACATAAGGTTTACTACGTCGATGTCCGCAATACAGTTTTCCAGTTGGGATATAGGCGTGTGCGGGTTTATCGCGACGCCTGCTTTCGCCCCGGACGCTTTGATCTCCTGGATATCGCGGTTGAGGTGCGGGCACGCTTCGATGTGAATGGAAATGATGTCGGCGCCGGCCTTCCGAAACGCGTGGATGTACCGGCTGGGGTCGATGATCATGAGGTGTACATCCATCACCTTTCGTGCGTGACGCTTTATCGCTTCCACAACGGGCAACCCCATGGAGAGGTTCGGTACGAACACGCCGTCCATGATATCGATATGGATCCATTCGGCTTCGCTTTCATTGATCATTGTAACCTCACGCTCGAGGTTAGCGAAGTCGGACGCTAATAGCGAAGGAGCTATGATTGGCTTCATGGTGAGAATAAGGCCCCAATTTAGCAAAAATGCGCTCAGTTGCGCGGCCAGCCACTAGCGCTTCATCTTGTACACTTCAGTGCCGGCCAGCATGAAGCATCCCAAACCATAGTCTTCAAAGTCGGGCATGCTGTCGACAGTTACAGGCTGCCCGTCGGCAGGCTCCTTTCCCGTACTCTGCACGTAGCCCAGGAAGCCGTTGGGCCGAAGGGATTCAGTGGAAAGTGCGTGCCATGCCCGTGCGATAACGGGTCGATACACGGCATCGTCAAGCAGGCCGTTGTTTACGCCCCAGGCCATGGCATACGCGAAGAGCGCTGTGCCTGTCGCCTCCTTTCCACCGAAGTGCGTAGGATCGTGTAGGCTGACGTTCCAGAAGCCGTCGTCGCGTTGTATGCGGCGGAGTGCCTCGGCCATTGCTTTGAAATCGCTGATGTACTGATCGCGATGCGGCGCATCCTCCGGTATCACGTCAAGTACCCGTGCCAGCGCGGCGATAACCCAACCGTTGCCCCGCGACCAATAGCAATCCTCACCGTTGGGCTCCTTGTACGGCGGATCAAAGTCTGCATCGCGCCACCATAGGTTGTCTTCCGGATTGAAGAGTCCGTTTCCTCCCTCCTTATTGCGCGTGTGCATGTACATTTCGTACATGCGTTCGAAATATCGGTTGTCGTTAAACAGCACACCCAGGCGTGCAAACAGGGGCATCGCCATCTGTATCGCGTCGATCCAGGTCCAGTCGTCAATCTTGTTCGTCCGCATCATACTGTCGATGGATGCTTTTATCTTTTCGATTCGGACAGGTTGCCGGTCGACTAAATAAAGGTCGATGTACGTCTGTCCGGCACACTGGTTATCGGCGTTTCGCGTATAGGTTTCTCCGTCGCGAAGGTCCCACTTGTGAAACGTCCCCCATGCCACTGCATAGTCGTAGTATTCTTTCTTCGGGTCAAGTGAATACAAGGCCATCAATCCTTCGTAGTACACGCCGCGCGTCCAGATGTTGCTGGCACGATCCCGGTTGGTGACAATACGTTTGCCCGGGTCAGGCCACTTCTTCATGAAGTAACTGTTGGCCACCCTCATGTCCTTCAGGATTCGGTTCCGCGGAGGAAGGGATTGCGCGTCTGCTATGAAAAAGGCAAAGACAAGGGCAAGAATTGACACAATGCTCATGACATCATC
>JAJJPK010000021.1:0-6619 GCA_032907565.1 Cyclobacteriaceae bacterium | reverse complement strand
GTCTTCGCTGGCACATCCGTTCTCGGTGATGTAAATCTCCTTTGCACCCCACAGCGTTTGAACATGTTTCGGCGCCCAATAGAGGACTTCGGGGCTGATCGGAAAGCCAGCAATGGCCGACTTAGCGTGACCGCTGGCGAAGGGAATCTCCCTCCAGCCGGGCGCTTCGTCGGAGGCTACTACATAATACGGGACATACACATTGATGCCGACAAAGTCCAGGGGGCTGCCGATAATCTTCAGATCCTCGTCCGTGAATTTCGGCGCGTCCCTGCCGGTTTCTTTCAGATAGTTGTCGGTATACTTTCCTTCGAGCATCACCGTCAGGAAGGGTGCATTCTTTTCGCGGGTTGCTGCCTCCGCGGCCTTGATGTTGTCGGGCGTTTCAATAAGTGGCACGCAAGTTTCAATGTTCTCGGCAGGTCCGACTTTGGTTCCCTGCTTGCCGCTGGCGCGTATTGCCTGTACCGCAAGACCATGCGCAAGGACTGCATGATGGCGCACCTGGTGAAATTCGCCAGGAGGTAGGGTGAGACCCGGGGCGAGATGGACGGTGCGGTATCCCTCGGGGGTTCCGGGAGCGGGGACTCGAAATCCACGGTATCCGGCTTCTGTGAAGGAGCGAAACTCGTTGATGGTAAAGAAATGATGAATCCTGTCGCTGAGTTTTTCTGCTACATAACCGGCGTAGTCGGCAAACGCTTTTGTGGTATCCCGATTTTGCCAGCCCCCCTTGTCTTGCAGGGCTTGGGGCAGATCCCAGTGGTAGAGCGTAGCAAATGGCTCGATGCCGGCGGCCACCAATTCGTCGGCGAGCCGATCGTAAAAATCGAGGCCTTTCGCATTCGGCTGACCGGTTCCGTTGGGGAAGATTCTGGGCCACGAAATGGAGAAGCGGTAAGCGGTCTGGCCAATGCTTTTCATCAACTGAACATCTTCCTTGTAACGGTGGTAATGATCGTTGGCGACATCGCCGGTATCATTGTTTCGCATGTTGCCGGGAGTGTGGGCATACGTATCCCAGATGGATGGGCCCTTGCCGTCTTCATTCCAGGCGCCTTCAATTTGATAGGAGGCCGTAGCGGTGCCCCAGAAAAATCCTTCGGGGAACTTCCGTCCCTGGTTTGCCGAGCTTGATTGTTCTTGTGCTGCGCTTGTTTGATCTTCCGACTGTTGCGGGTTGCATCCAATCAGAGAAGCGACAGGTAGCGCGGCACCAGCGGTTTCGATGAAGCGCCGTCGACTGAATTTGTGCGGGGACATGGGTTGGTTGGGTTTTGTTCCAGTGTGTCAGATTTGCGATCGTCAACCGATTCCGTTGAATTCGATATTACAGGTTTTCACCTGGCTCGTTCAGGTACGCATCTTATCCATAATAACCATCCCGGGGTGGTGCGAGGGTCATTCAGGAAAGCCAACAGGCTAATGAATATACCGGTTTTTCCCAGATAAGCAATGTTCGAGGAATCGAAATTATCGGTTCAGCCCTACACTCATTCGTCTGTCGGCCGACCAGCGACCACCGCCTTTAATAATTAGAAAGATGGTCCCCAAAAACATGGCCCAGTCTGTCCGGCTTGCGTGCAGCGCTGCCCAAAGTCCTTCTGTAGAGAGGATGGGGGCCTTCGTGGTGATGAGGGCAACGGATATGATGATGAATAGTGGTAGGGCTGCGAGCCTGGTGAACAGACCCACCAAAACCAATGCGCCGCAGACAATTTCAAGAGTGCCAACAAACGGACCCAGGAGATCGGGATTGGGTAGACCGATCTTCGCAAAGCGACCTGCCCCTAACGTATCCGCGAACAAGAACTTTTGTATCCCTTCGGAGAGGAATACTGAACCCACCATGAGGCGGATGATGATCGTGGTCTTTGCGTCGTCGGTGTGAAGGATTCGTTTAAGCATGATTACCTGGAGGGCTCGAAGCTTTGGTTACCGAAGGGTGGCGTGGTTGGGATGGTGATAACATTGAACGCATGTTGGGTAGCCTGATGGCAACTATTGCAGTTTGATGTGAGTGTCATGTAGGCGTCTTTGAATTCGATGGTGTTTTGGTGATGAATGGCATCCGTTACGTTTGCCAGGGGCTGTTCGATCATTCCAAGATGATTGGTTTCAGTTCTCTTTGGCCAATATGTCTTTAGGTCGTCGATGCTTTCTTCTATTTCATGGACTTCAAAGTCTGCCAGTTCCCAGTTGTTGTTTATCCCCGCGAACCACAACTTATTGTGGTGCACTTGGATGATAGTCATAAACTCACCGAAGCCCGGCTTATACATGTTTTCCAGTTCGTGCCGCAGGCTGTCTATCTGTGCCTGCAATTGTGGCGCACTGTTTCGTTGCCGGACGCAAGATGCGAAGGCGAACGCGGCTGCAAGAGCTATTGTATATTTCATGTTTGATAGGGTGTTGAAGACAAGGGCAATTTCGTAAAAATGAACATAAACACGTAGACTACGACCCCAACCATTTCCACCGGCCTTACATCCACTAAAGGGCGTCCCGTGCGCCGGGAGCAACCTGGTGATGTAGGGACGTCCTATTCCGGGACGCACGCCGTGCGTCCCTACAGCGTGAGAACCATCGATTATGCATTGTACATTGGACCTTTTCGGGGGCGCGCGATCGTCCGGGCCGATGGCGGACGATCGGTTCCTCTCACCCTAATCCTATCCTGTGCCCTCTTCGCTCTCACTCTCACACTCACACTGTCCTCTCCCGATGCTCTTTCACCTCGTTGCGCGCCAATACAAGGTGTGCCTCGAAGATAAATTTCCTGTGGCGCGCGACTATGCCGACGCTCCATTCCCGGGGCTGCGCCCCGGGCTACAAACATAGAGTGAGAAAGAATTGAATGGTTGAAAAGTTGAAGATCGAATAGTTGGATCAATGATCACAACGTACACACGTAAGCACATAAACCCGCTTACCCGACTAATGCGCCTGGAATTTCTTGATGACATTGGGCAGTCGGGCAGGCACATACGCACGTAAACACGTATGCACGTCGTATGCCCTCCGCTCGCCCCTTGTCCCCTAAGGGGGTCCGGCGCGCGGGTGCCAACCACCGACTAGCGATCACCGACTAATCCTGAAAAATTCTGAACTTTTTCCTTGAAGCGTGAAACATTCATCGTAATTTTACGATATAGTAAGCGATGGGTCTCTCCAAGACAGAAGAATTCACCAAAACCCAAAACGAACTTGCGGCCCTGGCGAAAGCGCTGGGTCATCCTGCCCGTATTGCCATTGTTCAATACCTGATCAAGACAAGAGTGTGCGTATGCGGCGACATCGTGGATGAATTGCCCTTGTCGCAGTCGACTGTCTCACAGCACTTGAAGGAATTGAAGAAGGTCGGTTTAATCAAAGGCAACATCGAAGGCCCGAGTGTTTGCTATTGTATCGACGAAAAGGTATGGAATAGGGCCAAGAAGATGATTGGTGAGCTTTTCGAAGCCTATCAAACTCAAAATTGCTGTTAAGCGTGTTTTTTGTTCAATTTAATCGCAATATTACGATGAATAAGCAGTCAGAAACCCCCGAACAACTAAAAGAGCTGGTCAAAGAGAAGTACGCTCAGATTGCTGACCAAGCCAAAACGGACGCAGCCGGTTGCTGCGGACCCGCGTGTTGTGACACGATCGACCAGGCATTGATGGTCGAGGATTATTCGAAACTGAGCGGATATGTGGCCGATGCCGATCTCGGACTCGGCTGTGGATTGCCCACGCAATTTGCCAAAATATCAGAGGGAGATACCGTCGTCGATCTCGGATCGGGGGCAGGTAACGATTGCTTTGTCGCGCGTTCGCTTACGGGTGAACGAGGCAAGGTAATTGGCGTCGACTTTACTGAGAAGATGGTTGAGAAAGCCAGGCTGAACGCTACCAAACTCGGACTCAATAATGTAGAGTTCCGACTTGGAGACATTGAAAATCTTCCTCTGGCCGCTGAGACGGCTGATGTGGTTGTGAGCAATTGTGTACTGAACCTTGTTCCTAACAAACGGAAAGCCTTTGAGGAAACGTACCGGGTTTTGAAAAAAGGAGGACATTTTAGTATTTCGGACATCGTATTGGAAGGGGAGTTGCCGGATGAGCTTAGGAAGGCGGCCGAGATGTATGCAGGATGTGTTTCCGGGGCGATTCAAAAGGAAGAGTACCTGGACATCGTGGGAAAGGCTGGCTTTGCCAACGTGACTGTCCAGAAAGAAAAGGAGATCATACTCCCTGACGATATCTTGTTAACCTATTTGGCAAAGGACGAAATCCCCGCGTTCCGGTCGAAAGCCAGGATTTTGAGTATTACGGTTTACGGCGAGAAGACTGAAGAAAAGTCAGGATGTTGTTCGCCGGAGTGTTGTAGTTAGTATGACGAACATATTGGTTCTATGTACAGGTAACAGCTGTCGGAGCCAGATGGCCGAGGGATATCTGCGCCACTTTTCCGGAGACAAGGCAATCGTTAGGAGTGCGGGGGTTGAGGCGCACGGTGTGAACCCAACCGCGATTGCTGTCATGATGGAAGACGGCGTAGATATTTCCGGACATACGTCTAACGTAGTTGACGAGTATCTTTCCCAGGATTTTGATTTTGTTATTACGGTTTGCGACAACGCGAAGGAGCGATGTCCAGTATTTCCCGGTAAAGCAGTAATGGTCCATCGCGATTTTCCCGATCCAGCTGCGGCAACGGGTACCGTAGAGGCGGTGCTGGAGCAGTTCAGGGCGACGAGGGATTTGATTAAGGCGTTCTGCAGGAATTTTGTTTCGCAGCATGTTGATAGAAGGTGATGACCGCATATTGAGGGTGGTGATGTAGAGACGTAGCATGCTACGCCTCTACTATTACTCACTCGCCAATGCCTCCAACTCCTCATACCTGGCTATTTCCATTTCACCCTTTACGGTCTCCATGACCCGTTCAAAATACTGCTTTGGGACGTTTGCTTTCAGGCCGGACAGCATGCCGAGGCTTTCTTCAACGCGCTGCGCGGGGATAATGTATTTTAACCAAAGCAGTAGGATGTCGGGTGAGAGGCGCTTCATGATGGTTTGACGATGTTGTATGAGCTCGTCGTCGGAGAAATGTTTTTGTAGCAAGACCTCTGTAACCCTTTCTTCTTCATGCGTATGCTCGAGGTATTGGCTCTGGAACAGCGTAAAGCGTAGATAGAAGTCGTGCATTTGTTCATGGGTCTCCTGGCCCGTCAGGGTTTGAAGCTGATGTTTCAGGTCATCCTGGATTTGGTCCAGTTTTTCATGGTCTTCTCTGTCGTGGACCGATGCACCGGGTGCCCTTTCTTCCAAGTGCCTCAGCGTGTGTTCATTTTCAGTATGTACGTGGTCGTTGAGTAGCGCAAACATTTCGTTACCCAGTTGTTTCAGCTGTTGCAGGGCGGAGGGGTCGCTGATATCGGTTTGGCCTAATCTAAAGGCAAATTGTGAAATTACATTTCGGAGTCCCTTATGTGGGGCTGCAAAGGAGCGGATCGTAGCCATATTTGAACAGGTTTTGTGCTTTGTTCAAAGATGGCGCTACAGCCTTTCGCGCGATTGTAAAAAATCGTTTATCTCGATTTGAAGTAAGCTTCGGGTGTGTCACCCGTAAAGCGTTTGAACTCTTTGATGAAGTGCGACTGATCGAAAAAGCCGCCATCATATCCCAGTGCGGTGAGCGAGGGTGATGCGTCGACATTCTGAATAATATTCCGGAACCTGACAATAGCGGCAAATTTTTTCGGTGATGTACCTACGATTTTCCGAAAGCGTTTTTCCAGGGGCGACTGACTTATATTTAACTGTTTGGAAAGCGCGTTGATTTTTACGAGTCCTTTGCTTTGATAGATAAGCTCAAGCGCGTTGATTACCATCATATCGGGTTTGACACCCTTCATCCGGGTGAGCAAAAAGTGCTCGACGACCCTGATTTTTTCGGCGTGAGTAGGGGCTTCGCATAGTTGCTCTTCGAACAGCAGCAATTCTGAACGAAGGATAAAGTTATCCAGCGACACGCTGCGTTGAAACAGCTCGTGAATGGGTTCGTGAAAGAACATCGCCGCGCCGCCGGGATTGAAACAGACAAGGACTGTTCCAGTGTTGGAAACGTTTTTGAATAGCCTGTATGTGTCGTTGATGCCGGTTATGCCCGAGCGGGATAAGCCGACCTGCTTTTCGTCGAGCACTTGAAAGAGGTTCCCGCTAAACTGGAAGCCCATCACCAGCCCGGTACCGGGGAGGACCTTGTAGACGCTTTCATCGGGTATTTCGGAGATGATGAAGCATTCCACATAAGGTTTGAGCGCGTCTTGGGGTGTGTACAGAGTAAATTCCATACTGGGCTGTAAGATCGGCATTTTACGAAGCCTCAGCAATTCTTCACACTCACGCTCACACTCACACTGCACCTCCCGGTCTCAATATCACCTTGTTGCGCGCCAAAAGAAGGTGTGTCCCGAAGACAGATTTCCTGTGGCGCGCGATCATCCGAACATCCGATTCCCGGGGCTGCGCCCCGGGCTACCGACATGGCTTTACACCTCAAACTGGTGGTATCGTCCAACTACCGATTACCGTTCTAACTCAACCGTCCCTGGGCGCGCCCCTTATCCCCT
>JAJJPK010000020.1:0-28087 GCA_032907565.1 Cyclobacteriaceae bacterium | reverse complement strand
GCAGGAGTACAGGATGACAGTGCGGGAAAAAGCAACCGCACCGCACGCGAAGCCCACAATAAGCAAACCTGAATCAGCAGACGGGCAAGCGAGGAGAGTCCGCCCCATCCGCAAGGCGGTGCCCCTTGCCCTACTCGTGGCTGCATGCCTTGTGTTGTTGATCGGGTACTCGGTGATCAAGCCTGTGGAGCCCAACTATGACACGGCAACGTTCTCATTCGGCAAGACGACGGGTGATGACATTCCGAATACGGTTGTATTCTCTTACAACGTCGACGAAGTCAATGCTGATAGCTTTTTTATCCAGCAGTCGTGGGACCGAAACAGGCGCGTAAGGGTATACAAGGATCAATACACACTGACGGATACTTATTATGAACCCGGTTATCACCAGGCAAAACTCATTGCTAACGACTCGATCATAAAAACTGCAAGTGTAAGCATCCCTACTGACGGTTGGTTCTTCTATTCGAAGCGCGACTTTTTTGACAACATTCCGCAATACATAAATACAAATGGACATCCCGGCGACGGGACGCTGTCGCTTACTCCGCAAGAGGTGACCACCAGTCACGAGGAACGATATTACTTTTATCTTAACATCCCACACCAGGTACAAGGGGATGCCGACAACTATCGTTTCAAAGCCCGGGTGAAAGTAGAAACGCTGGGTACAACTCCGTGTCCATTTATAATACCGGAGATTTTCTGCGAGAATGGTGCCATATATATCAAGGCCACGCCTACGGGGTGCACGGGAGAATCGCTTGTGCAATTCGGTGATCATCACCTGAACGGAAGGTTGTCCGACCTCTCGGCGCTCGGTGTTGACGTCCGGAACTGGGTGGACATCGAGATCATTTGTAAGGACAAGCGGGCGACCGTGTATTACAATGGGGCTCCGGTATTCAACCTCGACTACACTCGGCCAGCAGGAAAAATTGCCGGCCTCGGATTCATCTCAAACGGATTGAGTAAAGTGGACTTTGTTGAACTTACGAGTACCGATGGTCTGGTGATTTATTCCAACAACTTTGAGGAGTACGACGAATAACCGATCATGTCAGCGGATCGCATCCAAATCACAAATCACAATCGATATGCTTTAACACAACATTCTCGTTAGGTGTAATCAATGATCGATCGACAAAAACAAATTTGCCGCCTTTTTCTTCCACTTCCCCGAAAGCTTCGACGAGCGAATCACCCCGACGAATAAATGCAACCTCACGTATCGACGTGACGCCTTCCGATTGAAATGTGTAATCGGCGAAAAGGGTATCATTCTTCATCGTACCCACAATTGTACCACGGTTCGCATCTTTTTCGCGGAGATAGTATGTGAGTTCGCCTTCCACTGCATCACCGCGTTGGCTCAGCCGCAGCATGATGCTGTCGTCAGGGGTAGCGTAGGAATAACATGAAACCGCTGCTTCCGATCCCTCGTTTCGGCTTCCTGTGCACGCAACGCCCAGGATAATCACAAGCGCCGGCCACGCGCGGAACAGTGCGAGAAATGTGCAAATGAACTTGGGTCTCATCTTAATTCCTCTTTCGGTAAATGAATGTAGAATCCGGGCTCACCATAAGATGAAGTCGATTTTCCTGAATGGCATAAGCAACGGAACCTGCGAACCACCGGAGATAGTCCTGTTCGAATTCCATACCCGGGCAGGCCATCTTTGTAGCGATCATCGGCGCAAATGCGATACGTTGCCCTTGCACCTCGATGGAGCCGGCGACATTGTTGCATCCGGTATGTCCGGAGACGCGTTTCTCTGACAGATCGAAGGATAATTGCGGCAGTCCCTTCATGAAGTCAGCCGAATCAAGTTGGGTCTCGTTGATTCGTTCCAGTTGCCAGTCGCCCTCCAGCCTCTCATCAGAAAGATACTGGCCACATCCTTCATAAGTTATCGGCTCTGCATCCGGGAAGGTCACTTCGACGCGTGTGACAAATTCCGATACAAACCCCGACATCGTATCCGTGCACTCTTCGCGGATCAGCTGCACGGTAATTGATCCATTCTCGTTGGATGCCGAATACTGTGTAGCGTCAGCATCAGCTGCTTTTTCCCCAGGAGGAGTGGGCACAACAAGCTCTGCGCCTTCCATATTCTTGAAGTGAATCGATCCGTCAAAGTCGATGTCGACACTCCAGAACGGCTCGTTACCCGTCGCGGCAAAATCGACACCGCGATCAAAGCGCTCCTTGAAAACAGCGGGGTTGCGTTCAGGCGGCGCTTCGGATTCATGTGCCGTCTCGGCCTCTTTTTTCTCGCGCGCGGGCTGGCAGCCCAGCAATACTATCCCGATAGTGATGATCATGAAGAGGGGTCTCATAAAAGCAATTTTGTCGGTTTTTCGCATCAAGTTCGCGATAACGGTCGACTTTTCCCGATTCTGGACTATCATTTTAGGTTACCATCTCAGGAATCGGGGGTATACAAGGCATTAAGCGTTTGCGGGGATCTTCCCGGCCTTTTTGTGCGGATCCGGGCCGGCAAAGGAAATAAAAACACGTCATACTATTCCTCACCTGTTATGGATACTGTCAGCCATGAAACTTTTGCAGTATGCGAACACTGTAATTCGATCAACGGACCCTTAAACAAGTACTGTTCACAATGCAGTTTTCCCATACGTGGGTCTGAAGAGGAACAAGCCAGTTTCCGGCTGACTGTGAGCAGTCGCAAACGCTTTCTCAACGATGCCATGGACAAGATAAAGAGCGCGAGGAAGGTGATTTATGTACTTGCAGCACTTTTCTTCATATTCGGTCTGTTCATGGGTTTCGGGATGGACGACTTTGCAACGATGATGGTTAACCTCGTTCTCTGCGTCATCTATCTCGTTCTTGCGGCGTGGTGCACGCACAATCCCTTCGGTGCCATTCTTACGGCATTCATCATTTACCTGACTTTGATCGTGGTCAATATGTTGATTGACCCGGCAACGCTATTTCAGGGTATTATTATCAAGATAGCGATCATTGCCTGGCTTGCGAAAGGCATTCGTTCCGCACATGAGGCGAAGGGGTACCTGAAAGAATTGCAGAACTTAAAAGCTGTACCGGTTGATGCAGAGTAGCGTGACCGGCATATCATCCTGTCTCGGCTGCGGAGGTGAGATAAGGCCTGACGATCGCTTTTGCGGCTCCTGCGGTACATCGCTCATTGCTGATGCCGAAAGGCAGTCGCGCGACGCCTTCTCTTTATTGACTCCATCGCTCGTTTACTATTTCGTAACGCTAGCCCTGTTGGCGGCTTATAAGCTGACCGACATTTTTTCTCCTGGCTTCGAAAGCTTTCTTGGCGTTTCGATCGTGGATACGCTCATCGTCGTCGTGTTTTGGATCATGGCCCGAAAGGAACTGGCGCCCCTCTTTAGATTGAAAGACATCAGGATCTCCATCGTCATGCTCACCATTGCGGGTGCACTACTGGGCTGCCTGGTAGTTTCAGTTGCAGCTGATTTCATCAACGTATCGCTATTTGAAACGACCTTCTCGGATTCCTGGCTTTTTGAAGAAACTTCAGCTCCCCTCCTATATGCCGTTATGTTCACTTGCGTACAACCCGCGATTTTCGAAGAGGTTGCGTTCCGCGGATTTCTTTTCAACAACATTCAACAGGTGACAACGCCCACGGGCGCGGTATACATTACCGCATTCGTATTCGGCATTATTCACCTGGCTGTTATCAGCATGCTCTGGCTCGTGCCTCTCGGGTTGATCTTCGGAATGCTGCGCGCGAAATACAATACGCTATGGTATGGCGTTATTGGCCATTTCACCTACAACCTCGGGTTCATTCTCCTCGAATACGCGCAGGCAGTCGGGTAGTTTACTTTAGCCTGTGATATCGTTGATTTGTTGAATAATGGAGTCCATTCGTCTGGCCTCTGTCTTTATGCGGTGCAGTCGCTCCGGCTGACCGTCATATCCGTTTTCCAGTTCGATAAGGTAGATCAGTCCCAAGACGCGCGCCAGCGGAGCGCGCACGTGGTGGGCGTTGACAAAGGCATACTCTTTTAGTACGGCGGACTTGGCCCGCACTTCCCGGATACGCTCCGCGACCATGCTCTCCAGATTGTTTCTTAGGGAATCAAGTTCCAGTTGTTGCTTCCTGAGTTGCTTCGTTTGAGAATCCAGTGTCTCCGTAACGCGGGTAAGCTCTTCATTAGTACGACCGACCGACGCACGATAGCTCGAGAAACGGGTCTTGAGATGCACCACGATCAGGATGAGCATAAGCGAATTCACAAGGAAATCGAACTCAACGGAAGGCGTTGAATAGTTCGGATTGCGCGTACCGATCCAGGCAGGAAGGTCGACAACGCTCAGTATCGCAAGCACGGCCCCATACGCCAGGAGCAGTGCTATCTGTGTGGCACCATGCGAAGTGAGCACGATACCGATGACGAGTACCATGAGCGTGTACGGCCTTGATCCATCCCATCCGCCGGTTTCGTTCCAAAAAAAGAAGTTGCTGATCAACGGCATGCAGAAAAAGACTAATAGCATGATGCGGAACCCTTTTGGGTACCGGTGCAGGAAAAACCACAACAGGAGCAGGTTGAGGACACCTGGCAGGATGACCGCCAAAGGAGATTCGATCAGGATGTGGTGGGCAGTTTGGATGACGCGAAACGCAATGGCAATGTACATCGCGTACAGGAAAAGCTGCATTTCAAGTTTGTGCTTGACTACGTCGACGTTATCTGAAATCTCCATTGCGTTTGAGGTCTTCGCGTAGGGTGTGTACGATCACATTCAGTTCGGAAACCTCCTGTTTTAGCTGCCGTTCCAGGAAGGTGTCTTCGCCAAGATTCACTGTCTCGGCCATAATATTTCGAAGCGGTTCCGTCAGGGATTCAGATGAAAGCCGCATGTAATCCTCGATAGCCTGATTCTGGCGGACGATCTGCTGCGTATGCTCGTGGATTTGTGCCTGTAGCATGGCGTTGGCTTCGTGAAGTTGCCGTTTGCGCTTTTCGAGTTCCTGGTGCTGCAGCGTGATGATGTCGACCTTCCGACCCAGCTCTTTGCGCAATTGCAGGATCCGCCGCGATTCCCTGATGAGCGCGTCCTTGAAGTAGAGGATGAGGATGAGGACCGCGAGCAGGGTGGTGAAAAAGTTATCGAGCGGTCCGGAAGCTGTGCCTGCCGGCGCAGCCTCGATCGCTCCCGCGGCGCGAACATAGTAGTTGGCACCGAGGATGGCCAGGAGGTACACCACCATAAGCCACCGCAGCGTGCGGTAGTCGTAAACCAGGACAAACAGTACGCCGAGCCCCATCAGATTATATTCCGTCGTACCGAAGATGCCGTCGAACTGCAGGTAACTGAAAATGACCAGCGCAAGCAGTATAGGGCCTGCCGCAAGCGGTACGCGCTGGATTCGGCCATTATAAATAAGGACACACAAGACGCAGAACGTGCACAGGATGAGTACATCGATAGCAAGTATGGGCAGGTGGATCGTTCCCGTGAGGTCCTGGATCACAGCTTTCAGCGTCCTGGCTGCGGCTATTGCCATGGTAACGCACCAAATCTGGACGTCGAAGTCTTTCCGGCGGAGCGTATCGAGGATGCGGGCGGTCATAAAGGTGGCTACCCCGCGTGTAGGAGGGGACGCCACCCAATATACCTAAAAAGCCGTCGTCTGGGAAACAGTCCAGGCGTTCTGCTTGGCAGCATCGATAAATTGCATCACGTCTCGGCGCGGCTGGTTTGGCTCGCCGACTCCATCACGTCGAGAAGCTCGAACAGGCCGTCCAGGTCTTCCACCAGTTCGCGGAGGTAGACTGCTTCAAGCGATCCCTGGTACATCAGAAAGTCGAGTAGCATCCTGCGCAGATTCTTTTGAAACCGGTCTGGAGAATGAAAATCCATAAACCGAAGTACCTCCTGCTCTACCGCTACGGGCAGGCGGGGCGTACCTTGCAGGGCCGGGATTCCACCAGCCTCTTTTTCGGGGTCTTTGTTTTTTTTCATAAGAGGTATCTTTTAAGGTTTGGTGAATCGTATGAAATGGGGTGTCCGCAAGTGTGTGAAGGCACTACTTTCCCTTCCCCGGCTTGCGCGAACGTGCCCTGGAATAGGTCAGCCGTTTTTCTGCCGCGCGCATCGCTTTCAACGCCAGTTCCTCCCCTTCAAGTTCGTATACCACCTTGTCGCTCAGGTAAGCCACCAGGAGCTCGTGCTCATCCGCCCCGAGAATTTTGGCCAGGGTCAGTACCTGCGACCGTGTGGGGCGCTTCACGCCTCGCTCGATGCGGCTGAGTAACGACGGATCAATATCCAGCGCAGAGGCTACCTCGCGAATGAGCAATCCGCGCGCTTCACGAAGGCTGCGAAGGGTTTCTCCAAGCGATTTCATGTCAACCTCCTTGCGTTACACAGTCAAAATTAAAGGGTTACCATAGGCGAAAAATGACCTATTCGGACATGACCATTTTGGTCACGTCAAAAGTGCAAAATGTTGTCAAGAATTACAATACTTTTTTTCTAAAAAAATCGCTCAGTCATCCATTGGACCAATCGTCTATCAGGAAGAAAAAAAATAATCGAACCGACTATGCGTTTTAGGCCCCTTATGTCACTTGTACATATGGAAGGAGTTTGGCACCCATGCATCCGGCGAACGGAAGGCGTCTGTTCCCGGAGTCAACAAGGTTTAAGTGCGAGTTTTCAATCCCAACAGTTGAGAGCCCAACTTCCCTCCGGCTTACATAGCCATAGCCAACCTCTCAGGGCCGGAATGCCTGACTCAGTAGAATCTCTTCATACTTTCTCAATTGGTCCAACCAGGCGTCCGGCCCCTTTTCTGCAGTAGGCAGTTGGCCCGACCCCTACTCTCCCACTCCCATCTTTCCTCGCCGTTTCGTCCAATAATAAACAGGAATGCCAGCGAGTGTAATGATCAGTCCGGGCCAGGTGAAGTCGGGCTTATAGATAATCAGCAGCAGACAAAACGAAGTGCCCATGATAATATATATGATGGGCAGCACGGGATAACCAAAGGCTTTGTAAGGACGGGGATGATCGGGTTTCGTCCTCCGCAATACGAAGATCCCGACAATCGTAAGAACATAAAACATGACGACAACAAAACCGATCATGTCCAAAAGCTCGCCGTAGGTACCGGTGACAGCCCAGATCGACGCCAACGCACATTGATACCACAGCGCTGAACCGGGCACGGCCGACTTGTTCAGCATGCCCGCACGCTGAAAAAAAAGTCCGTCACGCGCCATGGTAAAGCTGACACGCGCACCGGAAAGGATCAAACCGTTATTACATCCAAAGGTCGACACCATGATCATCAGCGCTATGATGACGGTCCCGACCGGTCCAAAAATCACCTGCGACACGGCCACCGCCACCCGGTCGTTCTCAGCAAATGCAATCTCCTCGACAGGCAATACAGCGACGTACATCAGATTGGTAAAAACATACAGACCGCATACCATCGCCGTTCCAAGAAAGAGGCTGAGACCGATGTTGCGTTGAGGATTGCGCATCTCAGCGCCAATGAAGGTCGCACTGTTCCACGCGTCGCTGCTAAAAATTGAACCTACCATAGCAGCGGCAATTGCGCCCAGCGCGGCCACCATTGTGTACGGCTCCGCACCCTCCCGCAAGGAATGCAGCGTCTGCTCACCCGACCAGTTCATGCTCCAAACATCGCTGCTCATGAAAACAAAGCCGAAAAAGGTAAGCCCCAACAAGCTGAGGATCTTCGTTACAGTAAATGTAGACTGAACTATTTTTCCTTCGCGAACACCGCGCGTATTAACATAGGTTAACAATACAATGGTCGCGATGGCAAGGACTTGCGCTGGCGATACCTGCATGAACCCCAAATCGAGCAATACAAGATCCTCGCTTACTTCGGGAATCAGATACGCGGTGAACTTGGAGAAAGCAACGCCAACCGCCGCTATCGTTCCCGTCTGGATCACCGCGAAGAAACTCCATCCGTACAGAAATGCGACAAGCCTGCCATATGCCTCCTGCAAGTAAACATACTGGCCACCGGCACGCGGATACATTCCGCTAAGTTCACCATAGCTTACAGCGGCTGTTATGGTCATGAAGCCCGTGATAACCCAAACGGCGATGAGCCATCCGGCACTGCCAACATTCCGAAGAATATCGGCGCTCACGATGAAGATACCGGATCCAATCATGGAACCCGCCACGAGCATGGTTCCGTCCCAAAGTCCCAGTACAGGCTTGAACTGGCGTTCGCTCATGACGGCATATTACGTTTTTCGATCATAATTCAACGGCTTCCGGCTCGTCCAAATAGGCCCCTCCCGGCGATGCTCACTATTCGCAGGTTGGCGGCAAAGCTACAAAAATGCATTGACTCGGCTTTAACGCAAAGTCCTACATAATCCCTTTCAAGCGAACGTACTGGAGCAGCATGATGGTTTTGGCATCGCATATCTCGCCCGTTGTGATCATCTCGAGTGCATAATCAAATGGGACCTCCAGCACTTCAATATTCTCTTCTTCGTAATCCACACCTCCTCCTTCAGCAACTTTCATGGATGGGTCGTACGCTGCGATAAAGAAGTGCAGGATCTCGGTAACGGATCCTGGCGACATATACGCTTCAAAAATCTTCTCGACCTTATCGACCCGATAGCCCGTCTCCTCTTCAGCCTCACGCCTGATACAGTCTTCCGGATTATCCGCGTCGAGTAACCCCGCACAGGCTTCGATCATCATGCCGTCCGCATTGCCGTTGACGAAGGTGGGCAACCTGAACTGTCGTGTCAGCACCACGGTGCCGCGCGTTTTGTCGTAAAGAAGGATGGTCGAACCATTACCCCGGTCGTATACTTCCCGTGTCTGCACCTGGCGCGTTCCGTCTTTGCGTGTGTAGGAATATGTGTACTTCTTCAGCAGATACCAGTTGTCCGAAAGGACCGACGAACTGGTTATGGTCACGTCTTTTATCATGGGTGGTTAATTCTCGTGTTGAAGGCGCGTGTATGGAGGAGCTACGTTTTCGTTTGGAGGTTTACGACCGCATTTGCCGCACTGCCGCTTCAATGTCGGAGCCGGCCGGTTGCTGGAAGGTTTCTAATCCGAAGTACGGAATGGCCGCCAGCAAGTGATCGAATATGTCGGCCTGGATAGACTCATACTCGGCCCATACGACCGTATTCGTGAAGCAATAAATCTCCAAGGGCAAGCCCTTGTCTTCAATGGCAAGATGGCGTACCAGGAGTGTCATATCCTGACGAATCCCTTTATGATTCCTGAGGTAAGCTTCGGCGTAGCGACGGAACACCCCGATATTGGTCATGCGCCTGCCGTTGATCAATTCCGAGGTATCGAAATCATGCTCCTCATTGTAGCGCTCAATTTCTGCCTGACGTTGGGTGATGTAGTCCCGGATCAGGTAGAATCTTTTGTAGCGCTCGCGTGTCTCTGGGTCGACAAAGCGAATCGAACGCATATTGATAAGTATTGTGCGCTTGATCCGTCGCCCCCCACTCTCACGCATTCCCCGCCAGTTCTTGAAGCTGTCCGTGATGAAGTAGTAGGTGGGGATGGTGGTTATCGTCTTGTCCCAGTTCCGCACCTTCACGGTGTGCAGGTTGATGGCGATCACATCGCCGTCGGCATTGAACTTGGGCATTTCAATCCAGTCGCCCACACGCACCATGTCGTTGGAAGAAATCTGCACGCTGGCAACTACACCGAGGATGGTGTCCTTGAAGATCAGGAGGATGATGGCGGTCATGGCACCGAAGGCGCCGAGCAGGACGAGAGGCGACTCATCGAGGAGCAGTGAGATGACCGTAATGCCGGTGGCAATGTATAAGAGGATACGGCCCAGCTGGAAATAGCTCCCTATGGGTTTGTGCATGAACGCCTGCGACTGTTGCAAAAGATACTCGGCAGCCCTCAGGATCGACACGAAGACCATCATACCTACAATCACCAGGTAGATGTCGATCATCTTGTCGACGACCGGGAGCATCTCGTCAAAATCCCGGAACAGGATGGGTGCAAAGATTTTTACAATTACCGCCGGAACAATGTGAGCCAGGTTCTCAAACGTCTTGTTGTCAGCCAAAACGTCGTCCCAGGTGGCAGAGGTCTGCTTGAAAAATGCATGGAGGTACCGAATGAAGTAACGCCGCGTGATGAGGAACGAAACGTAGAGTATAATGGCCAGGAGTACCAGCAGGACCATCAAGCGCAGGTAGGGTATCCAATCCGCGGCAACCCCCGCATCTCTCAGCAAGCCTTCAATCCATTTTCGGATATCCTCCATGTGACTTCAAACAGCGAATGGGCGCTAAATTGTGAAGGTTTGGACACACAAACAAGCGTTGCCAGCTCGCCGCCAGGGTAAATTGACGAACCGCGCAACCATCAACCAAGGTATGCCGTATGGCATCGAAAGTGGCAATGCCATGACAAGAACTGCTTTCAAACGAACTTAGATGATATGACTACAGAGATTGCACTCCGATACCTTCACTTCGTCAGCATCTTCGCCATCGTTGGCACACTCACCTCGGAGCATCTGCTGCTTCGCAAAACGATGACGCGCCGGGAAATCGGCCGACTTGCACGCATTGACGCTGTATATGGCATAGCGGCTCTGACTTTACTGGGGGCAGGTCTGACCCTGTGGCTTGGAGGGATAGGTAAACCAACAGAGTTTTATTCCCGCAACTGGATCTTTCACACAAAAATTTCGCTATTCTTATTAATCGGTATTTTATCGATTTACCCTACCATATTCTTTATCAAACAGCGAAAGGGGTCGCAGGAAGAATCCGTCAACGTTCCAAAATCAGTGTTCACGCTACTACGCCTCGAACTTGTCCTCCTCGTAATCATCCCGCTACTTGCTGGGTTGATGGCAAGAGGCGTCGGCTTTAGTTAATAGATGCAGGTTGCAGATGCAGATGCATCAGTGCCATAGCACTGAACGACCTATCCTTTCCAAGCTTTCAAAAACTTCGCACTCTCCTCCAAATTCGGTGGGCCCATCTCGACGAAGTAGTTTTTCACGCCATTCTTTTCTGCGGCGGCAAAGAACTCCTTCCAGTCGACAACACCTTTACCCAGCGGGACCATTTCCTCGCCTTTTCCGGACCAATCGTACAGGTGCGCTGAGATGTAGCGACCAGGGTAGCGATTGAAATAGTCGGCTGCCTTGTATCCCGCAATGATTACCCATACCTGGAATTGCAGTTTGACGAGATCCGGATCGAGGCGGTCTAGCAGGACGTCGTAGATAAGCTGTCCGTCGAGCTTTTCGAACTCAAAGTTGTGGTTGTGATAGCCCAGGACAACGCCCGATTTGCGCGCCAGTTCACCAATCTTGTTTGCGTCGTCGGCAGCACGCTTCCAGTCGTCAAGCGTCGCGTCCTTCGGTAATCCCGGCGACGCGATAATCATCTGGGTGAGGCCGAGTTCCTTTGCGTAGTCGATTCGCTCCTGTCCGTGATCCCTCAATTCACCCAGACCATAGTGGCAGCTCACACAGGTGAAGCCCGCATCTTTAATCATCTTTTTCAGCGTGGCAGGAGGTATGTCCTGCAAGGGACCAAAGCCCAGTTTCGAGTAGCCCTGTGGCGAGCATAACTCCATACTATTGTAGCCCATCGCCCCCATTTTCCTGAGGGTGCCGGTAAGGTCCTTGCCGATCTCTTCGCGAACTATCCAGCTTTGAAAGCCGATTTCTTTAATTCGCTTCGCATTTTCCTTGCCCTGTACCAAACTGGATGCGAAGAGCGAAGCGCCCGTTAACCCGGCAATTCCGGTAGTAATAAATCTTCTCCTGTTAATCATGATTGGTGAAAAATGGATTCATCAGAAATATACAAATTTTGAGAGCGAAAGGGAGGCTGAAAGAGAAAAGTGAGTGAATGAGCGAATGAGTGTAGGAGTGAATGATTTCCCCACTGGATTCCGGCGGAACCATATGCATAAAAAATATTTGTGGCACCGAACCACTGTTCCAGCAACGAAACCCGATGAGGAAGCGTTTTCGTACTTACGGCAGCTCCCGTGCTTGTCGGGAACGCATAGCCTACTCATCCACCTAAACACCATGAGAGTATGCAAAAAAATCTACACCAGCTGGCAAAGGGTGCTCTACTCTTTCTCATGCTCACGCTGACCCTAACCCTTGGATCATGCTCGCGCAAAGTCGCCTTCGCTCCCTCATCCATCGTGCCCGCCGCTGAGGGATGGGCTCGAGTAAAAAAGACGGAAAACCATTACGCAGTCAGGATCCGTATCGACAACCTGGCTCCGGCGGAAAGACTGGACCCACCGCACCGTGTTTACATCGTATGGGTGGATACGGAATCAGATGGCGTCAGGTGGCTCGGGTCCATGAATAGCTCAAAGGGATTTCTGTCCAAGGCCCTTAGCGCTTCGCTTGACGCTACAATCCCTTACAAGCCGATCATGGTGATGATTACCGCCGAGCGCGAATCGCATCCCACGTCACCAGGAACATTTACGGTGCTACGGACGGGCAGAATCAATTGATTGATTCATGCTCACTAATTTACCGTGCCAGCGGGTCGGGACGTATTTGGAACTTGAAGACCTTGCTCGTCGTGCCCTTGCCTCCCTCCATGTGGAAGGGTGCACGTGTGCTGATGGTGGCCCATAGCCCCCGACCCTTCCAGCCCGCATTGGGGTCATCAATACGGCCGTCGAGCCATTTGGTGTAAAAGCCCATCGGGTAAGGAACGCGAAGTACGACCCACTTACCGTCCTGCAGGGCAAGAAGCCCTTCCGATTCGTTGCCTGTGTTGATCGGTGTGTTTTCGCCGAGTCCGGACGTGTTGAACTGATCCACCCAAGTGTAATAGCTTGACTCCGCACTGCCGGGCGTATCCACACCGCCCAACTGGGGCAGCGGCTCGGTGTAGAAGGTCCAACCTTCAGGACAGTGCTGGCCTGTAGCATCTGGCCCGTTGAGCGGTCCATCGCACTTCCGACGGTCGAAACTTGCCATGTGCCCGCTGGCGAGGGCTACCCACGCAACACCGTTCCGATCGATATCCATACCGCGCGGTGAAAATCCTTCAACCGGTTCTCCCGACTCCTGTAGGGGAAGTTCGTAGTATTCAACCAAGGCTGTTTCAGGAGGATTTGATCCAGGGTCCAGGCGGATTATGCCTCCCGGATAGCCCAGCGTCGAACCCCACACCGTACCATCCGGAGCAGGCGAAACTGCATACAATCCGCGCGCAATCCGCTTGTCCATCTGAGGATTCACAGGTTGGTCGGGCTCGACGTACGCATCGCGCTTCCCGTTGCCATTCGTATCCAGAATCAATGCGGTCCAACCCTGTGACGCCGCCTCATCACCCGTTTCAAGATATTTTTTTGTGTCGAGCCATCCGATCACATCACCGCCTCCGCTCGTCCATAGCGTGTTGCTTTCATCCTCCGCAAACATGAGGTGGTGTGTACTAAAACACGTACTAATGTGTACATACTCTTTTGTTTTCGGATCGTAGAATCCGAGGTGTCGATAGGATCGATCCTTTGGGAAGAGTTTAGCAGAAGGATGATCTGAACCTTCCTTGCAAAAGTCGGGATTATCCGGGGGCCTTACAGCCGCCGTAATCCATACCCTTCCTTCGCCGTCCATCATGGGATTGTGAACGTTGGTCTTGCTGTTCCATATCGGTTCGTCACCCCAATAAGGCGAAGGTTGAGGCATGTCGGGTCCGGTTGCGGGTTGCGTTGCCGGATCGCGAACGGTAAGGGGGATTTGGGTTGTGTCGTGAGTAACGGGGTTGAGCACCGGAAGATAATCGGCGCTGGCCTCCAGGGCTCCGTAGAGTTCCCCATTCGCGTTGACGGTCGGGTCCCTGCGGTCGGTCGATACCAGGTCATGCAGATACGCCTTAGGATCCGCCCAGTCCCACTGCGTTATCACCACATTTCGCTCCACCCCCGATGGGCGTGGTGGTGCCGGTGGCACTGCGCCGGCGGCGATCTTGTCGGTCCAGTCAGCAAACATCTTCAACACGCCTTCACTCCCCCACTGGTGTATTGACGAAATCATTGAAGCGCCTGCCTGGCCGGACTGCAAGCGACGTTGCCATGCGTCTACGGACGATTCAAATTCACCCAATGCAGGATGCAACTCGCGCGTGCCTTTTGTGCCCAATGCGTGACAGGCGAGACATGTACCCGATTTTACATTCCGCAGAAAGGCTGCCTGAGTTTTCATGTTAGGAGAAATGCCGTTACCCTCCGGACCCGTGCCAGGGAAGTTGCTTTTATCGGGAACATCCAGGAGGGAAAACCAATACCCTGCGGGATAATATTCCGCTGCGGCCTTTTCGTCAGGGGCGGGAACAGCTTCCAGATCGAGTACGTCGCCCGGGCGCGCATTTTTCTTGGGCGAGTCAACCAAGCCGTAACCGCGTACCCATATGGAGTAGGATGCGTCCGGCAGATCCGGGATGAGATACTGACCCTGATCGTTGGTCACCACGATCCGCGCAAAGCGGGTGGGCAGGTCGAACGTCTCAGCAATGACCCAAACGCCTGCTTCCGGGCCGTTGGGACCGGTGACAACTCCACCAATATCATCGCTGTCAATATCTACCGATCCGTTTCCATTACATGCGTTGAGCATCGCAATTACTGCAATGAGAACGACATACGCGTAGGCGGAATATTTTGTCTTTGCTTTCATGATGTGAAGAGATGGTTGGACAGGGAATTGCATAGCTTACATTCAAAATATACACTCCCCGTTCATCAATTCCTACCTTCGTGTATAGTATTGAGGCAGGGTTGCCACGAACGGTTGCTCAGAAGGAAACAGAAACGCGCGTAACACCGTAAACGGGATTAAACAACGCTTGAGACGCTAGAGGAGATGGGTATCATCAGGGCACATTTTACGGCAATTTTTGTAGCGACAACCTTGCTAACAGGAACTACGTCAGCACAACCGAGCAGAGTCAGCGGCGAACATTACGTAACCGTAGGAGATGTCATGCTTCACTACCGCACGGGCGGTACCGGACCACACCTTATCATGTTGCACGGCTTTACCCTTTCGAGCGAGCAGTGGAGCGAATACTTCGATGATTTCGGCAGCGACTATACCATTGTTGCATTTGATCTTCCGGGTCACGGAAAATCAGATCGACCCAAGGGCACATTCTCTTATGAAAGTTGGGCGGAATTGGTCCTTCAAGCGGTAGAGTTGCTGGGCATTGACTCGGCGGTTGGCATAGGTCACAGTGCTGGTGCCATCACCTTATTATATATGGCTGATCGGAAACCTGATCTTTTCAGAGCGCTTGTGCTCGTCGCCGGTTCACCTGTGATGAGCACTGCAGGTAAGGATTTGCCGCTGCATGATTCATTTGACAAAGCGGATGAATCTTTGAAAGCGTATTACCTCAGGATTCATTCCGGAGATACCGCCAGGATTGGAGAAATTTTCTCTGACTTACGGTTCATGGCGACGCAGGTACCGACATTCGGAGAACATCCTCCGATCATGGAACGCCTGAAACGGCTCACGGTGCCGGTGTACATGGTATGGGGCGATCGCGATCTGTACTTTCCGATGGAAATTGCTACGGAACTCTACAGGACATTTCCCAACGCGCGGCTTTGGGTCGTTCCTTTCCAGGGTCATACGCCTGTGTGGGAAGCCTTCGGTGCGGATACGAGTACGACAGAGCGCTTTGCAGACAGCGCTCGGAAGTTTCTCGGCACGTACAGCGCGGCGATGAATTGAATCTCTAAACTCAAAAAAAAAGAACATGCAACATTTCTCGTCGCATGTTCCTTAAAGCCATCATCCTTGCTGTGCTATCCAGTCAGGAAAGATCTTATAGGTGAGCGCGCAGCATCCACGCCATTTTTTCGTGCATTCGCAGCACGCCAGTCAGGAAATCGGCTGTACCAATGTCTTTGCCCTTATCGTTGATGGGGCCGATCTGCTCGCGTAGACGTGTGGCGATGGTTTCATGATCAGCCAGCAATTCCTTGATGAATGCCTTGCTGTCACCACTTTCGCGTGGCGATTCCGTTAACTCGGTCAGGTCAAGAAATTCCTGAAGCGAACCGGGTGCGTAATGTCCAATCATACGGATGCGCTCAGCAGCTTCATCGATAACTCCGGCCAACTCGTTGTATTGGTCTTCAAACATTTTGTGTTTGTCGTAGAAGTCGGGCCCTTCTACATTCCAGTGGGCATGGCGCGTCTTCGTATACAAAACATACTCGTCAGCCAGCAACTTCGATAGTTGGTGAGCAATTTCGGCCTTGGGGCCGTCCTTAAGTCCAATTTGTGTCTTCATAGTTTCTTCAGTTTAAAGGGTTTACGATTATTTCATCTCAAAATCCGTGCGCAGAAGGACAACAAGCCCTCCTATTATACAACACCAAAACCCCTCATTTAGTGCTGTTTTTCAGCCATTTAACTGACTGTAAAAGGGCAGTTTTCAGCCTGATTTTCATCAGAATCCACCGGCTCACCACACTGTGGGAGAAAGGTCGCACGATGGGCAAGTTTTGCATCAAATGTCTTCACCGCGTTCGCACAAACACCATTGAATCGGACATGATTATTGGCACGATGATTTCAAAACATGACATGGGTAAAAAAACAGATGCGTATGAAACGGAAGAAAAAAATGAAAATCGGGCTCACACGGATCGCAGCGATCTGCGTTGTGCTTGCAGGATCAACATTGTTTGCATTCGGACAACGAACACAGACAGAAACCACAACGGAAACGACTGTGCAAACGACAACAGACGACGATCAGTACAACCCGTCAACAAACAGTGGTACCGCACGGGCCGGTATTAAAGGCGGGGTTAACCTGACTAATCTTATCATTGACGAACCTCACGACCGGCATACTAAGTTCGGATTTCACGTAGGTGTGTATGGGCAGTTATTTGCAAATGAAGGCTTTGCAATTCAACCCGAGGTCAACTACTCTACAAAGGGCAGCGAAGTGAGCGCCAACTTTGGTATCATCGACCATGAGACTAAGTTCAACCTCCATTACATCGACGTTCCCATACTGGCTGTATTTAAGTTGGGAGATGCCGTTGAGATCCACGCCGGACCTTACTGGGCTTATTTAGTAGGGGCAAATATTGACACGGATGGTGACCTGGGTGACGATTTCAGAGAACTGGATCGCGACAACTTTGAAAAGTGGGATTACGGTCTTGTCGGAGGTATTGGCTTTAATTTCAACAACGTCCAACTCGGCGCCCGCTACAACTACGGATTGAACGATATCGCACGAAGCACTGGTGCCAAGCGAATGCTGGGTAGCAGCAAGAACTCCGTTGGTCAGCTTTATCTCGCTTTCAACCTGGCGGGAAACCGTTAGCTTAACTAATGGCCCTCACCACCTGCACGGTTCGTATTCCTTTGTGTCCTTTGTGCGACATGCACGCAGGACACAAAGGGTCACGATTCCTACTGTAGATTTCCATTAAGTTTATACACCTTGCCAGACCCAGCAGTGCCGGTGTTCGTCAGTACATACACTTCTCCTTCCTGGTCTTTGCCGAATCCCAGCACGAATTCACCCAGCTCTCCGTTGGTCATATTGCCAATATTCAGCTTGTTGAAATTCCACGTCGTCCCGGAGCGATCCGCTGCGAAGACTGCACCGTCCATTCCCGATGGATCCTGGCTCAGCACGCCGAAGATATATTTGCCGAAGAGCGAGGGGACGTCGTCACCCTCATACACATAACCGCCAATCGAAACATTTCCGAGACCGTCGGTAAGACTTTTTGAATTGCCGAATTCAATTACCGGATCAACAAGAGGATCACCATTCGTGCCTGTTGTAGCACATGAATCGGGCGGCGATGTGGGGTTGGCCGGATCAAAGCAGTGCATGCCTTCCTTAATGTTCCAACCATAATTTCCACCGGCCTGCACGACGTTGATCTCCTCGTAGAGTTCCTGACCAGCATCGGCAACAATTATGTTCCCTTCCGGATCAAAACTAAAGCGATAGGGATTCCGGAGCCCGTAAGCATATATTTCATCAAGGCCGTCGCTCCCGACGAACGGGTTGTCCGACGGAATCTGGTAAACGCCCGGTGTGTTCACATCGATGCGAAGGATGCTTCCAAGCAGGTTCTGTGTAATGTCCTGACCGTTGCCGCCCTCCACGTGTCCAACGTCGTTGTCGTTGCCGCCTCCGCCATCACCCACAGAAATATAGAGATAACCGTCCGGACCAAAGGCCAGCATGCCCGCATTGTGGTTGCCCTGCGGGTGATCCATAGCCAGTAATACCACTTCTGATGCCGGATCGGCAGCGTCTTCACCGGGAGGAACCGTGAATTCGGAAACAAAGTTGGTGTGGTCCCATCCTTCTGGTCCGGCTGGACTCAACGGCCCACTGTAGTACACAAAGAAACGTCCGTTGTTTGCAAAGTCCGGGTGAAAGGCCAAACCGAGAAGACCCTTTTCACCTTCTACCACTACCCGATCAGTTATGTCAAGGAACGGCGTTTCCACCTTGGCACTATCTCGGAAGATAAAAATCTGGCCCGCCTGATCCACGATGAACATTCGGTCGGTGTTATCGGGTGACGCGATAAATACCGTTGGTGAAAACAAGCCATCCGCCACAAGATCCAGCGTAATGTTGTTTTCATTGTTCATTCCGCCCCCACCGTTGTCGTCGTCATCATCACAAGAAATCCCTGCCAGCAATGCAGCGATCGCCATAATACCTAAATACTTCACATTGATTTTCATTGGTAAGAAAATTAGTAGATGTCTGATTCACTCGCAGGCTGACTCACTCTCAACACGGACCCTGCTTTCACGCGCTGAAAACCGCACACAAGCCTTCCCAGCGGCACGCTGACCGCATCCAGGGAAACCGTTAGAATTGAATGGTATAACCCGGTTACTTTGGGGATAGCAACCGAACCCGGGCCACGTCGTCGAGAATACCCGTCATAGATTCACTCAGGCAGGGGCAATAACTATTCCACCGGCAATGCTACTCACAAGCATTGAATAGGGACCACGCAGATGAGATGTTGAGAACGAAAATCCCCGGAATATGTAGAGTGTGGCGGTCAGGTACGCGGGGATCAGTGTAAGAAGTGAGAAGTGAGAAGTAAGAAGTCTTACCGATTACCAACTACGGCAGTAAGCCGGTCCGGGTAGTCTGTGATGATCCCATCTACACCCATCTCGATGAGGCGTTTCATATCTTCGGCATCATTTACCGTCCACGGAATAAACTTCATACCCAACTGCTGACACGCTTTGACCAGCTCCGGCGTCACGAGCGAATAATGCACACTGTAGATGTCCGGGCGAAATCCAATCCACTCAAGGTTATCCTGCAACGACATGTCTTTGTTCCCTGAGAGAAAGCCAGTCACCACACCGGGATAGCGCTTGTGTACTTCCTGTATTTGTCTGACGTCGAACGACTGAATGTAAAAGCGATTACCTATATCTCGTGCCCTAATGACATTCATGACGAGATCTACAAGCTCAGCTGGCTCTGGTTGATATTGCCCATCGTTTTTCGGATCTGCTTTGATCTCGACGTTGTAAATGATTTTAGGCAAACCCTTTTGTGCAGTGTATGCTTCCACCGAATCGATAAGCTCTCCCAGCAAGGGCATATACGTGCGCACGTTCTCTTGTTGCGGGAAATTCGGATGAGGTTTTGAACCAACATCGAACTTGCGGATGTCTGCATAATCCATTTGATGAAGAACATACTTCCGGGCGTCTGCCTCGGCGATTTCTGATCCGTCGGGCATGCGGGAAAAGACGCGGTTGACATGCGGGTCGTGCGCCACTACAACCCGCTTGTCGCGGGTGATGTAAACATCCACTTCCAGAACGTTGGCACCTTCGTCTATCGCGCGCCTCATTGACGGGATGGTATTTTCCGGCATCAGACCACGGGCACCGCGATGCCCCTCCCTGAAAAATTTCGGAAAACTGTCGGGAATCGTCGAGTCAGAAGTTTGGGCAACACTGTGCATTGCACACATCATGAACACGGGAAACAGGACGGCGCGAACCGGGTCAAACATCATGTAATATTTCCAGAGAAATCGAACAAGATCAAAGATAGAAAAGTAATGAGAAAGACCTTGTGCATTGTATTCTCATCGGGCGAAACGACAGGTAGTCCAACCGCCCGCCGCTTCGCAGCACGTCGCGCGGAGAATCAGCCGTTTTGAGACAAATTTGACTAACCAAAGCCCTCCCGTTAGTTTAATTGATCCCATTTTTTATGAAACATCTTGCTTTTGCAATTGGGCTGAGCGCCCTGGTATTTTCCCCCGCATTGGCCCAATACAATACCGGCGATTCGCAACTGAACGTCATTCTGGCAAAGTTCGATGACGAGGCCCGCGCGGACTTTGGATTCTGGAAACGGGACATGAGCAGCCGCTCCGGTGTGCCCGAGTCGAAGATAACAAAGTGGTCGGTAGAATTTGGCTTCAAGGGCGGCGACATTTACCTCGTCATCGAAATTTCCAGGATAACCCGCAGGCCCATTGATGAAGTGGCGAACATATACCGCACGAACCGCACTAAGGGTTGGGGCGCCATTGCCAAAGAACTTGGCATCAAACCTGGTTCACCGGAATTCCACGCACTGAAAAAGGGCGCAAGTGGACATGCAGCCCAGGCTCAGGACAAAGGAAAAGGAAACGGTAAAGGAAACGGCAAAGGCAAGTAGCGACGCGCTGCCGTCACATCACAATATCGTCGGTTCGGAAGAATCTCCCCGTGCCTGCTCCATGATGCGTTTGGCGAGACCGATCGCGGCTATTCTCTGGTTTTGCTGAAAGCCCATGCGTTCCAGGGCACGACTTGCACTGAGATCGCCGACAATCATGGGGCTAAAGCCCGCCTTTCTCCCCAACTCGGTAACTACCCCAACGGCGTCGCCGTTATTGCCGGCTACAAATACGACTGCCGACTTGCAACTAACGGCGGGCGACACGTAAGTAGACATGTGAACGGTATTAAAAGTCTTCACGACCCGAGAATACGGCAGCTTGCGTTGTAGTTCCTCAGCTGCGCTTGCGTCTGTCTTCTTGTTGTCGCGGGCCGAAATGCTGATGATAATCTTTCCTGCAACCACGTCCCGAATGCTCCCTGCGACGTTTATCTCCACTTCAGCGGGTGTGGCCAATATAACAATGTCCGCCTCCCACGCAGCTTCCCGTGCGTCCGTCGTCAGCGTTACATCGGCATCATAAATCTGAACAAGTTCCTTCTCCAGTGCCGCGAGTTTTTCGCGATGGTTTGCCATCAACACAAGGCGATATTGGGCATCCGCCAGGGTCCGTGCAATAATAGAACCCATCCTTCCGGTTGCTCCAACGATTGCAATGGTTTTCGGTGTAGTCATGCGTGAGTTTAAGTGTGCGATCATTCCAAATTGAATCGCAAAACTATCGTGTTACTCTTACACGTCGATTGACGTAGAACAACAAATAAGTTGATACTTATCAAGTGAAATGCGGTGCGGTTATCAGGTCGCAGCCCGTGTGTCGTGCGTTGATTGGGAGGGTGGTTTATGTTAACGGTTGCGGGAACGTCAGTGGGCAGTAGGCAGTAGTGGGCAGTATGCAGTGATTATCGTTTTGCCGAGACTTGTTTTCTAATTCTGCTTAACGTCTCGGGGGTTATTCCCAAATAGGATGCAATGTGCTGTAATGGTGCACGGTTAAATACATCAGGCTGTAGCTCCATGATCTGTAGATAGGCCTCCTCCGCGGAGTACATTTGTGTGAGTCGTATTCTTTTCTGCAACGCGATGATACTGTTCTGCATTAGCACCCTGAAGTACCGTTCAACATTAGCGATCGTCTCGAGGAGCTCCTCCATTCCGTCGCGGGTAAGGAGCAGGAGTTCCGAATCTTCAAGCGCCTCAATATTATAGATCGCGTCATCGCCGGAAAGAAAGCTTCCCATGTCGGTAATCCATGCACCTTCCATGGCGAACTGCATCACGTGCTCGTCGCCATCGTCACTTACCGTAAACGAACGCAGGAGTCCCTTTGCCACGAACAAAAGATACTGGCATTTGTCGCCTGCATTCAATACATACTGCCGCTTGCGGTATTTCCGGGGAATAAAAAACCGCTCGAACGTGGCGGCTTCCTCGTCAGTCAGGTTTACTTTTTGCCGGATGGTCTTGATCAGGTGCTCGTGCATGGGGCTATGTACCTAAGATACGAAAAAGGGAAACATATTGGTAAGAAGCAGGAGGATAGACCACCGACCTCCCCCCTACAGCCCTATGTATAACGAAACATTGCCCTGCGACTTCGTAGGTTGGTCCCGAACGAGGCCGGTGTTTGTGTTCAGCGTAAATGAAAAGGCTACAGGGCCATAAGAAAGCACCAATCCATAGTCAATGGCCGGCACGATGGTATTAGACTCCGACTCTGAAATGACGGGACCATCATCCGCTCCCCGGGAAAAATCTCGCCGGAACAAAGAACCTTCCAGAAGGGTATTGTGAAAGACCAGCGACAGTTGAGGTTTCACAATGAAGTAAGCCTGTAATTTCCGCGGCGATGTGAATCGGCTCACGAGGCCGTCAAAATACGGGGTCATTTTCCCGAACCGGATCGTAGATTGAAACGCGAGCCCGATGTACATTGTCCCGAGGTACATCTCCCCACCACCGAGCACTTCCAGTGCACGACCCGGTGAAAACAGCAGCTTCTCATAGCCCAGGTTGAGGTTGAGCAATAATGCCGTCGGCATTTGGTGATGCCAACCCATGGGCCTGTGATGCCCGATCAGGTCGTGAAACCACGTCTGCACCTCTCCCGCACAGGCCTCAGGACCCATAATACCCACAATCCATTCCGTCTCCAGCGCATACCCTTCGTCGGGATTTACGGAATTCAGCGCGTGCGTTACAAACAACGACCCGGAATACGGGTAGTCTCCCTCCGTCCACTCTTCCTGCGTGATGTCGTTGGACGTAATCATGATCTGCATAACACTCCAGCTGTACGTGTTGATAGCGCTGTCGCCGGCCTTGAGAAGGAAATTTGATATGAAGGATGTGGGCTGTCGCTTCCGGTGATAAAATAAATCCAGACGAATACCGTTAGAATACCCGCCGTCCTCCTTCCGGTAAGCAAAAAAATCGTTGTCCATATAAATACGGAACAGCGAATTTTTTCCCCTTACGGGCTGCGCAGTAACATGCTGTGCTGAGGACCCGATCAAGATGACAAGTATGACACGAGCCCAAGTCTGGCCCTTTATCCAGCATCTCAATCTTTGCGTAAACGTTTCCATCATAACCTGAAAAAAATCAGTAGTTAGGCCTGCCAAGTATCCTTGCGCCTTTTTTCCACAAAGGCGTTCTTACGGGCAAACGATTTCACCTGGTGATCACGGTTCGCCGTTCCGTCGTATATGTCCGATGGGGTATTATACGACGACAAACGGGGCAGGGATATTTTTTTTGAGTGGTCCAGTTTGTCAGATACATCACTATCGGCGTGCCGGTTTTTCAGTTGGAATCATGAAGGCACAAATTTTGTTCTACGCATGTATGCATGCTCATCTCGTTCCGGCGTTACGATGATGCGCCGGCGTAGCGGTGCGCCTTGTGCCGAGATGACCAAAACAGAGATAGGTATGAAGGCTAACCCGATATTGATTTGGTTACTACTAATTATACTCGTTGCGTTCTCCGCTCCGAAGGTCAGCGCCCAACACTTCGGACGGAACAAACCCAGCTATGAGAAATTTGATTTCAAGGTCAGGCACGATCCCAATTTCACGCGCGAAAAACGACTCCCTCCTGGAAGCCTTTTCCGCTGCAGCGGACCAATGGTACAAGGCGCACCAGCAGGTTTTCCTTGATACATTTCCACAACCCAATCCTTTTATACTGTACGCCAACCATTCCGACTTCTGGCAAACAAGCGCCATCCTCGGCACGGTGAGCATCGGTACGGGCGGTGTGACGGAAGGTCTCAGGAACCGCGTTGTCATGCCCTTAATGGACCTTCACTCCCAAACCCATCACGTCCTCGGGCACGAACTGGTACACGTGTTTCAATACCGGATGATGAAAAATCCGGAAGACTCGCTTTCCTTAAACAACCTTCAGAACCTGCCGCTTTGGATGGTGGAAGGTCTTGCTGAATACCTTTCTACTGGCCCCGTCGATCCGCATACAGCCATGTGGATGCGCGATGCACTTCGCGCAAACGACTTCCCCACGCTCCGGGACATGACGCGTAATTACAAATACTTCCCATATCGCTACGGCCAAGCCTTCTGGTCTTATGTAGTGGGAACGTACGGCGACTCCATTATTAGTCCCCTCTTTCGCAATACAGCATGGTACGGCTACGAAAAAGCTATTGAAGATCTCTCGGGACTTGATGAGAAAGCGTTCTCGGAAGCCTGGAAAGAAGATCTCATTAACTACTACAGGCAATACGATGGATTGCGCGCCGACAGCGTGAGAGGCAGGTCACTGACAGAAAAGAAAAAGTCCGGCAATATTAACATTGCACCTGTGCTGAGTCCCAACGGGCAATACGTGGCCTTTCTCTCAGAGCGAAACTTTTTCGGCATCGACCTGTTCCTGGCCGACGCACACACCGGAGAAGTACTGAAGACGCTGGCAACCACAGCGCGTGAGAATCATATCGACGAATTTAGTTATATCGAGTCAACTGGAACATGGTCTCCACAAAGCAATCAGTTTGCGTTCGTGAGCTTTAGCGAAGGCAGCAGTGTGCTCACTATTGTCGATATGGATGCCAAAGGAAAGACGACGATACATCGCCTGGATGGTCTGCCCTACTTCAGCAACCCAAGTTGGTCACCGGACGGAGAAGAGATTGTCGTATCGGGGATGGTCGACGGTCAGGGCGACCTATACCTCTTCAACCTGAAGTCGGGTAAAGTAACACAGCTTACGAACGACTGGTATTCTGACGTTCAACCGCAGTGGTCGCCCGATGGTCGGTTTATCGTCTTTTCGTCCGACAGGCCGGCCCCGGGACGGACCTATCGGTCGAAAGCGCTACAGATCAGCTTGTACGATCGTGAGGAAGATGATATTACCGTCCTCGACGTCTTTCACGGCGCTGAGAACCTGAATCCTATTTTCGCTCCGGACGGAAAGAGCGTTTACTTCCTCTCCAACCGCGACGGGTTCCGGAACCTCTACACATATGAATTTGCGAGCGGGAGAATTCAACAGTTAACCGATTATGTCACCGGGATTACCGGGATCACCAGCTACTCTCCCGCGCTGAGTGTTTCAACGGAAACGGGCGAGGTCGCATACAGTTATTTTGATAAGGCAGAGTACAGAATATACGTCGCAAAGCCCGACGACTTCACGGTCCGCGACGTAACCCATGAAGGCGTCAACTTCGCCGCTGGTACGCTACCACCCAAGAGTGAGTCGGCGATAGTGGCACGCCTGGAGCAACTCGACCTTACGCCACTTACTGCTTCTACACGTACGGAAAGCGTGCCGTATAAGCCCAAGCTTGGCCTGGAATACATTGGGAACCAAGTCGGTATCGGCATATCGACGAGTTCCTTCGGCACCCGTACCGGCATGGCCGGTGGCGTGGACATGATTTTCGGCGACATGCTGGGCTATCACCGGGTATTCAGCACGCTCGCGCTGAACGGCGAGATTTATGACTTCGGAGGTCAGGCGGCTTATTTAAATGAGAAGAACCGAATTAATTGGGGTGTTGCGGTTTCCCATATACCCTACCGATCGTCGTACTTGGGCTACAGACCCGACACACTGATAGTGCGTGACGATACACTCGCGACTACCAACCTTATGCTCGATGTAATGAGAGCCTTCGACAAGAGCGTGGAAGGATTTGTGTACTTCCCCTTCTCCACTACGAGGCGAATAGAATTTGGGACCGGGTACTCGTTCTATTCGTTCAGGGTCGACCGATACAACCACTACTACTACCAGGGTTATTTGATCCACGAAGACCGCCAGAAACTTCCGTCACCCGAAGGATATAACCTCGGTAGTACTTATGCCGCCTACGTACTTGACAATTCTTACTTCGGCATTGCATCGCCCTTACGTGGCAAACGCTTCCGCATAGAAGCAGAGAAGACATACGATGCGCTCGACTACCACACGCTGATGTTCGACTACCGGCATTATGTCTTTCTCAATCCTACGTCACTGGCATTCCGGCTGCTTCACATCGGTCGGTTCGGGGCAGACGCTGAAGACGGACGCCTGTATCCACTGAGCTTTGCTTACCCGACGTTGACTCGTGGCAACGAACCCGACAACATCAGAGGATATGATACAGGTCAGGAAGGCGGCGCGCACTCCATTAACCAGATTTTTGGCAGCCGTATGCTCGTCGCCAATGCCGAGTGGCGCATACCATTCACGGGACCGGAACGGCTGACGCCCATTCATTCGAAAACACTTTTCACGGAACTGGCCTTGTTTGTCGACGCCGGCCTTGCATGGACGTCGTCCACCAGTCCGAAGTTGAGGTGGGACCCTGAATCACCCACGGACCGCGCGCCCTTCCTCAGCACCGGCCTGTCGTTCCGCATCAACCTGTTTGGCTTGATGGTCATCGAACCCTACTACGCACTCCCGTGGCGTATCGATCATTTCGCACGAGGTGTGTTTGGGGTGAATTTCAGTCCCGGATGGTGATGGGTACCCGTGCGTTCTGGAAAACGGAAATAACGGTATCCACGGGGAACGAACGGCGCGTGTTCGGCGTAGCCGGACAACGACATTCCGGGACGCACGCCGTGCGTCCCTACACAGTGAGTCCATAAATTTGGGTTTCGGGAAATCCCCCAAATCAAATAGGAAATACTGGTTCGCGTTATTATCAAATTCGCAAAAACCCGACCCCTATCTCCAATATTCGTCCGCCTTCCAGTTCCTCACGTTATTCCGGATATACATATAGATGGCACAATATTCCTCGAAACTACGGATCACGTGATCATGAAAACGAGGTTGCCACACGGGCGACCTTGGAGTATTTTTGTATTCATTGATTTTTTTAGTTGCGGCGGATTTAAACCCACCCACAAAGGATGAGATAGACCGGGGAGGCCGATACGCAACGCCGCTCTTGGGCAATGCGCTGGGGACAAAGGTTTGTACCCGGCGTGTCACGTCGCTGTGCAATATCGACGTCACCGTTTCGGTTAACCTCGACCCTTTCGGCGCCCCGGATCCATCGGTGTCGATTCGAAGGATGGCATGGAGGTGATTCGGCATCATTTGGAATATGTCGCAGGACAATTCCCTCCGGATCTCAAAAGATTTGTACCATTCCTCCAACACTATTTCTCCAATAGACGAGGGAAACATTTTTTTGCTAATGATTTTACCGAGAGTACATTCCATTCCATACGTACATGCGGTGATGTAGTACAGCCCGTCAGAGGAATAGTCCCGCCACCAGGCCCGTGCGGACTCGTTACGGTATATGCCCCGAAATCTGTCGTTCATAAAGATTTTGAAACAATGATACGACACCAAATATCAAAAAAGTTGGCAAAATTCACGTATGGTCTACGCGCCAAAATTGAAATCATGTCCGCAAAACGCTCGTGGGTGATATCCCCGGAACGATATTCGTGGGGATAGTTTGGTAGGGACGCACGGATGTGCGTCCAGGATAACCAAATTACGAACATTCAACGGTCGTGTACCGTGCGTTGCGGTATACATAACGGCATTCCATCGGGAACGAACGGCGCGTGTTCGGCGTAGCCGGACGACGACATTCCGGGACGCACGCCGTGCGTCCCTACACAGTGAGTCCATCAATTTGAATTTGGTTAACACGCCAAATATCCAATTTTGGAATCAACGTCATCTGGACACCGTCGGGTTGAAATCGTTGTGGGTTTCATAGCGTTACGTCCAGGAAATGATCGGGGAATGATATCCCGGAACGATATTCGTGGGGATAATTCTGTAGGGACGCACGGATGTGCGTCCAGGATAACCAAATTACGAACATTCAACGGTC
>JAJJPK010000019.1:0-28749 GCA_032907565.1 Cyclobacteriaceae bacterium | reverse complement strand
ATCAATGTGGATGGCGGTGTGGCAGCCGCGTTCGTGCGATAAGATATGAGGATACATGCTGACCAGGTCGGTGAACAGAACCGCCGGCATGAGGCGCGCCATCGTGAAGCCTTCGACTTTCTCACAGCCCGACTAGCCGCAGACGGTCATGATGTCGACGCCCTTATTACAAAAATTGGAGCCTTACAAATAGCTGTCCCCAGTTGGGCGCTGGGTGCCGGTGGAACCCGCTTTGCCCGCTTCCCCGGAGGCGGCGAACCCCGTAGCCTGGAAGAAAAAATCATGGACGTAGGCCTGCTCCATGCGCTTAACCGTTCCAGCGGCGCGATCTCCTTGCACATTCCCTGGGATATTCCAAAGAATGCATCGGAGATAAAGACCCTGGCCAGCGAACTCGGCCTGGTATTCGATGCCGTCAACTCGAATACTTTCCAGGATCAGCCCGACCAGACCGTGAGCTATAAGTACGGTTCGCTGGCACATGCGGAAAAGGCGGTACGAAAGCATGCGGTCGATCATAACATCGAAGTCATCGAATATGGAAAGCAGCTGGGCTCGACCGCACTTACCGTGTGGCTCGCTGACGGGTCGTGCTTTCCGGGGCAGCTAAACTTCAGGAAAGCGTTTCAACGCACATACGCTTCGCTGCAGGAGATTTATGCGGCGCTTCCGGGCGACTGGAAAATGTTTATTGAATACAAGCCGTATGAGCCCAACTTCTATTCGACAGTGATTCAGGATTGGGGAACATCTTTTCTGCTTGCAAACAAGCTGGGTGAAAAGGCATATACGCTGGTTGACCTGGGTCATCACCTGCCAAACACAAACATCGAGCAGATCGTGGCTACGCTTATGATGGAAGGCAAGCTCGGAGGATTTCATTTCAATGATTCCAAGTACGGTGACGACGACCTTACCGTCGGAAGCATAAAGCCGTACCAGCTGTTCCTGATCTTTAGCGAGCTCGTGTACGGCATGGAGAATCCTGCCTCGTCCAACCCTACGCCAGCGTGGATGATAGATGCGAGCCACAATGTGAAGGACCCCCTCGAAGATCTGCTTCAGTCCGTCGAAGCGATCAAGGTGGCCTATGCCCAGGCATTGCTGGTCGACCGCGACGAGCTCGAAGCGGCACGGGAGAACAATGATACCGTTATGGCACAGGAAATTTTACAGAACGCGTATCGTACTGATGTTCGTCCGTTACTGGCGGAATCCAGGTTAAGAGCGGGAGGAGCCCTTGATCCTCTACGCGCATTCCGTGCCCTGGGTGTACGAAAGCAGCTGATCGGTGAGCGGGGAATGAAGACGGTGTCGACGGGATTATAAGCCTATGCCTAGAGTTGTCACGGCAGTCTTCGACATCGGCAAGACCAACAAAAAGTACTTCCTGTTCAATGAGGCGTTGGAAGAGATCCGTCATGAATACGCGGAGCTCCCAACAATTACTGACGAAGACGGCTACCCTTGTGATGATCCGGCAGCGATTGTCGAATGGATAGAAGGTACGCTGGACGGATTGCTCGGCAACCCCGACTTTCACGTCCGCGCCGTTAACTTCTCGACGTATGGCGCTACGTTGGTTCACCTCGACGGCAAAGGCAACCTGGCAACGCCACTATACAATTACCTCAAACCGTTTCCATCCGAACTTGCCTCTAAGTTTCAGTGCAGTTACGGCGCTGCGGAACACGATCTTGCAACTGCATCGCCGTTCCTCGGCATGCTGAATTCCGGACTTCAACTTTACTGGCTGAAACACGAACGTCCTGAGCTTTTCCGAAACATTCGGCACACGCTTCATTTTCCCCAATACCTGGCGTACGTGTTAACGGGAGAGATGGTCACCGAGCCAACATCGGTGGGGTGTCATACCAAACTATGGGACTTTAACCGATCCGAATATCATTCCTGGGTCGAGGCTGAGGGGCTTCGCCACTTGTTTCCCGACATGGTTCCTACGTCGACGTCTTTTGAGGTGACGCGAAAGGGCAAGACGTTTAGTGTAGGCGTGGGCATCCACGACAGTTCTTCTGCGTTGGCCGCTTACCTTATGCGTTCCTCTGACCCCTTCCTGCTCGTGTCAACCGGCACGTGGAGTATTTCCATGAATCCCTTTACACAGGAGCGCCTTACTTTGGAAGAGCTTGAACGCGACTGCTTGAATTACCTTACCCCATCGGGAAATCCGGTCAAGGCGTCGAGGTTGTTCCTGGGCCATGAGTTGGATCATCAGTTGAAAACCCTGAACCGGCTTTTCGACAGGGACACTAAATACTATAAGCAGATCCGACTTAATCCGAGTTTTCTTCGCGCCATCGAAGCCGGCGCCGTTCACAACCTGTATTATCCCGAGGTGCTGGGTAATGAGAAGCTTGTCGAAGATGTGTTCCGTCCAACAAAGTGGGATCCGCAGGGATGCGCGTCGTACGAAGAAGCGTATCATCACGTCATATGGGGACTTGTACGCCTGCAGGTGGCTTCGATCCAGCTCGCACTTGGTCAATCGCCCGTAAAGAAAGTATTCGTCGATGGCGGCTTCGTCGACAATGAACTTTACATCACGTTACTGAAACACTTTCTTCCCGAACTCTCCATCGAACCCTCCCACGCACCGCTGGGGTCTGCGTATGGGGCGGCGGCGATCATTCAGTAGTTGCAGACGCAGATGCAGACGCAACTATGAACTATTGTAACTGCCTCTGCGTCTGCGTCTGCCTCTGCCTCTATGGTGAAGAATTACTCCGACAAGTACCGCAACAATTCCTCCGGCGTTCCCAAATCCCTCGCGGTACCCTCTTCAAACTTTACGTAGTCGACGCGAAGTCCTTCTTTCATGGCGGCGCGAACGATATCGCCGATGTAGAGTTCGCGGGGGGTGCCGTCGGCACGTGTTCCTTTGACATCGTTATCAGCAAGCCGTCTTTCGACCTGGCTATGCAGGAATTCTGTGAAGGATGGACCCCATACTGCGTGAGCCCATCCATAAGTTAAATCGGGGCGGTCTTCCTTGATGACGATATCGCTAAGGGTGTCGCCGTTGAAGGCGACCATATCCCAGCTCTTGTATTTCTTTGTTTTTATCACCCCGAGTACCACGTCGGCGTTGGTCTGAGTCAAACGATCCTTCAGCTGTTCAAAATGGTTTTCCGGGGTGCAGATCATGTCGGGAAAACCGAGCGCCACGCCGTGACCTTTGACGAAGGGGTAGGCCTGATCCAGCGTGAACGGCGTCCCGTAGGGATGGGTCATCATCAGATACGCGATGTTCACGCCGAACTCCTTTCCATCACCCAGGTACGCGGGGATGTCCCATTTTCCGGGACGGAGAATACAGCAAATCTCCGTGATGCCGGCCAGGCGATAATAACGGATGAGGTTTTCGCATACTACGCTGCGCGCGATTCCGTCTTTTGTGCTACGGAGTATAGGATAGACTTCCTTGCTGCAGGGCATACTCCCTAGCCTGCTGCCGATTCCGCCCGCAGGTATCAATCCGAAAAATTTCATCCCTTCCGCCCGCGTTCCTTTGCGTTATGTCCTAATGCGCCGTCGCCGTCGAGCCCTTCTTGTAAGCCCGGATCATGTATATGTTAAGAATGATGAACGCCACGGTCAGGATGGTAGGGAGGATGGCGATGTTCGCCAACGTCGCCTGTCCCGCTGCCAGTTCCAGGGCATCTCCAGTGAGTCCTTCGGCTGCCTTTGCCTCTCTGTGGCCATCGATCCAGGACCCGATGATCGGTTGAAAGATCGAGACGCCCAGCATTCCTACGCCACCCATGAGCGACATGCCGAGCGCGCCGGTACGCGGTAGGTATTCCGCAATAAACGAGATCATGGTCGGCCAGAAGTAGCAGACACCGATAGCGAACAATATCGCGGCAACGTACACCATGCCACCTGTTGCCATGTGCATCGTGTAGATCGCGATGGCAGATATGACTGCAGAGGCCAGCAATACGCCGGAGATGTTCAATTGGTGAATGAGTGGACCGGCAAAGAGTCGTCCCACTGCCATCAGAACGGTTACAAGAGCAAGCACGAGGAGCGGCTGGGCGCCGGACGCTGCGAGGATGCGCTCAACCCATGCCTGGGTGCCGAGCTCCGTCGTAGCGGTCATGACCATAAGAACGAGCATCACCCAATACAAAGGCGAGCTGAATATGGCTTTCATGTTTTCCGCCGTGGAGGCAGTTTCCTTACCGCCTGTTTTCGGGAAGGTCTGACCCATGAACATGAAGAAATAGATCAGTGCAGGGATATACATGATGGACAGCTTGGCTTGCCAGCCACCACCCATATTATCCACCAGCAACACGAGTACCGAACCAATTGCGATACCACCCGGGAACCAGACGTGGAATCGGTTCAGCATCGTAGCCTTCTTGTCAGGATACATGGAAGCGATCATTGGATTGTAGGCGGCTTCCACCATCCCGTTTCCGAAGCTGATAAAGAACGTTGAAAAGAATAAGGTATAAAAGCTGTTGGAGAGTATGGAGAACGTAATACCAAGTATGTGACAAATGAACGCCACGTTCCCGATACGGCGGGGTCCGAGTGAGTTATACAGCGGCCCGCCTACGAGCGTGGCAATCGGGAAGCCGAAGATTCCCATGAAGTTAATCCATCCGAGTTGCGTGTCGGTGAGGCTCATGTCGGCCACCAGGTCGTTCATGATCCCGGCACGAATTCCAAACGCGAATGCTGTAGTGAGGAGTGCGAGACAACTGGCAATAAATAGCCGGTTGGCATTGATAGCTTTTTCCATGAGGTTTAAGGTTTAAGCAGCCCCAATATGGTTCTAAAATTGTTTTTGTGCAACCGTTTGTGTTGCCCCGGACGGCCCGCCAAACCCGGATTGCCCGTCATCTGTCGCCCCACGATGTGGATGACCGACCTTCCGGAGGAATGATGGCTGTCCCACTGTAATTTTACAGGCGTACCGCACAACACCTCATACCGTTGGATACTATGCGATTAATAGCAGCCTTATTGGTCATCTCCCTTCCGGGTCTTGCCCAACCGTCGACCTATGGCGACTTTCGGATTTTTGAAAACAAGGTTATCTATCAACATGTGTTCGATTGCTCTTCCATGACCGTTGAGCGACTCGACTCAATACTTCGGGCGACGTCCGGGGTCACAAACGTTGCGATTAACGACGGCGCCATCACGGCTACGCTCACAGACTTCGTTGTGGACTACAAGAAGTTCAAATTTCCCCAGGTGAGCACACCGCCTATCATTCAAACGGGACGCTTCGGTGGTAAGCTGACAGCACAGGTTCGCGACGGGCGATATCGGATCACCCTGGAAGAAATCACCATGAAAGGAAACATCGGCTACAAGAATATTCCCGATCCCGAAGCCATGACCGAGTATGCCACCATCAAGAGTGCCACTGCGCTGTCGCCAGAGTGGTGCCGGCCCAACATGCTCGGCCTGCTTAACCAGGCGCTCAACGACCTGTTTGTCTGCAAATCTGACCCCACCGCGTCGGATTGGTGACATCCACGTTCGTCACCTGATTCCGTTCAAAGCCCAACACATCCTGCGCCATTTGCGGCTGCTTTTCTGGTCATCGCGGCGTTGGCATCTTCATGCGCCGCGGTCAGCCGTTGCGTCGATTACCCAATCTGCAACTATCAGGGTAAAGCGACTTTCACCTTTCACAATTATTTCCTTACTTATCGCCCTCAAAAACAGCAGTTTCACAATAACCTTTAACACTTATACCACGCATGGCAAGAAAATTACGCATGGGGATGGTAGGAGGAGGCCTTGGCTCCTTTATCGGTCCGGTACACCGTAAGGCGGCTGGAATTGATGGACAGATAGAGCTGGTATGTGGAGCCTTCAGCATCGACCCTAAGGAATCGAAAGAAACAGGCAAGTCCCTCTATCTCAATCCCGACCGGGTGTACGGTACCTACCAGGAGATGTTCGAACGCGAAAAGAACCTTCCTGCTGATGAGCGGATGGACTTCGTTTCCGTGGTGACACCCAACCATGTCCACTTCGGACCGTCAAAGATGGCGCTCGAGAACGGATTCCACGTCGTGGTGGAAAAGCCAATCGCCTTCAACCTTCAGGAGGCCAAAGCACTGAAGCGGCTGGTAGACAAGACCGGCCTGATCCTGGCGCTGACACACACGTACACCGGCTACCCCATGGTTAAAGAAGCACGCAACATCGTTGCTTCCGGAAGGATCGGAAAAGTTCGCAAGGTTTATGCAGAATATCCGCAAGGGTGGTTGTCGACCATGCTGGAAAAGACGGGCAATGCCCAGGCGTCGTGGCGTACTGACCCGAAGCAGTCGGGTGCCGGGGGCGCCATCGGCGATATTGGAACACACGCAGCCAACCTGGCAGAATATATCACCGGTGCACGTATCACCGAGATTTGCGCGCTGCTGAACATTATGGTCAAAGGCCGTAAAATCGATGACGACAGCTCGATGCTGCTCCGTTTCGACAACGGCGCCTCTGGCACGCTCATGGCAACGCAGGTTGCCGCGGGCGAAGAGAACAACCTCAACATCCGCGTGTACGGCGAAAAGGGTGGACTGGAATGGCGGCAGGAGGAACCCAATACCTTGATACTGAAATGGCTCGACCGCCCGCGCGAAGTGCTGCGAGCCGGATGGAACTACTTGTCTGACGACGCGAAAGCATTTATTCGCACGCCCTCTGGCCATCCCGAAGGATACCTGGAGGCGTTCGCCAATATTTACCGGGCGTTTACGCAGGCGGTACGCGATTACAAGCCTGGACGAAAAATCAATCCGGCGAAATACGACTTCCCCGATGTCAACGACGGCGTACGCGGCATGAGCTTCGTCGAGACGGTGGTCAAGTCGGCCAACTCGTCACGGAAATGGACGACGTTAAAGTAATCTACATCCAAACGCACGCATCATGAAGACCATAAAGGGACCGGGAATTTTTCTAGCACAGTTTATGGGCGACGAGCCGCCGTTCAACAGCCTGAAATCTATATGCCAGTGGGTGGCGTCGTTGGGATACAAAGGTGTCCAGATACCCACGTGGGATAGCCGTTGCATCGACCTGCAAAAGGCTGCCGAGAGCAAGGACTACGCAGACGAAATCCGCGGAACGGTGGCTGAATATGGCCTTGAGATCACCGAACTCTCGACCCACCTGCAGGGCCAGCTCGTTGCTGTACATCCCGCATACGACGAACTGTTCGATGGCTTCGCGCCCAAATCGGTTAGAAAAAAACCGAAAGAACGCACCGCCTGGGCAGTAAACCAGCTCAAGTATGCCGCAAAGGCAAGCAAGAATCTTGGATTGAAGGCACACGCGACGTTCTCGGGTGCCCTGATGTGGCACACGGTTTACCCCTGGCCGCAGCGGCCGGCCGGACTTGTCGACGAGGCATTCAAGGAATTGGCGAAGCGATGGCTTCCAATCCTCAATGCATTCGACAAGGCGGGAGTGGATGTGTGCTATGAGATCCATCCGGGGGAAGACCTTCACGATGGCGTGACATTCGAACGCTTCTGGGAGGCTACGGGCAAGCACCCGCGCGCAAACATCCTCTACGATCCGAGTCACTTTGTACTTCAGCACCTCGACTACCTACAGTACATCGACTTCTATCACGAGTTTATCAAGATGTTCCACGTCAAGGATGCGGAACTTAATCCTACAGGAAAAAGCGGTGTTTACGGAGGATATCAGGACTGGGTTGACCGCCCCGGTCGGTTCCGTTCCCTGGGTGATGGCCAGGTGGATTTTCAGTCCATCTTTTCAAAACTCACGCAGTATGATTTCGATGGTTGGGCTGTTCTCGAATGGGAGTGTTGCATCAAACATCCCGAGCAGGGTGCGGCAGAAGGCGCGCCGTTCATCCGCGATCATATCATCCGCGTTACTGAAAAAGCCTTTGATGACTTTGCATCCGCCGGCATTGATCAGAAACTCAACCGGCGTGTTTTAGGACTTACCAAATGATAATAGTATAATGATTATGAAACGTTTAATAGTTGTTGCCCTGGTCCTCTCGATGTCGGCATCCCTGCTGACTTCATGCGGAGGTGGAAAGAAAGATGAAGCGAAAACTGACGACGCCTACGGCGAATACGAAATACCCGGCGATGAAGAATCACAGTCGCAGGCTAGTGATTCCGCGCCGCAAGCAGATGCGCAGGAGGATACCGCCGCGCCTGCAGCGAACAATGCCGATGTCATTGCAGAAGGACAGGCCCTGGTAGATGCAAGCGACTGCAAGACCTGCCACCATCCCACCAACAAGATTATCGGACCCGCTCACACCGACGTCGCCAAGAAATATGAATTTACCGAAGCTAACGTGAAAATGCTGGCCAAAAAGATAATTGAAGGCGGAAGCGGCGTATGGGGAGAGATCATGATGAATCCGCACCCTAACATAAGCCAGGAAGACGCGGAAAAAATGGCGCGGTATGTGCTGTCGCTGGATGGGGAGACGGAAAAGTAATTGAGCGACAACGCTCCCGCGAAAAAACCGATAAACCAAACACACCATGAGACGAAGAGAATTTATTCACGCCTCGGCTGCGGCTATGGCGGGAATGCTTGCCGTGCCCGCGCTCGGAGAACCTGCGGCTAAAAAGAATAAGATCGGAATTCAACTCTACACCCTTAAGGACGTAATCAACGACGACCCTAAAGGCATCCTGAGACAACTTGCATCGTTCGGCTATAAAGAGCTTGAAACATTTGGCTACCAGGACGGAAAACTGTTCGGGCTTACCGTCGCCGAGTTTGGCAATGAGGTAAAAGCGCTGGGTATGCAGACCGTGAGCGGTCATTTCGGCATCGATCTCGTACGGAATGATTGGGAGCGCACTGTTGCCGACGCCAAAGCGCTGGGTCAGAAATACGCCTGTGTACCCTGGCTGCCAGAAGAGGACCGCACACTCGACGGCATCAAGAGGGTCTGTGAAACGATCAATAAGGGCGGGGAAATCTGTAAGAAGTACGGCATGAAGATCGGGTACCACAACCACGACTTCGAATTCAAGGACGCCGGAAACGGTAAGCTGCTCTTCGACGTCATGCTCGAGGAGCTCGATCCCAAACTCGTAAGCATAGAGATGGATCTTTACTGGGTGGTCTTTGCCGGATACGACCCCCTGGCGTATTTCAAGAAGTACCCGAAGCGCTTCGAACAATGGCACGTGAAGGACCGCGACAAGCAAATGCCCGACCGAAACACGGAAGTGGGCAATGGGTCGATCGACTTCAAGGCAATCTTTGCACAAGCCAAGTTGTCCGGCATGAAACACTTCTACGTGGAACAAGAGTATTTCACCCGACCGTCGATCGAGAGTGCCAGGATTTGCATTGAGAATCTCAGAAATATCCTATGATGTTCTGACGTATAACCGAAAAGTGCCACCTTGTGTGGCATTTTTTTGTTATCGGCCGGGATCTTTCTCTGACAACGAAACTTATTGCGAACCATGCGCATATTCCACCTCGTCCTCGCCGTCATGTTCCTGATCTTTGCCTTCGTACAGGTAAACGATCCAGATCCGCTTATCTGGATTCTCATCTATGGTCTCATGGCCGCGACGTGTGTTCTGGCAGCGTTCAACGTGTACATGCCGAAAGCCCTGGCCGTGTTTGGTGTGATCCTTCTTGCGTACGCAGTGTACTATTACCCCGGCGTGCGCGAATGGTTGAACAGCGACGATAAGGGTCTTCTGTTCGACGATATCGCGAAAATGCAGTACCCCTACATTGAAGAGTCGCGCGAATTCCTGGGATTATTGATCTGTGTAGCAGTGCTGGTCATGCACCTGGTTCGCTGGAAGCGATTGCAGAGCTGACAACCAGGCCCGGCAGGTTGATATTCAGGCGCGCTAGCCTTTTTTTTCCTTCCCAAATTTCTAAATTGAAGGCAAGTCGATCCCTTGCCTTTCATATCGTTTGCAGGGTGTCGGCCTGATCAACACAACTGCAAAAAAGGTATTCATGAAAAGATCGGTCCTGCTTGGTCTATGCCTGTCATTCCTGTTTACGTACTGTTCTTCACCTAAGGAAAAAATTCCACCAGTGAGCACACCGAAACCGCCCGGAAGGATAATCATCTACCAGCTGCTGCCCCGATTGTTTGGAAACAAGACGCAAGTCAATCAGAAATACGGAACCCGAGAGGTTAATGGTGTCGGAAAATTCAATGACATTACGGACACGGCATTGGCCAGTCTCCGTGAGATGGGGATAACCCACGTATGGTACACAGGCGTGCTTGAGCATGCCACACTCAGCGACTATTCAGAACACGGCATTCCGGCGGACGACCCCTCTGTCGTCAAAGGCATTGCCGGATCACCTTATTCCATTCGCGATTACTATGATGTTGACCCAGACCTGGCAGTGAACGTTCCCGACCGTATGAAGGAGTTCGATGCGCTCATAGAACGGACACACGCTGCCGGCCTTCGCGTGATCATCGACTTTGTACCCAACCACGTTGCACGCGCCTATCGTTCCGACAGCAAACCGGACGGCGTGCGCGACTTTGGCGAAGACGATGACCCCACCGTAGCTTTCAGCCCCAACAACAACTTCTACTATTTGCCGGGAACATCCTTCATTCCGCCCCGCAGGCCCCTGCCACCCGGAATGGAGGGACGCTTTGAAGAATCACCGGCGAAGGCAACCGCCAACAACCAGTTCCGGCCCGATCCCTCGGTTGACGACTGGTTCGAAGCGGTCAAACTCAATTACGGTGTAGATATCCAGGGAGGAGGCGCTAAATCATTCGATCCTGTGCCGGACACCTGGAACAAGATGAAAGACATCCTCATCTTCTGGGCAAACCGCAAGGTAGATGGCTTTCGTTGTGACATGGCGGAGATGGTTCCGGTGGAATTCTGGAACTGGGTAATACCCCAGGTGAAGGCCGTAAATCCTGAGATCGTTTTTATCGCTGAAATCTATAATCCCGACCAATACAGAGAATACCTGGATCAGGGTTCTTTTGATTTCCTCTATGACAAAGTTTTGCTTTACGACACCCTGCGCAACCTGGTAAGCGGAAAGGGTAGTACCGTCGCCATTGACGGGATACAACAACGGCTGAAGGGCATCAACCACAATATGCTCCATTTCATGGAGAACCACGACGAGCAACGAATGGCCTCGCCCTTCTTTGCCGGAGACATCTGGAAGGGATGTCCCGCCATGGTAATCAGCGCTACCATTGACCGCGGTCCGGTTATGATCTATTTCGGGCAGGAAGTTGGCGAGCCGGGCGCGGGCGACGAAGGCTTTTCCGGAGAAGACGGACGCACAACGATATACGATTATTGGGGTGTTCCCGAACATCAAAAGTGGATGAACGGTGGAGCGTTCGACGGCGAATTGCTTTCGATGGAGCAGAAGGCATTGCGTATGTTCTACACCGACGTGCTCACGCTCGCCGGTTCCAACCCGGCCTTTACCGCCGGCGACTATTACGACATCACGGCGTTCAACGTAAACAACGGTAACATCACACCAGACATGCACGCCTTCTTGAGAGTGGCTCCGGATGAGAAGATGCTTGTGATCAACGGCTTCAATAGTGAACCGCGAACCGTACGGTTTCAGATACCGCCCGACGTAGCCAATGCGGCTGGCTTCGACGAGGAAACAGTGTATATAGGGCGCGACCTTTTATGGAAGGAGATCGATATTGGATTTGATGAGAACATGAGCTTCGAATTGCTCATGAAGCCCTACAGTTGTTTCATTTTCAAGATCAAATAGCGCACGACACATGGCCGCGGATGCGAATGGTAGGGTACGGGTTCTTATCGCCAATGTGCAACCGTCAGTTGACGGCGGACGCTATCCCGCAAAGCGGACCGTAGGTGAGCGGGTCGACGTAACCGCAGATATCATTGCCGACGGCCATGACCATATACGCGCTTTCCTGTTGTACCGTCACGAGTCGGTGCGCGAATGGACGAGCGTTGAAATGGTTCACGTAAACAATGACTCCTGGCGCGCCACCTTCATCGCCGCTGAAAAGGGGATGTACCTGTTCACCGTGAAGGCGTGGATCGATCACCTCGACACCTGGTATGACGGTTTTCGGAAAAAAGCCGCCGCCGGTGTGGACAATCACGTCGAATTGCTGGAAGGCGCTCAACTGTTACGTGCCGCAAGCGCTAAAGCCGCTGATCCAAATCCTCGCGTAGCAGAGTTGGTAGCCCTTATGGAAGATACATCGAAGCATGCGGTAGCCAGGGAACAGGTGCTAAGCAGGGAGTTTGGCGATATCGTCCGGGATCATCCACTGGAACAGCACGCCTCACTCCATGCGCCGGAACTTCGGGTACGCGTCGAGCACAAGAAAGCCAACTTCAGCACATGGTACGAACTCTTTCCCCGCTCCGCCGCTCTGGAAGGAAATCGTCATGGGACGCTAAGGGATGTGATACGGCTCTTGCCCCGCCTTCACACGATGGGTTTTGACGTCCTGTACCTTCCGCCCATACACCCCATCGGCGAGATCAACAGAAAAGGGAAAAACAACTCCGAGCGCGCGTCGGAAGGAGAACCGGGGTCGCCATGGGCGATCGGCAGCAAGCACGGCGGACACAAGAGCATTCACCCGGAGTTGGGCACGATCGACGACTTTCGCGCGCTCATCGACGCCGCAGCAAAGCTTGGAATTGATGTCGCCATGGATGTCGCGTTTCAGTGCGCACCGGACCATCCGTATGTAAAGGAACACCCTGAGTGGTTTCGTAAACGTCCCGATGGCTCCATACAATATGCTGAGAATCCTCCGAAGAAATACCAGGACATCTATCCGTTCAATTTTGAAACGGACGATTGGAAAGCGTTGTGGGAGAAACTTCGCTCGATTTTCTTCTATTGGATCGAACAAGGGGTGAAGATTTTTCGCGTCGATAACCCGCACACCAAGCCGATACGTTTTTGGGAATGGGTTATCGCGGAAGTAAATAGCCGTTACGAAGACATCATCTTCCTGTCGGAAGCATTTACACGTCCGAAGGTAATGGCAGCGCTCGCACGCGTCGGATTTACGCAGTCGTATACATACTTCACCTGGCGTGTGACGCGCAACGAGCTTACTGAGTACATGAACGAGCTCGTAGGTACGGAACTTCGCAACTATTTCCGTCCCAACTTCTGGCCGAACACACCTGATATTCTCCCGTATCACCTCCAATACCAGGGAGAGAACATATTTATCATCCGGTTGGCACTAGCCGCGACGCTCTCGTCGAATTATGGCATTTACGGTCCACCTTATGAGTTCTGCGAGAACGTGCCCGTAGAAGGCAAGGAAGAATACCTGGATTCGGAGAAGTACGAGATCAAGCAGTACGCGTGGAAGAAGACGAATCGGATGACGGACATAATAACGCTCCTAAACAGGGCGCGCAAGGAACATCCTGCGCTTCAATCGACGTGGAATGTCCGGTTTCTGAACATTGAAAACCCGAACCTGATCGCCTACCTCAAGGCGACTGACGATTTGGAAAGCATCTTCCTCATCGTGGTGAACCTCGATCCGCACAACCGCCACTCAGGGTATGTACAGGTGCCCATGGATGCCCTGAAGGTGCAGTGGCCGATCAACATCAAGCTTCACGATCTCATCACGGATGAGCACTACACCTGGACACAGGAGTGGAATTACGTTGAACTCGACCCCTCGGTGATGCCGTTTCACCTGTTCAAACTGGAAATCCACGAATCGTACCAGTGATGAGCGCGAAGTTGAAAAACGGACGGAAGCTGTGGTACAAGGATGCCATCATTTATGAGGTGTCGGTTCGCGCATATCACGACAGCAATGGCGATGGCATTGGCGATTTTCCGGGGCTCATTCAAAAGCTTGATTACCTCGAAGACCTCGGCGTCAACACCATCTGGCTTCTGCCTTTTTACCCCTCGCCGCTGCGGGACGACGGGTACGACGTGACCGAGTATTGTGAAGTCGCGCCGGAATACGGTACCATGGCTGATTTTCGGGCCTTCCTCAGGGAAGCACACCGGCGTGGAATGCGGGTGATCATTGAACTCATCCTCAACCATACTTCCGACGAACATCCATGGTTCCAGAAAGCCAGGAAGGAGAAAGGGGGCAGTGTCGCGCGGAACTACTACGTGTGGAGCATGGATAACACAGGTTATGCCGATGCCCGCGTTCTGGGTTCGAACACGTCGAATTGGCACTGGGACGAAGAGTCAAAGGATTACTACTGGAGCCGGTTCGGCCGTTACCTTCCTGAACTCAACTACGAGAACCCGAAAGTCCAGATCGAAATAATCCGGGTGGCTGACTTCTGGTTGAAGAAGGGCGTCGATGGCTTCCGGTTGTCGTCCGTACCGTTTCTCTTTGAAGAAGAGGGTACGAGTTGCGAAAACTTACCCCAGACCCATGCGTTCGTGCGCAAGCTGCGCGCGCACATGGACAAGCACTATGATCACCGCATACTCATAGCGGAGGCTAACCTCTGGCCGGAGGATGCTGCAAGCTATTTCGGCGACGGCGACGAGTGTCACATGGCGTTTCACTATCCGCTGATGCCGAGAATCTTTTTGTCGCTGCGGACGGAGGACAACTACCCCATCACCGATATTATCAGCAAGACGCCAGAGATACCCCCGGAAGGGCAGTGGGCGCTGTTCCTTCGCAATCACGATGAGCTGGGCTTGGAAATGGTGACCGAAGAAGAGAAAGACTATCTCTTCAAGGCCTATGCGAACGACCCCGGCACGAAGTTCAATACCGGCATCAACCGCAGGCTGGCGCCGCTGTTGAATAACGATCGGCGCAAGATCGAGCTGTTGCACGCCCTGCTGTTTTCACTTCCGGGTTCGCCGGTAATTTATTACGGCGACGAGATCGGCATGGGCGACAACGTGTACCTGGGTGGCAGGGCAGGGGTGAGAACTCCGATGCAGTGGGATATGAACATCAACGCCGGGTTCTCCAACGCCAATCCACAAAAGTTGTATCTCCCGGTGATCACCGACCCGGTATATCGCTACGAATCGGTGAACGTCAAGATGCAGGAGGAGAATCCCTCTTCATTGCTGCAATGGGTCAAACACATGATCGCGGTGCGGAAACGGATTGCAGCATTTGGACGGGGCAGCATGAAGTTTCTCCATAGCTCGAACTCCAAGATACTGTGCTTCGTCCGCACGTTCGAATCCCGACATGTGATCGTAGCGGCCAACCTTTCGCAGTTCTCGCAGTCGGCCGTACTTGATCTTTCCGACTTCAAACACTGCGATGTTACCGAGGCGTTCAGCCAGAACCGGTTCAGAACCATTGGGGATGGTGACTATGACATTACCCTCGGACCTTACGGATATTTCTGGTTCGAAGTGGATACATCCGATCAGGATTCGAGACAGGAAGGCGATGCGGAACTGCCGGAGTTGCACGCAGATCTTTCCTGGGAGCGGCTGTTTGGCAACCACAACACCGTTCGCACCATCGAACGAAAGATCCTTCCGCTGTTCGTAAGGAAATGCCGGTGGTTCGGTGGCAAGGCCCGCGCAATTGGCAGCATTCGCTTTCACAAGACATTTCCTCTTAAGGTAGACGATGAGACACACCACCTCGCCGTGGTGGAAATTCAATACGTGCAGGGTTTACCTGAATTCTATTTTATTCCTCTGGGCTTCGTGCCTGCGGATCAGCTGATGGACAAAGCTGAGTACACAACGCAGGCGGTCCTGTGCCGTGCGGTACTTAACGACACAGCGGGATTTATAATGGACAGCAGTTATATAAGACCGTTTCGCGATTACCTGTTCTTATCCATACAGCGAGATTCCCAGATAAAAGAGACTAACGCTACACTGCAGTTCCGTTCCGGTATTTTTTCGCGACATGAGAAGTCGCGGGATGTGGAATCGCGGTTACTGAAATCAGATCAAAGCAATACCGCCATCATCTACAACGACCAGTATTTTCTCAAGTTCTATAGGAAAATTGAACCGGAGTTGAACCCTGAGCCGGAGATCATCCGGTTCCTTACCGAGAACACTACGTTCCGCAACAGCCCCCGGTTTGCAGGGAGTATTGAATTGCGCGACGAATCGGGCGGTACGTATGTATTTGCCCTCATGCAGGAGAAAGTGGAACACCAGGGCGATGCATGGGTAATGACTGTCGATTCCGTCGGGAGGTTTTATGAACGTGTATTGGCGAGTCCGGAAAAAGAAAATATTCCTCCGCTCGTCGACCGACCCGTGCTCCGCTTTGAAGAGTCGCCTCCGCTCATCCAAGCGTTGATTGGGCGTGGATTTTATGAGCGGATCGCGCGACTGGGTCAGCGCACGGCGGAGTTGCATCTTGCGCTGGCGTCCAAACCCGATGGTGATCCGGCGTTTGCCCCAGAACCGTTTACAGCCAACTACCAGCGGTCGTTGTACTCCTCCTTGCGGAAGTTGGTACGCGAGCGTTTCAATTTGCTGCGGCATGCTCTTCCCGGACTGCGTCCGGAAACACGCGCGGTCGCCAACCGCGTACTGGGCCTTGAAGATGATATCCTCGAGTGCTTCAGTGAGATTTACAAAACACGCATTCGCGCAATGAAGACGCGGATACATGGTGACTACCACCTGGGCCAGGTGCTGTTTACGGGAAAAGACTTCATCATAATCGACTTTGAAGGGGAACCGGGATTCTCTTTCAGCGAACGGCGACTCAAAAAACATCCGCTCAAGGATGTGGCAGGGATGATGCGGTCCATTCATTACGCGGCGTTCGGAAAAATTCTGCTCAACGAAAACTACCGCGAACAAGACCGGGAAATACTGGAAGCGTGGGCCGAGCAATGGCAGCACTACGTGGCGCGGTACTATATGGGAGCCTACCTTGAACGCACAGGTGAAAAGGAGTTTACAAACGAACACGAAGTGCTGATCCGGACGTTCCTGCTGGAAAAAGCCGTATACGAGCTGGGATATGAACTAAATGGCAGGCCCGATTGGGCTATTGTCCCTCTGAGAGGTATATTGTATCACATGATGCGATATTTTGGGGATTATAAGAGCAATGGGAAAAAGGACAAAAAGTAAGGCCACTGCGGAAGCGCCCGAATCGTTCAGTCTGCTTACCGACTTCGACGTCTACCTCTTCAAGGCGGGTAAGCACTTTCGACTGTACGAGAAGCTGGGATCGCACCTCATGGAATATGGGGGCGAGCGCGGTACGTACTTTGCCGTCTGGGCGCCGAATGCCAATCAGGTTTCCGTCATCGGAAACTTTAACCATTGGCAACACGGTCAGCATCTCTTGAATCCCCGATGGGATGAGAGTGGGATCTGGGAGGGATTTTTCCCGAACATCGGAAAGGGTGAGGCGTATAAGTACGCCATTCGCTCCAATACAGGTGAGATACTGGAAAAGGCTGATCCCTTCGCCTTCTATTGCGAGCCCCCACCGCTGACAGCTTCAATCGTTTGGGAACACGACTACAAGTGGCGTGACGGCGCGTGGATGAAGCAACGCCGGGAAATCCCGCCCGCCAAAGCCAGACCTTATGCTGTGTATGAAGTTCACATCGGGTCATGGAAAAAGGTGCTGCACGACAACAACCGTTCCCTGAATTACGACGAGTTGGCAAATGAGCTGGTACCCTATGTACGCGACATGGGCTATACGCACGTGGAGTTCCTGCCCGTAATGGAGCATCCATTCTTTGGATCGTGGGGCTACCAGATCACGGGTTACTACGCTCCGACGAGCCGGTTCGGAACGCCTGAAGATTTCATGCACCTGGTCGACCGCTTTCACCAGGAAGGCATAGGCGTCATCCTCGACTGGGTGCCGTCGCATTTTCCTGGCGACGTTCATGGTCTGTTCAATTTCGACGGAACTCATCTTTATGAACATGCCGATCCAAGGAAGGGATTTCACCCCGACTGGAAGAGCTATATCTTTAACTATGGCCGGAACGAAGTACGTTGCTTCCTGATCAGCAACGCCCTGTTCTGGCTTGAGCGATTCCACGCCGACGGTCTCCGGGTCGACGCCGTGGCTTCTATGCTTTACCTCGACTACTCGCGCAAGCCGGGAGAGTGGATCCCGAATCAATATGGCGGTAACGAAAACCTCGAGGCCATCAGCTTCCTCAAAGAATTTAATGAGGTGGTATACGGTGAAGTTCCCGACTGCGTGACCATCGCCGAGGAGTCGACATCATGGCCGGGCGTGTCGCGGCCTACGTATCTTGGGGGACTTGGATTTGGCCAGAAGTGGATGATGGGATGGATGCACGATACACTCAACTTCTTCAAGAAGGATCCCATCCACCGCAAGTACCACCAGAACGAGATTACGTTCAGCCTGATGTACGCGTTCACGGAGAACTTTATGTTACCGCTTTCACACGACGAGGTGGTGCACGGTAAAGGGTCGCTGATTGGTCGGATGCCGGGTGATGAATGGCAGCGATTTGCTAACCTCAGGTTGTTGTATGCGTATACGGATACCCACCCGGGCAGAAAGCTGTTGTTTATGGGTGGTGAGTTCGGGCAAACTTCCGAGTGGAACCACAACCATGGCCTGGACTGGCATCTTCTGGATTTCCATTTCCATCAAGGTGTACGCAAACTCGTGATAGAGTTGAATCGGTTTTACCGTTCGGAGAAGGCCTTGTACCAGTACGCCTTCGATCATCGCGGATTTCAATGGGTGGATTACAGCGATCGGGAAAACAGCGTCATTATTTATCAGCGCCAGGGTGAGGATCCGAAGGATTTACTCGTTGTCATCTGCAACTTCACACCGGCCGTAAGAAACCATTACCGGGTTGGGGTGCCATACCGCGGCTACTGGAAGGAGGTCTTGAACTCTGACGACCGGGAGTACGGAGGCAGCGGTATTCTCAATACCGGGCTGTTCATGACCTCGCCCGTGAAATACCATGGACGGGATTTTTCAATCACCGTTACGCTCCCTCCGCTTGCCGTATCCGTGCTGAAATGAGAACGGGAGGTCGCTGAATTCGAACTTGACGGTTCGTGACGGCACCCCTGCATACCGGGTTTCCTGCCCTCCCTGCGCTTCTAATCCCATGCGGGCAATACCCGCACCGTCCTGCTGGAAGGAGGGGTGTAAGAGGTGTAAGGAATCGTGGAATTAGGAATTATTATTGTGGTGTGAATAATTTACTTTCGCGTGCCCGTGACATTAAGCAGCACGGGAAAGCCCTTGGGGGGAGTAAATCTTAGGGGCTCATGTGAAACTTAAGGTCGAAGAGCGTGGATCGATATATCTGTATACATGGACATTTTTACCAGCCGCCGCGGGAAAACGCCTGGCTGGAGGTTATAGAGGTGCAGGATTCGGCTCATCCTTATCACGACTGGAACGAGAGAATTTCTGCTGAATGTTACGCGCCCAACACGGCGTCCCGTATCCTGGACGCCAAAGGCATCATTCGCAATATTATCAACAACTACTCCCGGATTAGCTTCAATTTCGGGCCCACGCTGCTCTCGTGGATGGAGGAGAACGATCCGGAAACGTATGAGGCCATCCTCCGGGCTGACGCCGAAAGCGCAGCGCGGTTTTCAGGTCACGGCTCGGCTTTGGCACAGGTGTACAATCATGCCATTATGCCACTCTGCAACGCCCGCGACAAGGAGACGCAGGTATATTGGGGAATCAAGGACTTTGTGCACCGGTTCAAGCGCCATCCCGAGGGTATGTGGCTGGCCGAGACCGCAGTTGATCTCGAAACACTTGATTTGCTCGCCAAGTACGGGGTCAAGTTCACCATCCTCGCTCCCCGACAGGCCATGGCAGTACGGAAGATTGGCGCAAAGTCATGGCAGCCGGTAGACGAGACATTGCTTGATACACGCCGGCCATATGTCTGTCGGCTGCCGTCGGGTAAGACGATAACGATCTTCTTCTACCATGGTGGCTTGTCACAGTCGGTAGCCTTCAACGGACTGCTCAATGACGGCGATCTTTTTGCGCGATCCCTGATGGAAGGGTTTGACGCACGTACAGACCGCCAGCTCGTAAATATTGCTACCGACGGAGAGACATACGGACACCATCACAAGCACGGCGATATGGCGCTGGCCTATTGCCTCGACCAAATCGACAACAGCAGTAAAGCCCGCTTGACGAACTACGCCGAATACCTGGCAATGACGGAGGTTGTCGACGAAGTTCAAATTCACGAAAATAGCTCCTGGAGTTGTGTGCACGGCGTGGAACGTTGGCGCGACAACTGCGGATGTAATACGGGCGGACATCCCGATTGGCATCAGCTGTGGAGAAAGCCGCTGCGTGAAGCACTCGACTGGCTGCGCGACCAGCTGATACGCATCTACAGCTTTGAAGGGTCACTCATCCTGAAAGACCCATGGCAGGCAAGAAATGAATACATCAGCGTCATCCTCGACAGGAGGGATGAAGTGGTCGACCGTTTTCTGAAGGAACACAGTTCTGTCGACACCCAGGTCAATCACATTCTCCGGCTGCTTGAAATGCAACGACATTCCATGCTCATGTTTACGAGCTGCGGCTGGTTCTTCGACGAGGTGTCGGGAATAGAGACTACCCAGATCCTTCAGTATGCATGCCGGGCGATCCAGCTCGCCAACCAGGTTTCTGACGCCAACCTCGAAGCTGAGTTTATCGAAAGGCTTGCGGATGCGCCCAGCAACATCCCCATGATTGGAAATGCGGCGCAGGCCTACATGCGCTTTGTCCTTCCCGCCAAGACAAACCTGCAGCGCGTGGGCATGCACTATGCCGTGGCGTCGTTGTTTGAAGAAGACCCCGAAAACTTCCCGGTGTTCAATCACACCACGACCAACGAATTCTTCGTGCGGAAAGAGGCGGGTGAGCAACGACTTGTATTGGGCATCACAGGCGTGAAATCGAATGTCACGCGTACAGAAAAGCGTTTCGCTTTCTGCGTGGTGTACATGGGAAAACACAATATCATCGGCAACATCTCGCAGGAGATGCAGGTCGACAAGTTTCACAGCATGCAGGTGCGCATTGTCAGGGCATTCCAGGAGGGTCGGCTCGGCGATGTGATCGGGCTGATGCAAACCTACTTTGGTCCTCACAAGTACACCTTGTGGCACCTGTTCAAGGACGAAAAGCGCAAGGTCCTCGACATGATCACCCGCAAGAGCCTCGAGGAACTCGAGTACTCGTTGCGCAGGATTTACAATCACGACTATCCGCTGGTGACGGCACTCGACAACAACGACGTGCCCATACCCAACGCATACCGGCAAACGTTCCAATACGTCCTCAACGCCGATTTGCTCAACTGGTTCCGTTCAGATAAAATCAATATTAAAGAGTTGGAGCGGATCATCGGAGAACTAGACAAATGGAAACTAACCATCGAAGACCCGGACAATGTCGCCCGATTGGCCGGAGATCGTATTTACAATGAGCTTCGGTTAATAGCCTCAGAAGAAGTCGAAAATCAGAAACGAATTGAGCGGCTCAACCGCGTGTTTCCGCTGTTGCTTAAGTTCGACCTTAAGCCAAACCTGTACAAGAGCCAGAACCTGTACTTCCTGATCTCACGTAAGGACCTGATGCGCGATGGCCATTCGGAAGCCTGGTTGAAGCAATTCCACCATCTCGGTGAAAACCTTCGTGTAAAAGTGGAGATTCCCGAAGCGCAACAGTCCGCTTAAGAAGGGATCATTCTCCGGGAAGGTTCATTTTCCAGGTAATTCCATACCAGGCTGCTGGCACCAAGGATGGGTGCCGCCTGATTCTGGAGTGCCGAGGGTAATACTTTGATCTTACCTCGGAACAGCGGCATGAGGTTCGCCTCCATGTGCCGAATGGTAGGCTTAAAGATCAGGTCGCCGGCGAGAGACAATCCGCCAAAAAGGAATATGGCCTCAGGATCGGTGTGCACCACGGTGTCGGCGAGCTTCATACCCAGGATGCGACCAGTATATTCAAAAGCGGCCAGCGCCACATCGTCGCCACGGATAGCGCATTCTGTAATCATCTTTGTGTTCAGGTTGTCGAAGCTGATGCCGCGCAGCTCGCTGGGTTCCAGGTGATCGGCGAGGAGCTTGTAAACGGTCCGTTTGATTCCGGTAGCCGAGACGTACGTTTCCAGGCAGCCGCGTTTCCCGCAATTGCAATATCGTCCGGCCGGGGATTAACTGATGTGTGTCCGAGTTCGCCCGCAATGCCGTGTTTGCCGTTGAGCAGCATGCCATTAGCCACGAAACCACTGCCCAGCCCTGTGCCCAACGTGATGACGATAAAGTCTTTCATTTTTTTGGCAGCGCCGTATACCATTTCTCCCACGGCGGCAGCGTTCGCGTCGTTGGTGATAATGGCAGGCAGATCGAATTCTTCACGGAACATGTCGGCCAGCGGGATAATACCTTTCCATTTGAGGTTCGTGGCCCGTTCGATGGTACCCTTGTAATAGTTGCCGTTAGCAGCGCCAACTCCGATGCCGAGTAGTTTGTAATCCGACCCGAGTTCATTCAGCGATTTGCGCAGCGCGCCGGCCAACTCTTTAAAGAAATCCCTGAACTCCTCGTGCTTGGCCGTCGAGATGCTGCCCTGGCTGATTACATTACCTTCTTTGTCGACAAGTCCGAACTTGGTGTTCGTTCCGCCAATGTCAATACCGATTGTAATTTCTCTCATTTCTATTACCTCGTTAGGGTTACCGGGTCACTGCCGGCCTGTATCTGAGTTTTCCGTCGAGAAGGTTCATTATATCGAGAGGATTTTGGCAATGCGGAGCGATTCGGAGTCGATCTCGTTGTTCTGCACATCGATAATGCTCTTGAAGTCGTTGTACACGATGGCATTGCCCTTGATCCCTACCATCGCGTCGCGCTTACCCTTAAGTAATCCTTCAACAGCGGCCACACCCATCTTGCTCGCGAGCACCCGATCGAAATAGGTGGGTGACCCGCCGCGTTGCAAGTGCCCCAGGATCGTAACCTTGATATCGAAGTACGATGAACGTTCCGCCACCTTGCGTGCGAGTTCATAGGCGCCACCGATCTTCGATCCTTCCGCAATCACGACCAGGTTCGATTTCTTGTTCGTCTTTTCACCTGCCTCCAGGGCGGCGAAGAGTTCGTCGAAAGAGGTCGTCTCCTCAGGTAGGATAATGGCGACCGCTCCTCCGGCCAGTCCGCTGTTTACAGCAATGTATCCGGAATGCCGGCCCATCACTTCAATAAAAAACACGCGGTTGTGCGACAAGGCGGTGTCCCGAATCTTGTCGATCGCTTCGACAGCGGTATTCGTAGCCGTATCGTAGCCGATGCTGTAGTCCGTGCCGGGAAGGTCGTTGTCGATCGTACCCGGTATGCATATTGAGGGGATGCCGTGCTCGTGATAAAACTTATGCAGACCGGTGAATGTGCCGTTCCCACCTATGGCAACCAGTGCATCGATGCCGATCTTCTGGAGGTTTTCGAAGGCCTTCTTGCGGCCCTCCTCAGTCCGGAACTCCTGGCAACGCGCCGTCTTCAAAATAGTGCCGCCCCGCTGTATAATGTTGCTCACGGACCGGGCACCCAGACGCACAATATCGCCATCGATCATGCCCTCGTAACCGCGCATGATCCCGTACACTTCTTTCTTGTAATAGATTGCCGATCGCACCACGGCTCGGATCGCTGCATTCATTCCCGGCGCGTCACCGCCGGACGTGAAGACACCGATCTTGCCTATCTCCTTTTCCATTTCGACGTATAAATTCCGGTAAAATTAAGCACTGTGGATGACTTTAGGGAAAACTTCTGAATCAACTGAATTTCAAACGTTTGAAATAGTTGATTAGCCCATTTGTAGAGGCGTCATGTGACGTAATTTCTTCGGTTGTTTCAAGTTCTGGCAGAATTTTGCGCGCGAGAACTTTGCCGAGTTCGACACCCCATTGGTCAAAGCTGAAGATGTTCCAAACGATTCCCTGCACGAAGATCTTGTGTTCGTATATCGCGATGAGCGTACCCAGCGTGCGGGGCGTCAGTTGCCTGAACAAAATGCTGTTGGTGGGCCTGTTGCCTTCGAAGGTCCGGTAGGGTGTGAGAAAGCGGACTACCTCGGGATCCATCCCCGCCTCTTTGAGTTCAAGTTCGACTTCATCTGCGGGCTTGCCTTTCATGAGGGCCTCCGTTTGTGCGAAGAAGTTGGAGAGCAGTTTTGCGTGATGATCCCCCACGGGGTTATGGCTGATGGCGGGGGCAATGAAGTCGCACGGGATCAGCCGGGTTCCCTGGTGTATGAGTTGATAGAAGGCGTGCTGACCGTTGGTGCCCGGCTCGCCCCAGATTATTGGGCCGGTTTGGTAATTGACGGGTTGCCCGGTGCGGTCAACCGACTTACCGTTGCTCTCCATATTGCCTTGCTGAAAATATGCCGCAAACCGGTGAAGGTATTGGTCGTAGGGGAGGATGGCCTCCGTAGACGCGCCGAAGAAATTGTTGTACCAGATGCCGATCATGGCGAGCACCACGGGGATATTCTTTTCAAAGGGTGTCGTCCTGAAATGCTGGTCCATAGCATGCGCACCTTCAAGCAGGGCTATAAAGTTTTCGAAGCCCAGGGTACAAGCGATGGATAAGCCCACGGAGGACCAGAGCGAGTAGCGTCCGCCGACCCAGTCCCAAAACTCAAACATGTGATCCGGAGCGATGCCGAACTCCTTTACCGCCTTGGTGTTTGTGGAGACGGCGACGAAATGTCGGGAGACGTCGGCTTGGCTCCCGGCTTTTGAGAGGAACCACTCCCGTGCTGTCACGGCATTCGTCATGGTCTCCTGCGTGGTAAACGTCTTAGACACAATGATGAACAAGGTCCTTTCCGGGTCCAGCTTTTTCAGAGTTTCCTGGATGTGCGTTCCGTCGACGTTGGACACGAAGTGCGGCGTGATGTTCTTCCAGTAGGGGCGAAGCGCCTCAGTTACCATGAGGGGACCGAGGTCGGATCCGCCGATCCCGATGTTGACGATGTCAGTGATTGTTTTTCCGGTACATCCCTTCCAGGCTCCAGAGAGCACTTCTTCGGAGAACGTCTTCATTTGATCGAGCACCCGGTTTACGGCGGGCATGACATCTTCGCCGTTGACGCGGATGGGGTCGTTCGTCCGGTTTCTCAGGGCGATGTGGAGTACCGGCCTTCCTTCTGTCCGATTGATCGGCTGGCCCGAAAACATGGCATGTATCGACTCTTCCAGGCCCGCCTCTTCCGCCAGTCGTATGAGCAATTCCAGGGTTTCCTGTGTGATCAGGTTCTTGGAATAGTCCACCAGGATGTCTTCGAACTGCGCATGGAACCGGTCAAACCGGCCAGGATCCTCATCAAAGAGATCGCGCATGTGGACTGCCTGCAGATGTAGAAGGTGAGCTTCGAGTTGGCGCCAGGCCGGAAGTTCAGTAGGATTTAGGGTGGGTAACATAAGCGATGGTTAGGAACGGGCGAAGATATAGTGCTCAGTTGAATTGTAAAAAGAAGACCTGATGTCAGTTCGCGCAGCGAAGTGTTGAGGAATCCCTACACATGTTGGGAACCTTGACCTACAATTTGGCAGAAAATGAGACGAGAATTCCTGCAAAACCGACATGGAACAAAACTTGATATTCTAAAAAAGTGTTGTTATAACGTGACGTGCGGCTATCCGCACACGTTTTAACAGTGAAGTGATTGTCCTGAAAGGTTCAGGATGTTTCAAACCCAATAACCAAAAAACTATGAATACCACAACCAAAATCATTGGCGGTTTCCTGGCGGGAGCTGCCCTGGGAGTAGCAACAGGCCTGTTGATGGCGCCTGACAGCGGTAAGAGGACCCGCAAGAAGATTATGGACAAGTCGAAGGAAGTAGGCGACCAGGTGGCAAAATCGGTAGCCAAGACCCTTGAGGGTGTCAAATCGACCTACAATCAGAAGATTGACGAGTTTGCCAACAAAAGTAAGTCGTCCATCGATACCGCAAGGGAAAAGGTAAAGGCCTGACAGTTCGACGAGCCCGTGAAGTAAACGCAGCCGTCCGGTAAGGTTCCGGCATGGCATTGTACGGAATTAGTGTTTACTTCGTTATTGAATTGTGCTATGCAGATGGTCAGGCGCCTCACCCGGTGGTTTCGGAAGTTAACAATTCCAAAGAAGTTTCTGGTTGTTCTCACCGGTTTAGGTGCAGTCCTGATCGCAGGCTTCGCGTTGCTCATAGGTATGGTGGCTGGAGGATTCTTCGGTCCGCTTCCGACGGACGAAGAACTCCGAAGCATTAAACACCCTATGGCGGCCGAAGTGTACAGCGCCGACTCGGTGCTGCTGGGCAAGTATTACATTCAGGACCGCAGCGCCATTCCCTACGAACGAATTGCTCCTGAGGTCATTCAAACACTTATTGCTACAGAAGACATCCGCTTCTACAAGCACAAGGGGGTAGACTACCGGAGCCTGGCGCGGGTACTCGTTAAATCCATTCTTCTGCAAAAGGAATCCTCGGGTGGGGGAAGCACCATCACCCAACAACTCGCTAAAAACCTCTACCCGCGCCAGCGCTATCGGGTATTTTCCATCGCCGTCAATAAAATCCGCGAGGCGCTCATCGCCCGCCGCATGGAGCAATTGTATACTAAGGAAGACATCCTCGCGCTCTACCTCAATACAATCCCCTTTGGAGATAACACCTTCGGTATCCAGGCCGCAGCAGCACGATTCTTTTCCACGTCGGCGGACAAACTTACGTACGACCAGGCCGCGGTTCTTATCGGAATGCTCAAGGCCACGCACCGGTACAATCCGAGGCTCTTTCCCGATAGGGCGCGCGGGCGCCGAGATGTCGTGCTCGGACAGCTCGGTAAGTATGGCTTCGTGCCGGAGTCCACTGTAGATTCTCTTCGCGAGCTTCCGGTCGAATTGAAGTATAAGAGAATAACGCATCATAGCGGACTGGCACCGTACTTCAGGGCGCACATCAAAGACGAACTCATGGCGTGGTGCCGGAAGAACCTGAAGAAGTCGGGCGAGCCGTACAACCTCTACACAGACGGACTTAAAATTTACACCACTATCGACTCTAAGTTGCAGGAGTACGCCGAGGCTGCCGTGCGCGTGCGGATGAAGGCGCTGCAGGAAGAGTTCGACAACCATTGGAAAAAGCAGGAGCCCTGGGCACACCGCCCGCGAATCCTTCAGGATGCCATTCGCCGTTCGTATCATTACCGCAAGCTGAAAGAACAGGAGCTGCCCGAAGAGGAGATCATGAAGATCATGAACGAACCGGTTCCGATGACCGTGTTCACGTGGGACGGCGAGCGTGACATGAACCTGAGTCCGGTCGACTCCGTAAAACATTATCTCCGGATTCTTAATGCCGGGTTCCTGGCGATGAATCCCCGAAACGGTAACATCCTGGCATGGGTAGGGGGGATCGATCACAATTATTTCCAGTATGACCATGTACGCCGAACCACGCGCCGTCAAGTAGGGTCTACGTTCAAACCCTTCGTCTATGCGTCTGCGCTGGAGAGCGGAGTCCATCCCTGTGACTACACTTCAGCGGAGAAGACCGTATACACCAACCTAGATAATTGGTCGCCGGCGAACAACGAAGACAATTATGGTATGAAGTATTCGATGGAAGGCGCGCTTGCGTATTCCGTGAATACGGTGTCGGTCCGACTGCTGGAGCAGGGTGGGATCTCCAACACTGTCGCGCTGGCGCGCAGGGCGGGGATCACCGCTGACATTCCGCCCGTACCTTCCATTGCGTTGGGTACTGCCTCGATCTCCATGATAGAAATGGTGTCGGCATACTCGAGTTTTGTCAACGAAGGTATGCAAGTCGAGCCGTACTACATCACAGCAATTACCGACCGGCGCGACAGTGTGCTGGAGCAATTCAAACCTCCGAAACCCGACGAGCGGGTGATGTCTGCTGAGACTGCGGCGTTGATTGTGGAGATGCTCAAGCGTGTCGTCAATGAGGGTACGGGCGCGCGCCTGCGAACGCGATATGGATTTACTAACGACCTGGCAGGCAAAACGGGAACTACGCAGTCGAACGCCGATGGATGGTTTATGGCGCTGGCTCCGCACCTTGTAGTTGGCACGTGGGTAGGTGCATCGGATCCGGGTATACGGTTCCGCACGACGTCGCTGGGCCAGGGCGCGCATACGGCGCTGCCCATATTTGCTGAGTTTTACAAGCGCGTGTTGCGCGACCCGAATAAAGGCAGATACACCAGGCCGCGTTTCCGTCCGCTTTCAGAAGACGCTGCCCGGCTATTGGATTGCGATCTCTTTAAAGAAGACGCGACGTTCCTCGAGAAGTTGTTCGGCAAGAAGGACGACGAGGAAACCGAAGTACGTGCCTATGGCGAAAAGAAGTCCGTGCCCGTAAGCCGCAGGCAGCAACAGCAAAAGAAAAAGAAGCAAAAGAAAGAAGGATTCTTTCAGAAGCTGTTTGGAAAGAAGCGATAAGAATTATCGGCTAATCCGACCGCCGGTCGGCGGCAAAATCCTATGTGAATCTGAGGTTATCTCGTAGCGCGGGGGGGAGTTGAACCCCCGACCTTTGGGTTATGAATCCAACGCTCTAACCACCTGAGCTACCGCGCCTGATATGGGCATGCTTTGGGAGCGCAAACTTACGAGTTTGCACGGATACTCCCAAAAGGGTGCTATTATTTTGCCTTAGAAGAAAAAATGCTATATATTAATTTCGAACAAGGAGGTGACCATGACAACGGC
>JAJJPK010000018.1:0-6819 GCA_032907565.1 Cyclobacteriaceae bacterium | reverse complement strand
AAGAACAAATAATCTCTGTGCCCCTCAGTGTCCCCCGTGCCTCCGTGGTGAAGTACCACCCTCAAACCAAATGACTGCCTGCCTTGGGCAGGCCTGTGCCCTCCATGATCACTCGACTTTCCCACACAAGGGGCGACTCCCTGCAGTCTGTGTTGACGCACCAAGAACAAATAATCTCTGTGCCCCTCCGTGCCCCCCGTGCCTCTGTGGTGAACTACCACCCTCAAACCAAATGACTTGTATCATTCTCGAGCTCCAGCACAAACCCTTCCCCATTATACCCCAGCAAATACAACCCAACATTCGTGTGCTTGAATTCATCCATGAAACGCAGGGGTCTTTCCATCATACGACACAGCATAATCCGCATGGCGCGGCCGTGCATGCAGATGAGGACGTTGCGTTCGTGATGACGCGACATGATATGATCCAGCGATGCACCGATGCGGACAAAGACATCCTCGGGACTTTCACCACCTTCGATGGCAAGTCCAGTATTGCCTTTCCCCCATTCGTCGATGAGGTAGCGATAATACACATCCGACTCGGGTGTGATCCGCTGGCCTTCCTTGCTGCCCCAGTTGATCTCGTTGAGGCCTGCGAGCGGCTCATATTCGACACCACTGCGAAGGAAGTGCTCGACCGTCTCAACAGTGCGCTTTAGTTTCGATGTGTAGATCCGGTCGAACGGCACGTCGCGATAACGTTCATAAAATGCCCGCGCCTGCCATCGACCATGATCGTTCAGGCTGGTGTCAATACCGCTTCCCTGCACTATACCCAAGCGGTTGAATTCTGTCTGTCCGTGACGGATCAGGTAAATTTTTTTCCTGCTCAATTTCAATTATTTTGGCCCCGCCGATGACGGTTTGACGCCCTGGCACAAGGCGTAAACCGGCGCAAAAATAGTCAAAACCGGTTCCCGGAATGTATTCATGACCATTTTCAACCGGAATGTCACCCTGGAGACCCTGAACGGGCTTGCACCCCGAACCATGGTTGCCCACCTGGGCATTGAATTCACCGCCGTCGGAGACGATTACATCGAGGCACGCATGCCGGTAGATCACCGGACTGTTCAACCCCTGGGCCTCCTTCACGGAGGCGCATCGGTGGCGCTGGCGGAGACCCTGGGAAGCGTTGCAGCAACGTGCTGTATCGACACTGCGACCCATTTCGGCGTAGGCCTCGAAATCAACGCCAACCACATCCGCTCCGTGCGCGACGGATATGTTACGGGCAGAACAACACCCATTCACATTGGAAAAAGAACGCATGTATGGGAGATCCGGATCTCCAATGAAGCAGGAGAGCTTGTATGTGTAAGCAGGATAACGATAGCGATACTGGAAAAGAGGAAATAGATGGAGCAGATCAGGCCGGGTACAGGTAAACTGGAAACTGCCAGCCCTTTGTCGCTGGTAATTGGTAAAGCACTGAACAAACAACTTGCCCTCGCCCTTTGGCGCCTTCCCGGCCGAGCGACGTCAACGCTCATCGTCTCTGCCTCGGCATCGAAGCTCTCACGCGAAGATGCCATAGAAGACCTCCCGGCAGGATTCATATTCGCACCCTACCGCGACGATCGGCCTGCGCTTTTCATTGAAGGATCCATTCGATACACGGTTCAAGGCAATACCGTTACCGGCGCCCTGGATGAACTCGATGAACTTTCGCCCAAGGAAAACGGCGCTTCCCATCCGGCTGAAGTGAATGCCGTTGGAGACGCGGTGGCTGCCACGCCTGACGACGAAAAAGCGCACTACGTGGAACTCGTCCGGAAGAGTATCGAAGCCATCGCCGCCGGCAAGTTCGAGAAAGTTGTACCCACACGGGTAAAGCAAACTCCGCTGCCGCCGAATTTTGATATGGCCGCTACGTATCAACGCCTGTGCGGCGATCACCCTGAAGCGCTCGTCAGCCTCGTACATATTCCCGGTTCGGGAACATGGATGGGTGCATCGCCTGAGTTGCTGGTGAGCGTAGAACAGTCGCGCATCTTCCGCACCGTCGCGCTCGCCGGCACACAACCCTACCGGGAAGGAACGCCGCTCAAGCAGGTGGCATGGACGCAAAAAGAAATCGAAGAGCAGGCGCTTGTCGAACGCTACATTATCAGCTGTTTCAAGAAAATACGGCTTCGCGAATACCTGGAGCAGGGCCCGAAGACGGTGATCGCCGGTAACCTAATCCACCTTCGGTCGGATTTTACCGTGGACCTCCGCGAAACCAACTTCCCCCAGCTGGGTTCGGTAATGCTGCGGCTGCTGCACCCGACATCTGCCGTGTGCGGCATGGAACTTGGGCCCGCCCGCGAATTCCTCCGCCAGAACGAAGGGTACGACCGCGCCTTTTACACGGGCTATTTAGGACCTGTGAACGTTGCAGACAACACCGATATTTACGTAAACCTGCGGTGCATGCAACTCCGAGAGGGCTATGCCCTGATGTACGCGGGTGCGGGCGTGACCGCTGATTCCGTCCCGGAAACGGAGTGGGAAGAAACGGAAATAAAGTTCAATACGCTGACCACCAGCCTTACCTGAAGTGTCTATTCCCGCCATTAACCGGGTTGCATCTATATGCCGGCAAAAAGGGCTGGACCAGGTGGTCCTCTGCCCGGGATCGCGGTGTGCACCACTAACGCTGGCCTTTGCGCGTGAGCCCGGCGTGACGGTACGCACGTTCAGCGACGAACGCAGTGCAGGATTTATCGCGCTCGGAATGGCCCGCCAGCTCGGTCGCCCGGTAGTGCTCGTATGTACATCCGGAACTGCTGCGTACAACTTTGCGCCCGCCATCGCGGAAGCATACTTCAGCGAAGTACCTCTGGTCGTGTTTACAGCAGATCGTCCACGCGAATGGATTGCCCAGCACGATGGGCAGACGATCTTTCAACCACGGATGTTCGGCGCCCATGTCAAGGCATCGGTAGAACTTCCCCAGGAGTATGCTCATGCCGACGACGAATGGGCGATAAACCGAATTGTCAACGACGCCATCAACGCAGCTACCGAACCGATGGCCGGGCCGGTGCACATCAACGTCCCGCTTCGCGAACCACTTTACCCGGGACAACGCCCCGAAGAGCCAGCTACAACCTCCCTCCCACGCGCGATTGAGGTCATGCCGTCTTCAAACGCACTTTCGGATGCGGACGCGGATGTGCTGATGAAACGGCTCAATCACTTCAACAACATCCTGATCGTTGCAGGGCAGTGCGAACCTGACCATGAACTCGTCAGGCTAGTGGATAATGTGTGTTCATCGATGCACATACCGTTTGTGGCGGAAATCACCGGCAACTTTCACGGTGCCGCCCACGTCATCCGGCATACCGATGTCTTCCTGGGTGCAGCTTCACAAGATCTTAAGAAGAGCCTTCAGCCCGACCTACTCGTCACATTGGGACGCGGACTCGTATCCAGGCATCTGAAGACTTTTCTGCGACAATTTCCCGCCATAGAGCATTGGCACATCCAACCGGCAGGACATGTCGCCGATACATACAAGAATCTTACTACGATAGTCCGCACAACTCCATTGCATTTCTTCACGCGGCTCGCCGGCAGACAAGAAGAGGAAAGCTTTGAACGACAGAAGCAACGGAATTACTTCAACCTCTGGGAGATTGAAGAGCGAAGGACGCGTGCCGATATTGAAGATTATTTCGCAGCGGGCGGTCACGGTGAACTCGAACTGGTAGAACGGGTACTGCGCGGCCTGCCACAAGGATGCAACCTGCACCTGGCCAATAGCCTGAGTGTACGCTATGCGAACTTTGCAGGACTCCCCCCGGACCGCGCAGACGTCAACGTCTTTGCCAACCGGGGAACCAGCGGCATTGACGGCTGTACGAGTACGGCCGTCGGACACGCCCTGTGCGGCACGGAGATGAATGTGCTCATCACAGGTGACGTGGCATTCTTTTATGATCGCAATGCATTCTGGCATAACTACAATGTCCCTAATCTTCGCGTCGTGCTCCTGAACAACCACGGCGGGGCCATCTTTACCGTGGTGGATGGCGCGGGCGACCTGCCGGAAACCGAAGAGCCCTTTGTCACCCGACAACCACTCACCTCCCGGAACCTGTGTGAGGAATTCGCATCCCCATCCCTCCCTCCCGCCCACAAAAGAAAGATTACCAACGCGCTGAAGGACTTCTTCGACTCAGAAGGAGGAACCCGTATTATGGAAATTGAGACGAGCGCCACGGTTGCGCGTGAGGCGCTAAACCGATTCAGACAGCATGCAAAAAGACGTTATGAAAAGTAAATATCCCTGGAAAGAAATCAAGAAGTACAAAGAAATTCTCTTCCACCAGTACGAAGGTATTGCCCGCATCAGCATCAACCGGCCGGAAGTACACAACGCTTTTACGCCGCTGACGGTGCAGGAGATGATCGACGCGATGAACTGGTGTCGTGAGGACGGCGATACGCGGGTAGTCATCCTGACCGGCGAAGGTGGCAAGGCATTCTGTAGTGGCGGCGACCAGCGTGTGCGCGGTCATGGCGGGTACGTCGGCCAGGACGCCGTGCCGCGACTCAACGTCCTCGACCTTCAAAAGCTTATCCGCTCCATTCCCAAGCCCGTCATAGCTGCTGTTGCCGGCTGGGCTATCGGCGGCGGACATGTATTGCATGTAGTGTGCGACCTCACCATCGCGGCTGACAATGCGCGGTTCGGCCAGACCGGGCCCAAGGTTGGGAGCTTCGACGGTGGCTTTGGTGCGTCGTACCTGGCGCGCATCGTCGGCCAGAAGAAGGCACGGGAGATCTGGTACCTGTGCGACCAGTACGATGCGCAGGAAGCGCTCGACATGGGGCTCGTCAACAAGGTCGTCCCTCTTGACGCGCTGGAAGACACGGCCGTGGAGTGGGCGCAAAAAATCATCAAGAAAAGTCCGCTTGCCATACGCATGTTGAAGTCGGCCTTCAACGCCGAACTCGACGGCCAGGCGGGCATCCAGGAACTCGCCGGTAATGCCACGCTGCTGTACTATTTATCGGAGGAAGCGAAAGAGGGCAAAGATGCCTTCCTGGAGAAGAGAGATCCCGACTGGGGGAAGTTCCGGCAGTTTCCTTGACGTCGCATGACGGGGACAGATATTCACCGCGGAGACGCCTACTTCACTTCTTCAAGCTTCACTCCAATCAAAGCTTCCAACTCCAACTTCGACATCAAATACTGCGTCTCTGCTTCGACGACCTGGATGCGGTGTTCGTTACGCGACTTTTGTGCGGCGAGGTATTCCTCGACGGTAGCCGTTCCGTTCTTGAATTTTTCTTCGAGGAGAAGGTAATTCGACTCTTCGTCAGCGAGCGCATCGCGACGAATGCCCCAGATCGTCTCGTCACGCTTGAATGCGTTATATAGTTTGAGCACCTCCGCACGCAGGGAAAGTTTTAGTTGATTGACGCGATCCTGCGACGCTTCATAGCGCTCGACAGCTGCACGCTTCGCATGAGGGCGTTCGAAGAAGGTAGACAGCGGCAATGTAACGAAGACGTTGTATCCCGGGTAGAAGTTCAATCCTTCGAAGTCGGGATCGTCGAAGTGCTCGAGTGAGTACTCATTAATGTTGGCCGTTACGCCCACATGACGAAGCCATTGACTGCCGATAGCTTTGACTTCATGACCGGCAGCGGCCACCTCCTTTTGGGCAATGTGGCTGGCCGGATTGTTTTGCCAGGCGAGCTGCACCAGTCGCTCTTCAAAGCTGATGTCCGTTGCACCTACTGGCAGGATGATCTTGTTGTAGTCCACCCGCTGCGCGACGAGGGCAAGCGGAAAAATAATAAGCATGATAAGGAAAGGTAGCGCGCGTTTCATAGGGTAATGTTTTTGGTTTCAACTCAATTGAAACCAAAAATACCCGTTCGGAACCACTAAACCAATGGGGTACAAAGCGCCGTGAAAGAACGCTACCTCCAGTTCCCTACGCGTGCGGGTTCGGGCTTAATGTTAAGGGCTTGCTCTACTGTGCTGATGAGCACCGGTGGCTCGAACGGCTTCACCATGTAGCTGAAGGCGCCGAGATCTAAACATTCCTTACGGTTAGCCGGATCGGCAAACCCCGAAAGGATGATGACGGGAATCCCTTTCAATGCAGGCGTTGTGTTAAGCCGCTTCAGCAACTCCACTCCACCCAATGAGGGCATCTTGATGTCGGAAATGATAAGATCAACTACGTTGCCACCTGAAAGGTAGTTCCAGGCGTCCATCCCGTCATGCATGACAATGACCTCAGCGTTGGTGCCGACAATCTTCTTCAGCAACCAGCACAACAAAGTGTCATCTTCAATAACGAGAATCTTTCTCATAGTCAACATCACTTGCTCTAAAGATCAACCGAGAGCTGCAGGGGGGATCCTCAAAGCCAACTATCAAAAATAGACAAATCAAATCTGCCAAAAATTGCCAGCTTTTACAACGGCAAACGGCGAATTATTTCGACAAAAAAAGTCAAATCAGGGGTTACCTTTCTATGGTTTTTCTATACCCATACAATTGAGCCGTTTAACGGTCTCAATACGATTTATTTTGCCACTGGACGTATAAGCGAACGTAGGTAAAAAGTGCATTTTCCTAGGAATTTCATACATATTAAGCGTGTCAGCCAATTCCCGCCTTAATGTTTTCGCCAATTCTTCATCTGACGCTCCCTCTACAATGAGGACAAGTTCGCTTCCCAAACGGTCGTGCGGCAGGCCGGCGACAATGAAGCGTCGTTGCTTGTTCAAACGAACAAATAGCGCGTCTATCTTTTCTTCTATCCGCTCAGGAATCAGTTTGATCCCACCGGAATTCACG
>JAJJPK010000017.1:0-72890 GCA_032907565.1 Cyclobacteriaceae bacterium | reverse complement strand
GACAGTTACCGCGTCAAGTACGCCGTTACCGTGAAGCTCGTGGAGGTTGCAGTTCAGCAACAGGTCGATGCGGCCGGATGCGGCAAGTTCGTATACCTTTCCCGCGGAGTCGGGCGCGCCGCGAAACGTTTCGTTTCGATGCACCAGCGTTACGCGTTCGGCGATGTCGGCCAGGTGTATGGTCCAGTCGAGTGCTGAGTCGCCTCCACCGGCAATGACCAGCTTCTTTCCCCTGAATGCTTCCGGGTCGCGTACCATGTATTCAACGCCTTTGCCTTCGAAGCGGTCGATGTGGGCAATTTCGGGTTTGCGCGGCTCAAAGCTGCCAAGCCCTGCCGCAATGACAACGACCTTGCTTCGGATCATCGTGCCCCTCGAGGTAGTCACCTTGAAGCCGGTCTCCTCGCGTTCGACGCCTTCTACCCTTTCGCCGAGGGTGAACGTCGGCTTAAACGGTTCGATCTGTTTGAGCAGGCCCTCCACCAGTTCCTGCGCCTGTACAATGGGAAAGCCGGGAATATCGTATATCGGCTTCTTGGGATATATCTCGGTAAGCTGACCCCCGGGCTGCGGAAGGGCGTCCACCAGGTGGCAACGCATCTTCAGAAGCCCCGCTTCGAACACGGCAAACAGGCCCACCGGCCCGGCGCCGACGATGCAAAGGTCGGTCTGAATGGTCTCGGGATTATTCATGCCTCCAAATTTAGTGTATGAATAATTAGTATGACAACTATTTTAATACAAAAAAGGTCGCTCAGAGATGGTTGTCGTCTCCTCCCAGGTTCTCGTATATCGTATTGAGAATACGGCGGAAGTGATTGAAGTCGCGGTCAGATAATCCCTCCCATGCCTTCAGGCGAACTTCCTGAATTCGCGGCAGCATTTCTTTCACCTTGCTCTTTCCCTTAGTGGTGAGCGAGACCATAAAACAGCGCCTATCGTCAGGATGCGCGTTCCGTTCGGTCAGGCCTTTTTCGCAGAGCAGATCAATAATTCGGGTGAGGGTTGGATTGTCTTTGAACACAAGGCCTGCCAGTTCATTTTGTTTCAGCCGTTCCCGCTCGTACAGCTGCTTCAGCACGAGCCATTGATCGACCGTGATGTTGAATCCCATTTCCTTAAACCGGCGCTGGGCAAACTGTTTAACCTTCCGCGCGGTACGGTCGAGCAAAAAGGAATAGGCGTTGTATCGTTCCTCCATGATGTAAATATATGGGTTAAAGTGTTGAAGTGTTGAAGTGTTGAAGTGTTGAAGTGCCTGCCCGAGTGCCGAACGCCACTAAGATGGTCAGCATGCCTTAGGCAGGTAGGCGGGTTAAAGGGTTGAAGTTCGTGTTGAAGTTGTGCTGCCTGCCAAACGACCGGCAAACTTGATAGTGTGTGGTTCCCTGGAACAATAGGGACTTCCCTGATTTTTTTTGACGGTATCAAAAAAAAATTGAGCTCAGTTGGCACCTTGCTCAGTACACCCAAGCATCCGAATCCGCAATCGTTTTCATGGCGTTGTAGCGTTCTATTTGCAGTTCTAACATCTCCTCAAGGTCGTTGTACATCGCGGCTTTCGCTCTTGACATAATGCCATCCTCTGTTAACTTCGCATACAACTAAGCTATTCTAATTTCAACCTTTAAACCTTCTACTCTACATTCATGAAAACCTCCTCGCGTTTCCTGTATGTCATGGGAATCCTATGTCTGATGCCCGTGACAGGACTCTTCGCACAAGACACCACCGAAATTGATTCGGGTGCGACGGCCTGGATGCTAACATCCACGGCGCTGGTGTTATTGATGGTTCCAGGCCTTGCCATGTTCTACGGCGGATTGGTGCGCACGAAGAATGTGCTCGGCACCATGATGCACAGCTTTGCTGCTATGGGCATCATGACCGTATTGTGGCTCATATGCGGCTACTGCATGGCATTCGGTGAGAACGTTCTCGGCGGATGGTTCGGATGGAATCCCAATTACTTTCTCCTTAGCGGTATCGACGACAGCATCCTGGATGGTGGAATACCGGAATATGTGTTCTCCATGTTCCAGGCCAAGTTCGCCATCATCACACCCGCTCTCATCGCTGGCGCCTTTGCCGAGCGCGTATCGTTCAGAGCCTATTGCTGGTTCATCGCACTGTGGGGCGTTCTCGTATACAATCCCCTTGCACACTGGGTGTGGGCAGGCGATGGCTTCCTGTTCAACCTGGGCGCTGCCGGTGCAATCGACTTTGCCGGTGGTACTGTCGTTCACATCTCGGCAGGTGTAAGTGGCCTTGTCGCCGCCATCTTCATTGGTGGCAGAAAGCTTCACCCCCATCTTCCCATTCGTCCGAATAATCTTGTCCTGACCATGATCGGTGCAGGGCTGCTCTGGGTAGGGTGGTTTGGATTCAACGCAGGTAGCAGCCTCACCAGTGGCCTGAGCACAGCGCAAGCGCTTACTGCGACACAAATTGCTGCAGCTGCCGGAGCACTCACCTGGGTTATCATCGAAGGCTTCCACCAAGGTAAGTCCACAGCACTCGGGTTCGCCAGCGGTATTCTCGCTGGTCTCGTTGCCATCACACCCGCGGCCGGTGTCGTAGAACCTCTCGGCTCCCTGTTCCTCGGTATTCTTGCTTCGGGCTTCTGCTATCTTTCGATCATTCTTAAAAACAAACTTGGATATGACGACACGCTGGATGTGTTCGGCATCCACGGCGTCGGTGGTATTGTTGGCGCTATCTTTCTTACGTTCTTTATCCGCGACAGCTGGATGGCTGATGCAGCCGCAGCCGCAGGCGGAAGCTGGACAGTAATGCAACAGCTTGGAGTACAAGCGACGGCTGTGCTCATCGCCATTGCATACGCCGCCGTCGGTACGCTGGTCATCCTTCTGGTGTTGAACCAGATCATGAAGTTCCGTGCCACTAACGAGGCCGAAATGAAAGGTCTTGACAACTACTACCACGGGGAACGCGGTTACGGTATGATCAATCCCAGCTAATACGTGCCAGCACCTGCCGCGATGCAGTCGGGGCAGGGCATCACTCAAAACATCCTAAATATCCAAGACATGAAACTATTGATAGCAATAATCCGGGAAAATCAACTCGATCAGGTGCGCGAAGCGCTGGTCAACGCCGGAATATCCAGGATCACGGTCAGCAACGTCTCCGGCCATGGACGGACTCACGTAGAGGAAATCTACCGCGGTCAGAAGGTCGTTCCTAATCTAGTGCCCAACGTGCGCGTTGAGATCGCACTCAACGACGCATTCGTCAAGCCCGCCTGCGATGCAATCCTTACTGCAACGAAGGCCAATGACGACGGGCTCATCGGCAGTGGAAAGATCTTCATCGTTCCACTCGAAGAATGCATCAGGCTGAGAACGGGCGAGCGCGGTTCGGAAGCCATCTAGCATCTTTCACTGGAATATATCCAGTTCCCATCGAACGGTTAGCCTTTGCTGGCTAACCGTTCTTTATTGTCCCCCACCCCCTCTTTTGCAAAATCACTATTTTAGCGGCATATCGAATTGCTGTTGCAACACCTCTGATCATGCCCAAATCCTCCTCGCGCTTGTTTGACGTCGCCATGTTGTTTCTTCGTATCCCTGTAGGGTTTCACCTGATCTACGGTGTTGTCGACAATGTGGTGTCCTGGGAACGAATGCTGGAGTTTCGCGACTTTCTTCAGGCGCACCACTTTCCCCTACCCCTGGCATGTGCAGTGGTATCTGTTTATGCACAACTGTTATGCGGCCTCATGTACATCCTCGGAATCCGGATCAGGGTAGCTGCAGCGATCATGATCATCAACTTCACGATAGCGCTTATAGGCGTGCACATCGGAGATGCTTATCCTCCCGCCTTTCCGGCGCTCATAATCCTGTCATCCTCCGTAGTATTCTTGCTGCTTGGAGGAGGACGATGGTCTGTAGTGCATTAACACGGTTATCTTCTCAAAACGCATTCTTCCGATACAATGCTTTCAACTTTTGATACATGAGTTGAAAGCTTATCGAAGTATTGGTATCAATTTCGAGTGAGCTTCCCGTGAGCCTAGCCCACCTCCCGACGGAACTTCTCTGTTTAAACTTCAAAATTCTAATGTCATGAAAACGGTTCTTAGTTGGCTGACACGATCCGTTCATGGATTGTGTGTTCTTCTGCTCCTCGTAACCTTCATTTCGTGCAATTCCGACGACGATAAAGGAGGTACTCCGGTAAACGACATCGACATCACGTCCGTGGACCCTGAGTCCCCCGCAACGCTCGAATTCTACGAGACAGGCGCTTCAGATCGTGTGACGATCGAGTACGACTACAATATCTCCCACCCCGAAGGTGCACGCATCTGGATCATACCTTACACCGACGGCGACGCCTCCGAGGGGTTCGTCTATTCCAGTTCAGGTGTGTTTAAGGGCAGCGGCAAGCGCACGGTGCTTGTATCTGTAGAAGATCCGGGAACCGGTCCTACACACGTCGATCAGCTGAGAATTTCAATCAAGAACCCCGATCAGAGTGTTCAATTGGTTGAGCGCTTTGTCGACGTAGATTACACGTTCGAATGAGCGATGCCGTGCGGTCGACCATCGGGCGGTTCAGTCATTGGGTTAGCCATTAAGCGCTTGTTGCATGCACATAGTGGTGTGGACTTGGCTCTAACCTAATGGCTGACCCTACACGGTGGCTGGCGCACGCTTACGGTATTGCAAGGGAGTGAGATCGTATGTTTGCCTGAAGGTCCGGATAAAATGAGAAGGGTTTTCGAAGCCGGAGGAATAGGCAATTTCGTTGACGTTCTTGTCCGTTGTCAGCAGCAGGTGTCGCGCATAAAACAATCGCTTCTGCATTAGCCAACGTCCGGGCGGCATTTTGTACAGTTCCTGAAATTCGCGCTTGAATCCAGTAAGGCTGCGGCCGCATAGTCTGGCGAATTCTCCGAGTTTCATGTTGTACATGAAATTCGATTCCATGATCTCGTTCAGCGAAGTTCTCGACTCCTTGCACAGCGACCGAAGATAGGCGCCCAGCACGTCATTCTCAGGAGAAGACAACAGGTCGATAATCAGTTCTCTAAACTTCATGTCCAGCAACGCGGTGGGCGGATCGCGATCTTCATTAAAATAGACGAACACCGATTGAAAATATGCGCTCAACACGGGGCTCATGACGAGACGGATTACCGAATCGCTGGGCGGCGCATTGTCGCCGTGCTGGCCTGACAGCATAGAGCCGGACACCACATCGCGAAGAAAATCGTCGGGCACAAAAATAATCAGGGCGCAGAAGTCCTTGTCGAAAAACTGGTGGACAACATTTGCGCCCCGCTTGACGAAAATTCCCTGACCCTCAGTAAGTTCATAAACTGCTTGAGGCGTCTGCCATATTTTCTTGCCCGTGAGCACATACACAAAGTAGTTGTGCTGCGACCAGATTTTGCATACGGATTCCTCGGCGACGCACTTGTACTCAATAAACAAGAGGTCGTTTACCTTGAACTGACGGAACAGGCAATTTTCGTAGACAAAATCGAGAAGCGGAAACATGCACCAATTCAATGCTTCCGTTCAAGATAACAAAATGTACTTTTTAATGTTACCTTTTTAGCTCACTACGGCGGCGTTAGGATTTTTTGCACGCTCCAACGGGCCCCCGTGCGCTTTCCAGGCATTGAGACCACCAGCAATATGTGCCACATTAGCAAATCCCATTTCAATTGCGCGTTGCGTGGCGAGTGCAGATCGTCCTCCGCTCTTGCAATAGAAGATCAGACTCCTGCCTGTGTCGAGATCCTTTCTATAATACGGACTTTCCGCGTCGAGATAAAACTCCAGCATCCCACGGGAGGCATGGACAGCACCAGGAATTATTCCTTCTCCGTGGACTTCGTGATCTTCCCGAACATCTACGAACTGGATGCTCTTGTCGTTCAACATTTCAATGGCTTCCCCTACTTCGTAGGCCTTTACCTTCGTGTTGGCCTCTTCAACAAGGCCTTTGACTGTTGTTTTCATAGTGCTTTCCCTTTGGTGAACAAACGAATCATCTTACCAAAAGTAAACCGCCCCGCTACCCAACCGGTAACCTTCGCGGGCACAAAAATGTACTCTAAAGCCTCAAGGAAGCGCTTCACAGGGCTGTTCTGCGTCAGGACAGGGTCAATGCGTTGCTATCGAATCCGTTTCCTGGAGGAAGTACGATCTTCTTCTAAACAGATCTGCAATGACTCTCGTACCGCTGTCAGAGAAGTACACGTCCCGCTGCACGCCGGAGGCCAGGCGCCAGGTGGAATCCGGCTGCCTCCATGCCCGCACGGTTTCCAGGTCACCGGCAGTGCCGCTCACCACCAGCGAGAGATCAGCGTCACCTGAGGGAACGAAGTCATCCGCAAACGCAGACAGGCTACGCGAGCGGAGCGCGTTGAGAAAACTTTCCACCTTTGCTGAATCGGCACGCGCGTTGTCTATCATCCAGCGGTCGTCTTTGCGTTCAAGAACAAATCCGCTATCGGCGGGATATCGAAATTCCAGCCGGGAAACGAGGTCTTTGGGTACCTTCAAAAACGTCCTGTCTCGCAGCGAATTGAAGTCGCGAGAAAACGCGCCGTGAACGGTAGCATTCACTGTATACACTTCATCAGCGTCGCCACTGCGGAGGAACGCCTCTCCGCCACGCGGAGCCCCGACCACAAACGTCGACAACGTTCCGGATTTGCCGGAGACGGTGACGTTTATTCCCGTTTCATCGGTAACGCCATAATCCTCCCACTTGTCCTTGTTGCGCGTCACCATCCGATCATACTCCAGGTCGTTCAATGCCCGGAGGATGCTGGAAACCGCATACGAGTCGGCAGAAGCATTGACACCTGACTGTTCCACGCGCCATTTTCCATCGGTTCGCGTGAGCACCTTTTCCGTCGAATCGGTCTCACTGTTTCTGAGTATGCGTATCTCCGTTACCGCTGCAGTATCGACCTTCAGAACGCCGGTCTGGATATTGCTCATACGCGCTGGCGCGCGGAACATTCTCGTCAGCACAAAGGCTGCAACCAATACGAAAAAAACGGCGGCAAGGATGTGCGTATTAGACAGCTTCATAGTCCTCGTTCATTCGTTTGGTCCGTACCGCCCGGTTTCGTTGTGAGCGAACGACCCCATAGCCTATGGCCAGGAGCACGGGCAGCAGAAAGTTGGTGTACTTCAAAAGGGATCGGGTCGATTCATCCATTTCGCGAATCGGACGGGAAACAGCACCGCGCGTACGCAGCGCGATGAGTCCTGTATCATCCGACAACCAGTCGATCGCATTGACGAACAGGTGGACGTTGTCCGGTTGCAATTGACGCGACTGCTGGTAGGGTCCATTCACGGGGAAGTCGCCATCACCGACCACAACCATTCGGAACGGACTTTCTTCCGCAGCACTTTCGAGCGCTGCAGCCACCACAATGTTGTTGCGGGTAAAATCCTTTTCCACCCACTTGCGGTTTACATCAAAAAACTGCGGCGCCGGCATACTCGACGACAAGTCTGACGACATTGCCAGCGGGGTATACACCACAGCGGAATCACCCGTTGGCCTGATCTCACTCGCGAATTCCAGCATGACGCCCTCAAGGCCCGATGTGATTGGATGGTCGGCGAACGTGGCGATCACTGGCACGTAAGGAAATGACACACTCGCCTGTATAGTGAAGAATCCCAATTGCTGAGGCACTGACACCGATCCGCATCGCGCGTCGACAACAAAGTTTTCCATAACCTCGACGCCCTTCTCTCTCAGCCAGGGGCCAAGACCGGTGTACAATGCTCGTCCATACATCGAACGGAAGTCTGCTTCGACCGCATTTACGGCCACCATGAGGCGTCCCCCCTTTTCAAGGAACGCGTCAAGCTGAGATAAATGTTGCTGCGGGATTGTGTCGTTTGGCCGCACCAACGCCAGTGTCTTGATGTCATCTGGTATCCCCAGCGAGTCGTCGAGGTTTACCGTCACAGGCTCATACATCACCCTGAGCTGCTCCATGACCTGCCCCATTTCCGAGAGGCCCGGTTCACCATGACCTTGTATGAAGCCAATCTTAGGCTTTTCGGAAACAGCCAATTTCTTGATTGCCGTGGTCAATGCGTATTCCATGGCCGCGCCGGGACGAATGAACGGGATCACTTCCTCTTCGTCACCGAGATAAACGGTAGCACCCAGGAATGCCTTTTGTTGCCGGACCTGGTCCTTCTCCCGCATATTGATCAGCACGGGATGGATTCCGCTTTGCGTCGCTTCCTGTTCTTTGCTTTCGCTTTCGTTCGGGTTTATGAACTCGTACAGAATTTGACCGTCCGAGCGGCTGGCATATTCGACCAGCAAGTCCTGAAAATCCTGCCGCGTTCGTGCGATGTCAGGCGGCAGGTTCCTGGAAAAATACGCCTTCACTGTAACCGGTTCGTCAAGATTTGCAATGACGTCGCGGGTTGCCCTGCTCAGCGTATACTGTTTGTCATCCGTCAGGTCGAGCCGGAAATAGTATTCGGATCCCAGCAAGTTCACCACGATAATGATCGCAATGATCAGGTACGTCTGCGTATGTATCGAAGACTTCATCTGCGCTTACATTACATGCCTTTTCGCCAACGACAATTCCGCGAGAAGCAATGCCACCAGCGTTACTGAGCAGAAATACAGTACGTCACGGGAATCCAGTACACCGCGAGAAATGCTTTCAAAGTGTGTACTGACGCTCAGTGCGGAAAACAGCGTGCCGATCCATCCGCCGAATTGTCCGGCCACAACTCCAAAGATTATATGGAAGAAGAGCCCGATGAACAACGCGGTGAGAAATGCGACGATCTGATTGCTCGTGATACTGCTCGCGTAGACGCCGATGCCGGCATACATGGAACTCATAAGCAACAGTCCCAGGTATCCGCATATCACTTCGCCGGAGTCCATGTCGCCAATGCTCGAAATCGTAATCACATAAGGGAGCGTGAAAAGCAGGGCAATGCAGATCAGGATGAGGGTAGAAAGAAACTTTCCCGCCACCACTGCGCGGTCGGTTACGGCTCGCGTCAGCAGCAGTTCGATGGTTCCCGTTTTTCGTTCCTCAGCCAGCAGGCGCATCGTTAGTGCAGGAATAAAGAAGAAAAGCGTCCAGTAAGAGACATTAAAGAACGATTGGAGGCTTGCCTGCCCGATGAAGAACACATCTGATCCCAGTATCCAGGTAAAAAATCCGCTGAACCCGAGGAAGAGCACAAGCATAATGTAGGCGATGAGCGAGTCGAAGAACGAATTCAGTTCGCGTTTCGCTATGATCCACATTCCCTTCATGTCAGTTCATTGTCAAGTTTCTGAAAATATCTTCAAGGCGCGTTTCCACAGGAATAAGTTCACTGAGGATCCATCCCCTTTCGACGCACAGCCGGAAAACGTCGCGCTTACATGACGCGCCGGCCTTAGCCTGCACTTCAAAGCGATTCTCCGCCGCATCCATTACCATCGCCTTATCAACTGGCGGGAGCGTGCTCAATGCCTCCAGAATCTCATCGGTTGTTCCATCCTCGATCCGTATCTTCAGCAACTCGACACCTGTTGCCTGACGGCGCAGCGTATCGGCTGTACCGTCGGCGACAATCTTCCCTTTGTTGATGATCAGGATACGGTCGCACGTTGCTTCCACTTCCGGAAGGATGTGTGTACTGAGGATGACGGTCTTTTCGCGGCCCAGTTCTCGTATCAGTTTCCTGATCTCTACGATCTGGTTTGGGTCGAGCCCCGTAGTCGGTTCGTCAAGGATCAGCACAGCCGGGTCATGGATCATGGCCTGGGCCAGCCCTACACGCTGCCGGTATCCTTTGGACAATTCCCCGATCTTCTTATGCTTTTCACGGTTCAGGCCACATACCCGCACCATCTCGCGAATGCGCACGGGAACCTGGCTCTTGTCTACGCCCTGAAGCTCGGCGCAGAAAGCGAGGTAATCGATTACCGGCATGTCGAGATACAGTGGGTTGTTTTCGGGAAGGTATCCGATGTGGCGCTTGAGGGCATCAGGTTCCTGGCGAAGGCTCCTGCCCCCGATGAAGATTTCGCCCTGGCCGATGCCGAGATAACCCGTGATCATCTTCATCGAGGTACTTTTCCCAGCACCGTTTGGACCCAGAAAACCGAGAATTTCCCCGGTCCGAACGTTGAATGATATGTTATCTACTGCGACCTGGTTGCCGTAGCGCTTTGACAGGTTTTCAATCCGAATGTCCATAAGCCAAAAAACCGGACACGCACGTCCAATGATTTGAAATTCAGATACATCCTGGCATCTCCGCGCTCTTTGGAGACCGGGGCAAAAATAAAAATTATGAACAAAAAAGCCAGACGATCGATAGGCTGATCTCAGACAGCTTTAATCCACTCGGCCGCTCGCCTCGCCAACTCCTCCGTGAGGTACCCCTTCCCCGCCCGAAACCCATGATCCGCGCCATCCAGCTTTTCCAATGTGGCGTCAGGGAGGGCGGTCACGACGCGCTCGATAAGCGACCATTGCGCGAGGGCGTCGCGGGTGCCCTGGAGGAATAGCATGGGCACGCCTACCGCCTCAAGGTGCGCGGCACGGTCCGTTGCCGGTTTTCCGGGTGGATGGAGGGGAAATCCAAAGAACACCAGACCTTTCACGTATGCGGCATTTTCGCGCGCCATCCAGTGGGAAGTCATTCGCCCTCCGAACGATTTTCCACCCGCAAAGAGCGGCAGTGAAGGAAACTTGTCGTGCGTGTAGGCCGCGGCTGCGGCAGCTACCTGTTCGGCCACAGGCGCCGGGTCGGGCCGACCTTTCCCCTTTTCAGCAAAGGGGAAATTGTAACGTACCGTCGCGATTCCGTGCTGCAGTAAAGCCTCTGCAAGTGAGCTCATGAAGGGATGATTCATCCCTGCCCCGGCCCCGTGGGCGAGCGCAAGCACGGCAACAGGTGAGGGAGGCGCAAGCACTATGGCAGAAACCGTCCCTATACGGGCTGACACCTGAATGGACGCTTGTGACGGGGATTTATTCTCCATGGCGCAATATATCAATCCATCACGTTTTCCCGCCTTCCGGAGGCCGTCCATGGCCGTCCATCCTCAAATTTCCTTCAGGAATTTGTCCTAACTTTACTATTTGATGAAAGTTCTCGTAGTCGAAGACAACCTGGAGCTCGCCCGGAACATGGAGTCATTCCTTAAGCGGGAGGGTTATGTTTGTGAAACGAGTCATGCATTGGATGAGGCGCGTGATAAGATCGTTTCGTTTAAGTACGATTGCATAATTCTTGACCTGATGCTTCCCGACGGAAACGGGTTGGAGCTGATCGAATTCATGAAGGAGGAGCGCATCGAGTCGGGTATCCTGATCGTCTCGGCGAAAAATGCACTTGACGACCGGGTCCGGGGCCTTGACCTTGGTGCAGACGACTATCTCACCAAGCCGTTTCACCTCACCGAGCTGAATGCACGCCTGCGGGCGATATTTCGCCGACGCAACCTCAATGGCGAGCGAGCCATCTCCGTGAACGATGTAACCGTTAACCCGGACACGATGGAAGCGCTCATTGCCGGAAATCCGCTCGACCTTACGCCCAAGGAATTTGAACTGTTGTTGTATTTCGTGATCAATAAGAACCGGGTGCTTACAAGGCAGTCTATCGCCGAACACTTATGGGGCGACTATATCGATAATCTGGCAAACACTGATTTCGTTTACCAGCATGTGAAGAACCTGAGAAAGAAGATCGATCAGGCCAGCGGAAAGGATTATATCGAGACCGTGTACGGGCTAGGGTATAAATTCAACGCGGTGAAATGAAAATCATAACGCGACTCACGTTGTATTACCTCGGTGTAACACTCATCGTGTTGCTGGTAGGCGGCTTCATTGTTTACAATAACGTCCAGGAAGAAGTAGACAAGGAGGAATCGCTGGAACTAAAATCGTGGCTTGACAATACAGCCCGACGTATAAAGAACGGAACGTCCCTCGAAAAACTCAACGTCGACCCGGTTGAGGTCCGCATCATCGACGTCGCGCAAGCGGAAGTCCCTTTCAGCGTTTACGATACGCTTGCCATGCACCGTCATCTCCAGCGGATGGAACGCCACTTAAAAGCGAAGGCCTCTTACCACATCAACGGGCAGCATTATCTTATCAGCGCGTATGACGTTGTCGTGGAAGCCGACGACATCGTTGATGCCATTACCAAGTCGGCCGTCCGCATCATTGCGTTGCTGTTGCTATTCGTGACTGTTTCCAGCATGCTTATTTCAAGGCGCATACTCCTGCCCTTTCAAAAGACCCTTAAAGCGATCCGCAATTTTAACGTGCGCAAAGAAGGGAGTATCAAACTGCCCGCCACGAACACGCACGAATTCAAGCAACTCAATGCTCTTCTGGCGGATATGACGGCGAAAGCCCAGGCCGACTACCGTGCGCTCAAAGAATTTTCCGAGAACGCGTCGCACGAGATGTTGACACCCCTGGCCATCATCCGCGGTAAACTCGAACTGCTTGCAGAGACAGAGAACAAGGACGAGCAGGCGCGACTCATTACTGCCGCACACGATGCCGTGGAAAAGCTTTCGCGAATGGGACAGTCGCTCACGCTGCTCACAAAACTACGCAACCAGGAATTCGAAGCGACCGAACCGATCAACCTCACTGACAGCGTGGAAGAAACGCTCGGTACGTTCTCCGATTTAATCGAGATGAAAGGTCTCCGCTTATCCACAGATATCGCCAAAGATGTAAAACTTAAATTCAATCCTGTGCTTGCGGATCTGCTCTTGACGAACCTGTTGAGCAATGCAATCCGTCATAACACGGAACAGGGCGCCATTGAAGTAAAACTTTCAAACCCAAAACTCGTCATCCGAAACACCGGTCCCGCACCCGATGGCCCGCCGGAACAGATGTTCAAACGTTTTCGGAAGGGAAACCGGACAAAAGATTCGATAGGTCTCGGACTGGCAATCGTGAAACAAATCTGCGACATCGCCGGGGCAAAAGTTCAATATACATTTGACGAACCCTGGCACACCTTGTCGGTCGATTTCACGGCCTGAATTCCCTTCAAATTCTCTTCAAATTGTAGGGTTATCTTTCGGCCTTATGATTGACCGTTTTTGATAGTGATGAAGCGATTTTTTTCTACGATTTTTTTAACTCTAACGTTTGCGCTGACTGCATTGGCGCAAGCAGACGATGCGTACGTGATTTCCGGGGTAGTTGTCGATGAAGATGGCACGCCTGTACCTTTTGCCAATGCTGCGTTGTATAACCGGTCTGATTCAGTTCTCGTAACCGGTGCGGTCTCCACTGCCGAGGGTGCCTTTCGTATTCCAGTGGGTTCCGGACAATACTACCTGAAGGTCACTTTCCTCTCATACGAAGAGAAAACCATTCCTCGCATAGATGTAACCAACACAGACGTTGATCTGGGCACAATTATCCTGCGCCCGGGCCAACAAGTACTGGAAGAGGTGACCGTTCAAAGTGAACGCAGTTCCATGGAACTGTATCTCGACAAGCGAATTTTCAATGTAGGTAAAGACCTTACCAATATCAGCGGCAGTGCAACCGACATTCTGGACAATGTCCCCTCCGTTACAGTGGACGTCGATGGTAATGTTAGTTTGCGCGGAAGTGAGAACGTCCGCATCCTGATCAACGGCAAGCCTTCCGGGCTAACGGGGATCAGCACGGCAGATGCATTGCAACAAATCCAAGCCAACCTCATTGAAAGTGTTGAGGTCATCACCAACCCTTCATCGAGATATGACGCCGAGGGAGAAGTCGGGATTATCAATATTATCCTGAAGAAAGAAGTGCGCGAAGGTGTAAATGGCGCCTTCACAGTAAACGCCGGGCATCCCGACAACTACGGAGGTTCTTTCAACGTCAACTTCAGGCGCGAAAAGTTCAACCTTTTTTCGAGCTACGGCTTCCGTTACCGTTCGAGTCCCGGATCAGGCAATTCCTACCAGCAGTTCACTGAGCCGGACACGTCCTTTGCCTATTTCCAGGAAAACAGCCGGAGGCGCGGAGGCGTGTCTCACACCCTTATGGCAGGGATTGACTATTACTTCAACGAAACCAGCATGCTCACCGGATCCGTGAATTACAGGAAGTCGGATGGGCTGAATAAATCATCGTACACCTTTAGGGATTTCGACGAGAATGGAACCCTGATCCGTACGGTTGCAAGACGGGAACGGGAAGAGGAACCAGAAGATAACTCCGAAGTGGCTTTGAGTTTCCGGAAAGACTACGGAACGCGCAATAACCATTATCTCACGGCAGACTTCAAATGGATTGAGAACGTTGAAACCGAATACTCCACGTTTGTGGAAACTGATGACGCTGCGGGAACCCAAATCGACCAGCGCGCATCGAATACAGAAAACGAACGAAACCTCTTGTTCCAAGCCGACTTCGTGAAGCCCATTGGTCAGCGTGGAAAATTTGAAGCGGGACTCAAATCAACCCTTCGGGTGATCGACAACGATTTTCTCGTAGAACAGCTCTCAGATGAAGCTACATGGGAAACCGTCGGCGAGTTTAACAACCGGATGGTGTACACCGAAAATATCCATGCGGCGTATGCTATTATTGGCAACGAGGTCAACCGCTTTTCCTACCAGTTCGGACTCCGCGGCGAACTGACCGACGTCTCCGTCGAACTGAGCCGCGAGAACCAAACCACGTATCAGAACTATTTCAATGTATTCCCGAGTTCGCACCTCGCGTATAAGATTGCGGACAACAAAACGGTTCAGCTTAGCTATACGTACCGGCTTAGCCGCCCGTGGTTCCGAAGCCTTATGCCTTTTTCCAATTACAGTAACAACAGGACACTGTTCACAGGAAATCCGAACCTGAAACCGGAATACACACATTCCATTGAAGGTGGATACCTGTTCGATTGGGAATCGGGATCCATTCTGTCAAGCATCTATTATCGCCATCGTTCCGGGGTGATCAACCGCATCACGGTCGTTGACTCCATTGGGTATAATCGCATCTTCCCAGTGAACCTTTCCACTCAGGATGCAGTCGGACTTGAGTTCAACTTCAACTGGGATCCCACATCCTGGTGGCGGCTTACCAGCAACGCCAACTTCTACCGTGCCGTAACGAAAGGACGCTACGAGGAACAGATACTCAACGCCGATACGTACACGTTGAGCGCCCGCGCAATGTCACGGATTACATTCCTGAAGAAATACGACTTCCAGGCCAGCTGGAGATACCGTGCTCCGCGAGAGACGACACAGGGTCGCAGGCGTTCGCAATACGCCGTGGACCTCGGCCTTTCGCGCGACATTCTGCGCGGTAATGGAACGGTAACACTCAGTGTCCGCGACGTGTTCAATACGAACAAGTTCCGCGATATCGTCGATGACGAAGGCTTCTATTCGGAATCCGAGTTCCAATGGCGCCCGCGCAGCGTGATGCTGACGTTCAACTATCGTCTCAACCGGAAGAAAGATTCCGAGCGTAATCGTCAGCAACAGGATGGAGACGGCCCGGTTCAGGATGGTGGCTTTGACCAGCAAGGTCAGGGTGGCGGCGACTTCTAGTCCGCGTCAGACCGTCCGTTTTGCAGGGATTACTGCATCTTCACAGATATAGTTCGGAATGATACCCGTTGACCGGATAAGGAAGCCGGCGTGTTCCGGGAGCGTATTACCCGATAACACCAGAGCAGTATCGATGCCGAATTTGTTGCCGCCGAGGATATCGGTCTTGAGTGTGTCCCCCACCATGAGGATTTTGTCTTTGCTCACCTGCCTTGAAGAAAGAATACGCTCATAGGCGAACATGAACATCTGCGAGTCGGGCTTTCCGAATTTTATGAACTTCTTTCCGATGATCATCTCGATCATATCGGACAGGCCCCCAATTGCCACCGCAACCTCGTCCTCTGTTACCGGGTAGGCAAAGTCGGTGTTGGCCACGATGACAGGGATGTTTCTTTTGCGCAGTAAATTAATCAGCTTGTTGATGTCGCGCTTCCAGTCGAAGCCCTCGTCATCCAGGAGAACAACGGCGGTAATGTCCTCGGCGTCATCAAGGTCGGTTTGTCGTATCGACACGATGTCCAGGCCGAGCGTCTCGAGGTAATGCGCTGATTTGGACGTCCCCAGGTAGGTGACGGTACCCTTCCTGACTTTGTATCGGAGATATTCGCGGGCGAGCATTCCGGAGGAAATGATCTTATCCGAAGTGATCTCCTTGATACCCAGCGTTTGGTATGAGGCTGCAAGCTCCTCAGGACTTCGCGAGGCATCATTGGTCAGCACATAAAAGTCGATCTGGTTTTCGAGCATGAACCGTATGGTCCCCTCTATGCCAGGTATCAGTCCGTTATAATTCTTCAGTACACCGTAAGCGTCAAAAAACACGACATCATACCGGGTGACGATGCTCCTAAAGTCCCTGGTTTTCATGCAGGCAATGTTTGAAATGGGGACGCTCCCACCCTGGAATTGCACCCGGGGACAGCGGTTCCAAATATACCGTTCCGGGCTTAGAGGCCCAGCGCCCGAAGAATCTTTTCTGCATCGAAATGCTCATCGAGTGACGGAAAATATATCTCATACGCCTCCTTCTGCAGGCGCGTAGCGTACACCTGGTGGAAGAAATAGCGTCCGAACTTGATCACATAGTTCAGAATGAAAAACCGGTACGCCTCCTTCAGAAAGCGGATCTCGGGTTCGGTTAGCGGGTACACTTTGTGGTATTCTTGCAGGAACCAGATAAACCGCTCTTCCATGAGCGGGTCAATGAGGTAGCTGAAGAGTGTCCGGTCTCCTACCGACGAACACACGCGGCTGAAGAAGTAAAAGTCCATCATCCGCGAGCTGATCCTGAACCAGTCGTAATCCCACCGCGAGAAAAATCCAGTGTCCGCTGTAACGGAGAAGTTGCCGATATTCCAATCGACAAAGACCGGCAGCTTCACGAATCGGCTGTATCCCAGACGATCGCAGTTCTCGAAGAATATATCGGATTGCCGCCGGATGTCATCCATATGTTGTCGGTGTTCGAATTGACCATCGTCAGTACCGATGATCTCCAGCAGATGGTTGACGTCAATTCTGAGCGTCTTCGAATAGTGTGGAAGCAAGGGATTGACCGACTTACATGCCAGGTGAAAGCGCGCCAGTTCTCCGCCAAGCCTGCGGATGTGATGCTCTTCCAGTTGCCTCGGCAGCCGTTGATCGATGCGAATGGGATTGTAAAACACCACCCACGCGTCCATGATACCCTGCTTGTAAGGAAACGTATACACCTGGTCGTCCTTCGTCAACGACCGCGCCAGGAAATTTTCGAATGGTGGCGGGAGGTTGTTGCCAAGGATGTTGATTATTGTATGGTCCTCCTTGAAATGTTCGAACTTTCCGAAGAAGGAGCACTTCGCAATGACAAATCCGCCGTCGTCAAACTTTACACGAAACACGTGGTTGGTGGATACCATCGCACTGATGTCGACAACCGACCGCACTGTCCGCGACGGATCGTATCCTGCCCACGCATCACGGATGATGTCCGAAAAATTGATGTAGCTGTACATGGAAAGTGTTGAAGTGTTGAAGTGTTGAAGTGTTGGAGTTGACGTTCACACATTTTACCGTAAAGCCGCCAGGGTACAAAGTCTCTGCAAACAAAATCATGGCATCTCTGCCACTGACCCCATTATTTGGATTCACCCTGGCGTGCTTTGCGGCATTCACCCATTCACTCATTCACTCATTCACTCATTCACTCATTTTTACACCTGCATCTCCCATCCCTGTTCATATTCGCGACTCCAGTATTTCGCAGCGTCGCGGTTGTCCAGGATGTGGCCGTTGGAGGGATCGCAATAGAGCGTTGCGCCGGAGCGCCACGCGATGTTCCCCAACTGGGGAAGCAGGGTCGATTTATGCCCTTCTTCAATCGGTGCGTTTAGTCGCTCCCGTTCCTGGATGGCCTTCACAAAGTTCGTAATGTGCATTCCGTCCAGCACCTCGCCCATTCCCATAGTATTGGTTTCGTCCTTAATCTGCGAAGTAGGTTTTGCTTCTTTGATCAGTTTACCGGAACCAAGCTCAAAAATCTTGTATTCATCGCCGCCTGTGGTGAGCATCGTTCCTTTTTCTCCGTAGAAGACAACGCCGCGGCCGCTGCCCCACTCCTTAAAGTTGTTGCAGCTACGGCCCTCCCATGTGATGGATGTGTTGTTCGGAAACTCCAGGGTGATGGTCTGCGTATCGGGCGTCTCCCAGTCGTCATCAAAGGCATAACGTCCCCCGGCAGAAACCACCTTTGTGGGGAAGTCGACTTGCATACCCCATCGCATGAGGTCGATCTCGTGGGTGCCGTTGTTCAGTGCCTCGCCTGTTCCCCAATTCCAGAACCAGTGCCAGTTGTAGTGGATCAGGTTATCCTTGTAGGGTCGCCGGGGTGCAGGTCCCTGCCACAGCTCGTAGTCCAGGTGCGACGGAACGGAAACGGCCTTGCCTTTCCCTATCGACTTCCGGTCGTTGGCATACCAGCCACGGGCGAAGTAGACTTTTCCAATTACGCCTTCATGTAATGCCTGCATCCCTTCCGTGATCACGGGGAACGAACGTCGCTGGGTGCCTAGCTGAACGAGCCTATCGTATTTCCGGGCTGCCTGCACGAGCATCTCCCCTTCGGCGGGGCTATGCGAAGCGGGTTTCTCAAGGTAGACGTGTTTACCTGCCCGCAATGCCATGAGAGCAGCTGGCGCATGCCAATGGTCCGGTGCCGCGATTACGATGGCATCAAGCTCCTGCATTTCGAGCATCCTTCGGATGTCGTGCGTACCCTTCGGTTTTTTGCCCGACACTTTCTGCACTTCAGCCACCGTCTTATCCACTACCGTACTGTCGACATCACATATGCAGGCAACTTCTACATCAGAGTTCTTTGCGAACATACGCGCAAGCGCGAGGCCACGGCTGTTGGTTCCCATCACACCGGTGATGACCTTGTTGTTGGGAGAGCCTCGGAAACTGAACACACTGGGGGCGACAAATAGTCCTGCACCTGCCAGGGCTGATTGCCTGATGAATGTCCGACGGTTGTTTTTCATATCTGACGTTTTTACGTGGATTACCAACTTACAACTTTTATGGCTACCCCGAAACCAAAAAAGGTGGCGTCATACGCGGTTCACAGGCCTGCCCGCCTGGAACGCGGCAATGTTATCGGCAGCGGTTTGGAGCAGGCGCCTACGCGCCGCTTGCGTTGCCCACGCCTGGTGTGGGGTGATTATACAGTTAGGTGCATGCAAAAGCGGGTTGTCCGCCGGTGGCGGCTCTATTGACAGCACGTCGAGTCCGGCCCCGGCAATGACGCCTTCATGGAGCGCGTGGGCAAGGTCATTTTCCTTTACCAGGCCACCCCGACTTACGTTCAGGAAGAACGCCGTCGGCTTCATCAATGATAGGAGTTCGCGATTGACGAACTCCTCGTTATCCTTGTTCAAAGAGCAGTGCAGAGAGACAACATCGGAGGTTCGAAAGCACGTTTCCATGTCGGTGAAAGCAACGCCCTCCATCTTATCGCGTTCCGGATGCTTGTGTACCGCCTGAACCTTCATACCCATCGCTAGCGCGATTGTCGCCACGGCACTGCCTATTTGGCCCAAGCCTACGATACCCATTGTCAGTCCGTGAAGTTCCGCGAGCGGCTTCTTCCAGTAGCAGAAGTCGGGCTGGTTAGTCCAGTCTCCTTTCTTTACGCTTTCGTCGTGCAGCCCGGTTGAATTCGCCAGCTCGAACAAGAGCGCGAAGGTATGCTGGGCCACCGAATGAGTGCCGTATGCCGGTACGTTTGTAACTACAATATCGCGCTCTCGCGCGGCATCGACGTCCACGATGTTATAGCCCGTGGCGGTTACTCCTATGTAACGAAGCGTCTGTGCACCCCCGATCACCTCCCGACTGAGTGGAACCTTGTTGGTAAGCACAATCTCGGCGTTGGAAATGCGTTCGGCCACCTCTCCGGGAGAAGTCCGGGGAAAAATGCTTGTGTCGCCAAGCTTTTCGACGGGCCCCCAACTCAAGTCTCCGGGGTTGAGGGTGTGTCCGTCCAGTATTACGATCCTCATGGCTTCAGGGTGTCGGTAAAAATAACCCGGGCACTTCAAAAATTAGTGACCAGCGGTGTATAAATACCGGTTATCCCCTTGCCTTAGGCCGCAATACCCCCGAAATTTACATGAGGGCAAAATGCAGATGGGCAACGCAGGAACAACCATAGAACCGGTCAGGGTTAAACCCGAAATTGACATCGATACGCTGGTTTCCCTTAGCCCAGACGTACTGAACGATTCCTACGTGTATGTGCACTGTAATTTCAGAAACCGGTGGCGCGGTATGCTCATCAGGATTTGGGGTTCCACCTACCTCATCGACCAGGCATCAGGGGCGAAAAGCCGTCTTATACACGCAGAGAATATCACTATGGCACCCGTCTGGACCATGGTGCCGGATAAGCGCGACTATTCTTTCCTCTTAATTTTCGAATCACTGCCCCAGTCGTGCAAGGTATTTGACCTGCTGGAAGACATACCACAGGCAGGCGGGTTTCACGTAGGCGCCATTCTGCGTAACCCTTCGGACGTCTACCACGTCGACTTAACCTGAAATCCTTATGCAAATTCTCCCCCTTCTTTTTTTGTGCCTGGTTACCACGGCCGTTGGGCAAACGGTATCCGACGACCGCGTACAAAAGTTTTTGGAAGACAACCGCAATAACTGGCACGACCTCAATGTGCCGTATGAAGACGGAAAGGTTCTTTTCGACTTGATCGTTAAGAATAACTACAAGTCCGCGCTCGAAATCGGCACATCCACGGGTCATTCCACCATTTGGCTGGCCTGGGCTTTGAGCAAGACCGGCGGGCGACTCATCACCATTGAAATCGACGAGGCACGGCACCGGCAGGCGCTGGAAAACCTGCGGAAGGTGGGACTGTCGCACATCGTCGACGCGCGACTTGCCGATGCACACGTATTGGTTAAGGAACTTCCTGGTCCCTTCGACTTCGTATTTTCCGATGCCGACAAAGGTTGGTACATACAGTACTTCAAGGACGTTGATCCAAAACTCCGGTCCGGCGGCTGTTTTACAGCCCACAATGTGCGGAATAACTTTGGGGGCACGCGTGAATTCCTGGACTACATAAACGCGCAAGAAAACTATACAACAACTGTTGATAAGACCAGCCGGGCGGGTATTTCAATTAGCTATAAGAGATAGGTTAATGACAAAAATGTGCAATACACACATTTGAAGGAGATCCCCAATCCATTATCTTAAGACCAGGTGACGAATGTGAGTAACGTGATACGATTCTGCTGGCCGAGAGTAATATTCACGTTGTGCCTGTCCTGCCTGTTCTGTGGCGGTTCCATCGCGCAGGACTGGAACGCTGTTCCAAAAATCGTTGTAGGCGATTCTGCTTCACTCACCAAGGGCAGCAGAGTACTGATCACAGGAAATATCACGTCGACCGACGGAAGCGCAGTCGCCGGTGCTTCAATTTCCGCTGAGCTATTCAAACACTTCGATTATGCCGATGCTCACGGGCGCTACATCCTCGAAGTGCCTCCGGGCAGGTATCGCGTGACGGTACGCTCCCTGGGCATGAAACCCTACTATTTTTGGCTCATCGCATTATCGGATGGTCTAGTCAATATCACATTGGAAGAAGGTGCGATGGAACTTAGCGAAATCGTCATCAGTTCACGTGCCCTCGACAGCAACATCAAGCAGGCGCTCAGCGGGCTCACCAAACTAAATGTCCAGGAGATCCGAACCCTGCCCACCATGACGGGAGAAGTGGATATTGTCCGGACGCTACAGCTCATGCCCGGAGTGAGCAGCGTGGGCGAAGGGTCTTCGGGTTTTAACGTGCGGGGCGGCCGGACCGATCAAAACCTGGTCTTGCTGAACGATGTTCCACTTTTCAACACATCGCATGCGCTCGGATTTGTGTCGGCTTTTAATCAGGATGTCATTCGCGACTTTACCCTATACAAAGGCGCGGTTCCCGCCCAATACGGTGGCCGGGCGTCGTCTGCCCTGGAGATCACAACCCGCCGGGGCAACACGGAAGAATGGCAGTATCAGGGCGGTGTAGGCCTGATCACGAGCCGTTTCACGGCAGAAGGACCGCTGGTGAAGTCGTCCACGTCCTTGCTCGTAGCCGGTCGGATCTCACACGCCGGATGGTTTCTTAAGAGCGTCAATGATCCGGATGTAAGAAACAGCAAGGCTTTCTTTTATGACGGATTTGCGTCCGTAAGCCATAGGTTTTCGGAACGCAGCAGTGCAGAGATCACCTGGTACACCAGTCGCGATGACTTCGGGTTCTCCGATCAGTTCAAGTACGCCTGGGATAATCATATCGTCAACGCGTCGTGGAAAGGACTGGCCGACCGTAAGGCATCTCCGTCTGTATCCTTATCCTTCGGACAATACAAGAGCAAACTCATTGACCCCTCACCTCCTGATGCCCGTGAACTCACGAATACATTGAACTACCTTAAGCTGAAGAGCGCCGTGAGCTACGTTCACGAAGAGCGACATAATGCCACTGCCGGATTTGAACTGATCGGTTATTTTCCAAAACCTGAAAATCAACAGCCTTACGGTGATGTCGGTGCCCGGCGTAAAACCGTCGACCGGAGCCAGGGTGCAGAAGCGGCCTTGTTTATCAATGATGATTTCAAAATAAGTGAAAATGTCGCGCTGAATGTTGGATTGCGCTACTCCCAGTATGCCCAACTGGGACCCGATACGGTATTCAGTTACCGTGTGGACGCGCCAAGATCAACCTCGACAATAACAGACACGACGTTGTACTCAGGCCGAAGTCCGATCAAGTGGTTCGGTGGTCTTGAACCGCGCGTGGCGCTGCGCATCAACGTTAGCGCGAGCCAATCCATAAAACTGGCTTACAACCGCATGTATCAATACGTCCACCAGGTTTCCAACACTACCGCTCCCACGCCTGTCGACTTGTGGCATGTAAGCAATGAGTACATGCCGCCGCAGATGGCTGACAGTTATTCCATCGGATACTTCGCCAACCTTTCCGATAACGTATTGGAAACCTCGGTCGAAGTGTTTTATAAGGATATGCGCAATTTGATTGAGTACAAGGATTTCCCTGAATTGTATCTCAATGCGCACCCCGAAACGGAGTTGCGTCCTGCCGACGGAAGGGCGTACGGCGCTGAGTTGTATGTGAGAAAGCTCAAGGGACGGTGGACCGGTTGGCTATCGTACAGTTGGTCACAGACGGAGGTCAGAGTCACCTCACCCTTTCCTTCGGAAACCGTCAATGGTGGCGAGTGGTATCCCTCCCATTATAACCGGCCGCACAACTTCAATTTGGTGCTGAATCGTTCGCTGCGTGGAAGAGGTGCCTTCTCACTCATATTCTCTTACTATTCCGGAAGACCTCTCACAGCCATAGAAGACACCTACATCGTCGATGACGTCGTGGTTCCTGTTTACTCCGAACGAAACAAGTATACCATACCGCATTATATGCGACTGGATTTTTCATTCACGATTGGCAGCATTTTCAGAAAGATCGACGACTCGCTGGTATTCTCCGTTTACAACCTCCTGGGTCGCGACAATGCCTATTCCGTATTTTACAAGAGGCCCGTTCCCTCGTTTTTCATACCGGTGGCCTACCGACTGGCTGTACTCGGGTCGCCAATGCCATCGCTTACGTACAATTTCAAATTTTGATTAGCTAGAAACCGCAATGCCGGACAGCAGGAACATGCGACAGACTTTTTCACGAACGACCGATGAACTCCGACAAGGAGAAGTCATCACACGGACCCTCACCGTCCGACGGATACTGTCGCGGGTCGGCATACAATTGATTGTCGTCATTGTTCTGCTGGGATGTCTTAGTCGGATTAACCTCCCGGTTGAGCCGACCAGAGGTCGCGTGGTAATATCGGGGCAGGTAAGTACCATTGCAGATCAAAACGTTGTTGAACTTGGAATTACGGCAGGAACACTCCGGTTACCCGAACCGCTTTCAGGCGCTAGTGTAGTCGTGTTTGACGACCTCGGCTATACGTCTACGTGGCACGAGGACCCGGCCAAACCGGGACTGTACAAACCGGAATTCTTTAATGCAGAACCCGGTCGTGAGTACTTCGTTGAGGTGACCGTTCCCGATGGCCGGATGTTCAAATCCTTGCCAGAACGTATGCCTGATGTCGTTGCAGACGTCGAAGTGTACCACGCGATCGAAGAGGACCTGTATACGGACAGGGAAGGTACCGTAAGTGCGCATCCCTTTGTAAAGGTCTACACGAACAACCTCCTGCCTGAAACACCCGCATTTCTCCGTTGGTCTGTCGAAGAATGCTACGTCATCCGGCCCACAGATTTTCCGGATCCTTTCGGTTACGTGCCTCCACCTTGTTACATACTTGCCAATCCTGATCCGCAGCGAATCGTTCTCTACAATGGTCTGGAGCAACAGCCCGGACGCATGGATAACCTCCTTGTGGCATCGCGACTGTTAGACCGGTCGTTCTTTGACCGACATTACTTCACCGTGTACCAATCTTCGCTCACGCGCGAGGCATTCGATTACTGGAGAAAAGTCGACATCGTTGCCAACCGGGTAGGGTCCATCTTTGACGCGCCTCCCGCTATGGTCACGGGAAACATCAGCAGTGTCAATGATCCGGAAGAAATTGTGCTGGGTTATTTTCAGGCAGTAAATCAAACCATGGAACGATTCTTTATCCTTCCCTCCGATCTTGCAGTTCCAATTCCTTATACCAACTGTCAGTATCGGTCTGATCGGCTTACGAAGGATTACGCCCCCGAGTGTCTCGATTGCCTTTCGGTGCGAAACAGCAGCCTGGTACGTCCAGAATGGTTTTAGTCGTTAACGCCTTACTTTGAAGCCCAGCGGGGTGTCGTCGTTGCGCGTCACCACGATCAGTTCCGTTCCGTCCGCTTGTCGCACCAAATCCATGTCGCGCCCCTCACCTCTCACAACAAATCCCGAGTGCTTCCTGGGTGTTAATCCGCCGTTTCCGTCACCGACCAGGAGTACACCGTAGCCAGCATCGTAACGTGAGAGCTCCGGTTGAACGGCGCTGAGGTTTCCGACAGCAAGCACGTCGACATTCCCATCTCCATCAACATCTTTGGAAGTAAATGCAAAAACCGGGAACATCTGAACGTCGGCAGGAAGGTGCACCACTTCAAAGCGATTGCCGGCATTCATCAGGCATACCGACGCGAACAGATATGCGTGTTTTCGGATGAGCGATTGATCGTCAGGATCAAGAATGTCTTCGAGTTGTACTGACGCATAATCTTCATAGCGAAGGTATTTTCTCTTAAGGAACGGGACCTGTCTTACCAGCTCGTCACGCGAAGCAAACGGATGTCGTTTTCTTCCGTTGTAGTATGTGAGGATATGGTCAAGGCTTCCATTGTTGTCAAGGTCGCCTGCAAACAGGCTCACAGGAGTTTGGGCCGATGCCCTAAGCCTCGAGTTCAGGCCGAGGTTGCCTGCGAACACATCCATATCGCCGTCCCCATCGAGATCAACAAGATGAAGCGTATTCCACCATCCATTCGTTCCGGAAAGGCCGTATCGCTCCGTTTGATTTTCGAAAACGCCAGCCTCAGATTGAACAAATAGCGTCAGTGGCATCCACTCGCCGGCAAGGAGGAGATCGGGCCGCTGGTCGCCATTGACATCCATCCATACAGCATCGGACACCATGCCCATGAACTCCCCGGAACCTCCCGCGACAAGCCGATCTGTCGCATCCGAGAACCGACCCGATCCATCGTTGATGAGCAAGTAACTGCGTGTATCTCGTCCATAGGCGCCAGGTACCAGCCTCCCTCCGATGAAAATATCGAGATCTCCATCGCCGTCAATGTCAGCCGCCCTCACGCACGACGCGTCGACGAACAATCCCTCTATTAGAAGCTGCCTTCTGAAATTGCCTCTGCCGTCGTTCAAGTACAACCGCGGCGACAACTCAGGTGCTTCGGGACGAAATTGCTGGCCGCCGCCCGTTACTACGAGGTCGGGCCTACCATCACCATTAGCGTCGAAGAATACACAGCCCGTATCCTCTGCGAGAGAGTCCGCGCTGATGGCAGGCTGCGCACTCTTGACAAACCGGCCATCACGCGTCTGTAGCAGGAGTTGTCCTGGCTGTCCCGCAGCGCCACCGATATACACATCCGGCAGGCCGTCGCCATTAACATCAGCCTGCGCTAACTTGGGCCCTCGAGTGGAGAGCATATGCGGCACCAGGCGTTCGACGCTGAAAGCGTTAAAACTATTCTCCCTGTGGCGGAAGGGAATGGGTTCGGAAACGGTAAGCAGTGTTGCCGGCGGTTCGGTTTGTTGCCATGTAGAAGAGGCATCTTTCTGATCCACTGTGATGCTGCCTGCATTAACATCAACAAGTCGTTGCAAGGTAAAGTCGGGCCACATCACGACCACAGAGTCAGCTTTGCTCGCGTTGCCAAGCCCAACGTGCACTGTATAGTCCACTGATGATAGCCAACCCCTTACAGGATAGACTTCATGGTATGACAGGTTCCCATTTACCCATGTGTAGACCTTGGCGCCTACGGCGAAAGTATTGGGCCTTTTTCCGGCAAGGCGGATTGTGAGGCTCTTCAACGAGTCTCCCAGATCGTTTCGGAACACCCACGCGCGCTTATCGATGTTGTTTACTACCAGGTCGAGATCTCCATCGTTGTCGAGGTCGCCATAGGCCGCACCGTTGGAAAGCGAAGGTGGCATTTTCATCCACACATCCGATACGTCCTCGAAGGTCAGATCTCCTTTGTTGCGCCAGATGACATTACTGACCGTGCCAGGAGGCATTTTGCTGATGAAGGTGTTGTCGTCGGCATATCGTTGGACGGAGTCGTCGCTGATATAGTGTATATAGTCCAGCCCGTTAGGTCGCCGCTCGATGCCGTTCGTTACGAAGATGTCCCTGAAACCGTCGTTGTCGAAATCAGCCAGCAGTGCTGACCAACTCCAGTCGGAGGCTTCTACACCGGCCAAACACGCAATGTCGCTGAACAACGGAATCCCATCTGTACCCGACCCCTGATGAAGTTGTAGTGTGTTGCGGGCGAACTGGTAGTGAAATCCTGAACGGAGCTTGAAGCGGAAGATTTCATAAGGATCCTCTCCCGCCGTCGTCTTAACCACTTCCTCATCTTTGGGAAGCATATCGAGTGTCAAAATATCGGGTAATCCATCGTTGTTGATATCTGCGATGTCGGTACCCATGGAAAAGCGGCTCGTATGACCGAAGGCCACTTCAGCGCGCTGCACGAAGGTGCCATCGCCCTGATTGATATACAGGTAGTCGTTCTCCTGGAAATCGTTCGCAATGTAAATGTCGGGGTAGCCATCTCCGTTGACATCGGAAACAGCCACTCCAAGGCCATAGCCGATGCGGCTGTTGTGGATACCCGCTGACGATGTCACCTCCCGAAAGAAGGGCGTGCCTCCCGGAACAAGGTCGTTGCGATAAAGTTTATCGCCGGCCAGGGAATCCGGCTGGTATCGCAAACCGATGTCTCCACTTGATCGCGAGGTGTGGACCGCGTGATTGAGAAGATACATGTCCAGGTCGCCATCATTGTCATAGTCGAAAAATGCCGCCTGTGTGGAAAATCCCTGGAAGGCGAGCCCGTACTCATTGGTCTTCTCTGTGAAGGTCAGGTCGCCATTGTTAATGAAAAGCTGATTTCTACCATTGAACTTTTTGTATCGGCCTACACCGCACACGAAGATGTCGAGATACCCATCGCCATTAACATCGGCCATGGAAACTCCCGTCGACCAGTTGCCGTCTCCTGCGACGCCGGCTTGCTCCGTGATGTCCTCGAACTGAAAGTTACCTTTGTTGAGATAAAGCCGGTTGGGTCCCTGATTTGCCGTAAAGTAGATATCAGCGAGGCCATCGTTGTTGATGTCGCCAATGGCCACGCCGCCGCCATTGTAAAAGTACAGGTACTCAATGATGTTGAAATCGTCGCTGGACGTAAGTTTGTTTTCAAACGTCACGCCCGTATGCGACGCAGGCATACGATACAGTGGTGCAGGGGGACTCGCATCCTCCTTTGTGCTGCACGCACCTAGAATTGTGCACAGCATCAATACTCCGTATGATTTGCCCCTGCCGCGGATCACTTTCCAGAGATCGTATACGCGACTAGTGTGTCGCTGTTGCGGGTGCCGGCCAGAAGGGTCTTACCGCCGGACTCAAGGATAACGAAGTCGCGCAGCTCTCCGTCAATACGAATTCCGGAGTGGCTGGCAGGCCAGGGATCAAACGTGCCGTCGCCCTTACCACGCAGGAACAGACCCCTCGAGGCGTCGTAGCGCCCCACTTCTGGTTTGACGCGGTACAGATTGCCACCGAGTACAATGTCCGTGTGGCCGTCGCCGTCGAAATCACTTACCGATATGGCATAAACCGGGGCAAGCTGTGCTTCCAGTGGGAGCGTTTTCAGCGTCAGCCGTCCTCCACCCTCATTAAGCAACACCGATGTTTCAAGAACAAACGCTTCAAGAACGATTGACCGGGCCAGCTGTTCACTCGTAAAAATATCAGTCATGGTCTGCCCCTTGTAGTTCTCGTACTTGAGGTACTTTTTCTTCAGCGACGGAATCTGGCTCACAAGGTCGTGCCGCAGCACCAGGGGATAGCTCGTATCGCTTTGGTATGTACAAGTGATTTGCTCGATACTGCCATTCTCGTCGAAGTCGCCGACATACATTGTCACCGGTCTCTCGGCCGATGCTGAAAACCGGCTGTTCAACCCGTGGTTGCCCAGTACAAAGTCCGTGTCACCATCGCCGTCGAGGTCCGCCGCGACGATACGGTTCCACCAGCCATTGCTACCGGTGAGGCCGGCTTCCGCGGTGCGGTTTTCCAGCTTGCCGTTTTCATTGATAAAGACGGTTACGGGCATATATTCACCAACGATGATCAAGTCCGGATCCGAGTCACCGTCAATGTCGGTCCATAAGGCATCAGTGATCATCCCGATTTCACTCAAGCCGGGAGCAACCTGGCGTGTCACTTCGCGGAAGTTACCTTTACCGTCGTTGTTTAAGATGTATCCGTTACCCGGAATGCCATACAGGAAGGGCTGAACGCGCACGCCGACAAAAAGGTCCATATCGCCGTCGTTGTCATAGTCGGCGGCTGCCACACAGGAAGTACTTTCAAACCTCGGCGTGGGGAGCACTTGAGAAGACTTGGTGAACACCCCTTTACCATCGTTGATGTAAAGCCGATCGACCAGTGCCGGTGACGAGTTGGGGAATTCGTTGCTACCGCTGCACACATACAGGTCGAGATCTCCGTCACCATCCACGTCGACAAACACGCTGCCCGCGTCCTCCGGCAGTTTATCAGCTTCAAATAACGCCTCGTTGGTGGACACAAACGATCCATTGCGTTGTTGCACAAACAATTTTGCAGGCTGTTCCTTCGCACCGCCAATAAACAAATCATCCAGACCGTCGCCATTTAAATCACCTCGTGCCAGTCGCGGTCCTTCGGAGGTGATCATATGGTAGATCAACTGGTCGCGGTCAAAGTCCACGTAGTTGCTTTCCACGTGGGTATAACCCGGGAGGAAGTTAGTAGCCTCAACAAACACCGGCTTTTGAGGGGATGCCCGGAGCTCGCCAGGCGTAGGTGGAACGGCATCGTCCTGCTGGAGCTCCAGCGTTTGATTCGTAGCCACCTGCTTAAGCGTTGTCGTTGTTCCATCCGGCCATTGAACGAAAACGTCGACGGTATCGGCAGTACCAAGCCCTACATTGAGACGCGGGTCCACTGTTGATTGGAACCCACGCATGGGCATCTGCTCCAGGTAGTACTTCTTGTCGCCTGCACTTATCGTCACACGAGTTCCGATGGCTTGTGTATTACGGCCCTTACCTTTCAGTACCAGCTTAAGCCAGCGATTATCCGGGAAGAAAGTTTCGGATCGGTTGCGGAAGATATGGCTCGGCATATTCACGTTATTTACGACCAGGTCGAGGTCGCCATCGTTGTCGAGGTCGCCGTACGCCGATCCATTCGAAAAGCATGGTTCACCGAGTCCCCATGCTTCGGCTACGCTTTCAAACGTCAGGTCGCGATTATTGCGGAATGCGAAATTAGGAATGGGCGTCGACGGAATGATTTCGGTAAGACGCTTATAGTCGACCGATTGTCGGGTCAATACCGACTTGACGAACTCTTCGTTGCTTGCGAACTCCAGGAAATCCTGATTCGTAACGTCCTGGTAGATACCGTTGGCAACGAAGATGTCTTTCCAACCATCGTTATCCATGTCGAAAAACAGTGCAGCCCAGCTCCAGTCAGTGGCTTCAACCCCGGCGAGTCTGCCGATCTCGCTAAAGCTTCCGTCGCCATTGTTAAGCTGGAGTACATTTCTCGTAAACTGATGGTAATAGTCGTTTTGCAAGTTATACTGATACCTGTTCCAGTCCTCAAAAGTAGTGACCGTCATGAGACGCTCATTCTCACGGGGAAGCATCTCGGTTACGAATATGTCGAGGTTGCCATCGTTATTGATATCAGCCATATCAGCACCCATGGAAGCACCGCTGATGCTATTGATCCACTCGGGAAGCTGCTCGGAAAACGTGCCATCCTGATTGTTGATGTACAAGTAATCGCGCTCGAAAAAGTCGTTTGATATAAAGATGTCCAGCCAGCCGTCGTTATTGACGTCCCCTACCGTGACGCCCAGTCCGAACCCAATTACACTTCCATAGATACCAGCGTCGACACTGACGTCGGTGAAACGGTCGCCATCGTTTCGCATCAACTTATCGCCGCCCAGGCTGTCGCGCTTGTTCCGTTCGTTCTTGCGCAGGTTGAAGCTTCCGATAGCCTGATAGGAGTTATTCAGAATGTAGAGGTCGAGGTCGCCGTCACGATCGTAATCAAAGAATACGGCATGCGTGGAGTATCCGGGGTCAGCGAGGTTGTACAGGCGTGCCTGCTCAGAGAACGTACCATCGCCGTTGTTGATGAATAACTCGTTTTGCTTGTTGTCGCCTTTAATATCTCCGGAGTTGCAAACATAAATATCGAGCCAGCCGTCGCCATTGACATCGGCCATGCTCACACCTGTGGACCATGACCGCGTTCCTGCAACGCCAGCTTTTTCAGTGATGTCCTCAAATACAAAATTGCCCTTGTTGAGGAACAGACGGTTGGGCTCAAGGTTGCCCGTAAAATAAATGTCGATAAGCCCATCGTTGTTGATGTCACCCAGGGCGACACCGCCTCCGTTGTAAAAATTTCGGTAGGTGTAGATATTGAATTCGTTGCTGAAAGTAAGCTTGTTTTCAAACGCCACGTTGCTGACCTTGGGATCAACTTTCTCGAAAAGCGTGTCCTTCGGCTTTTCCGGTTCCGAACAGCTTCCCGCAAGTGCAACGATCACCCAGGCCAATAACCAACGTCTTCCGTACTTCATGCCCGTTCTTTCAACTTCCTTCATTGTCTTCGTTTTCCTTCAGTTCCTTTTCGACTTTGAGATCAGTGAATACTGCCTGCACGTACTGCTCATCGCGTATAAACAAGTTGATCCTCCGCTTTCCGTCAATTCTGTAATATACCTTTCCCTGGGTTTCATGGTCCAATTCCTTAAAGTCATCGCCATACCAGCGCTTAAAAAGATCAAGCGTGTGGACGAGCAGTGAATCTGATTGATACTGCCTGTTCCAGGGAGCCCAGGCCTCGTACGAGAACAGGACAGGAAGTTCATAAATCCTGTTGTGCTCGAATGTAGGATAGAAACGACAGATGACAGGGTGATCAAACTCACTGGTCATTTTCCATTCCACGCTGCGCTCAGTGGGCCCGTTTGTGAACACCTGCTGCCGGTTGAGATCCCAGCATCGATCAAAAAACGCCTGCCGGTCCATACCGAGGTAAAAGCCCATAAACAGGCTGTCGTACTGTGCGTCGTTATCAGCGCCCAGCCCTTCACACGACCAGATCGAAATCAGAACCGCGCATGAAAATAGTATTGTTATTGCCAGGTATCTCATGTTCATTCTCTCTCTAAATTCAAACCCAGTACAATGGGTGTATCATTATTTCTCGCGCCGATGATCGCTTCTCCGTTGCCCAGGGCGGCGTACGCGCGAAGTTCGCCTCTTGCGCAAATGCCCGACTCCTTCGCAGGTATGGCGGTGAATTCACCCTTACCATCACCCGCCAGCACCAGACCGTAGCTGGCGTCATAAATTCCAGCCTCCGGTTTCGATCGGCACAGGTTTCCACCCATCAAGATATCAGCATTTCCGTCGGCATTGAAATCCCCGACCAATATCGCATAAACGGGAGAAAACTGCGCCTGCGCCGGAAGCTGTTTGCGCACAAATGAGCCATCTCCGGCATTCAGCCACACGCTGCTCGCCAGTGTCCGGGCCTGCAGCACCAGCGCACGTTCGAGCTGTTCGGGCGCAAAAATATCCTGAATCGTCTGACCGGCATAATCCCGGTAGTGCAGGTACTTCTTTCGTAGTCCAGGCAGCTGGCTCACGAGGTCCTGGCGCAGGACCATCGGATAGGATTTCCCATTGCTGTATTGGGTCATTATCTGTTCCACGGATCCGTTTTGATCAAAATCATTGACGTATAGCGTTATCGGTTCTTGCTCGCTCGCGCGGAATCGTGAATTGAGGCCGTGATTTCCCGTCACGAAGTCGATTAAGCCATCGCCGTTGAAATCACCGATCGCAAGCGCATGATACCATCCTTCCGTGTTCTGCAGGCCGTGATCGCCTTCGGCTTCAACAAGTTTTCCGTTTTGATTGATAAAAAGCCGTATCGGCATCCATTCGCCTACCACAAGCAGGTCCGGCTGGGAGTCGTTGTTGACGTCGGCCCATTGGGCGGCAGTGATGAGGCCCAGCTCCCTGAGCCCCGGAGCCACCTTCGCCGTGGCATCGGTCAGGCGACCATTGCCGTCGTTAAGCAAAATGTACCCGTTTGCCGGAACGCCGTATAGAAAAGGAACGAGGCGTACGCCTACAAAGAGGTCCATGTCGCCGTCGCCATCAAAGTCGGCAGCAGTAACCGCGGAAGTGCTCTCATATCGCAGGGCTGTCGGCAGCAACTGATCGCTCTTGCGCATGTTCCCATCGCCCGTGCTGAAGTAAAGCCTGTCGCGAAGTGCGGATGAATTTGACGTGAACTCACTGCCCCCGCTCGCGACATACAGATCGTCGCGACCGTCGCCATTTGCATCAAAGAACACACAGCCCGTGTCCTCCGATTCCGCATCTGTGTCGAACACCTTTCCGGAGACCGATCGCACCCTGCCGGAGCGTTCGCTGACGTAGAGCCTGCCTGCCTGGCCGCGGGCGCCGCCGATATAGAAGTCAGGCAATCCATCACCATTCACATCGCCGGTACACAGGCATGGTCCTTCATTCGATCGCATGTGAAAAAGCAGGCGGTCCCGATCGAAGTCGGAGTAATCGTTTTCACGATGAACAAAGTTGAGTCCGGGAATTGACCGTTCAGAAAACCAGGTATCAGACTTGCCGGCAGGGCGTTCGCGCAAGATCGCCGTGTCATCCTGACGGATGATAACCGTTTGGTTTATGGGGACGTCGGTGATCACCTGCGACGTCCCGTCCGGCCATGTCACCTCGAGGGTGTCGATGTTTTTTGCTGCGCCCAATCCAAAATGAAGGCGGTAGTCAACCGTCGACATGAAGCCTCGCATGGGAGCGAGTTCGGCGTAGAACGTCGTGCCTCCAGCTTTGACTGTAACTTTGGAACCGAGGGCATACGGATTCTTTTCTTTACCCTGAAGTGTTACGGTTAGAAAGGCGTTTTCCGGATGAAGTTCACGGGCGTTGTTCCGGATGACAAACGCCGGCATATTGACGTTGCTGACGACGAGGTCGAGGTCGCCATCGTTGTCCAGATCCGCGTACGCTGAACCGTTCGAGTGCGACGGATCGCCCAAACCCCATGCTTCAGAACGATTAGTGAATGTAAGATTGCCGTTATTTTGAAACGCGTAGTTCGGAAGCTTGTTTGATGGAATAGAATCGATCAGTCTTGTGAGTACGTCATCGCCTGACAGGATCATCTGGCGTACCAGGGTTTGGTTCGCTACGAAGTTGACATAATCCTGGTTGATGAGATCCTTGTAAATTCCATTGGCCACGAAGATGTCCTTCCATCCGTCGTTATCCATATCGAAGATGAGCGCACCCCAACTCCAGTCCGTTGCCTCCACGCCGGCGAAGCGCCCGATCTCGCTGAAAGTGCCGTCGCCATTGTTCAGCTGGAGGACGTTGCGGCTGAATTGCCGATAATATCCCTGTTCGACATTGCGGGTGTATTTATCCCAGTTTTCGAACTGCGAAGTTGTCTTGAGGCGTTCATCGGTTTCGGGCAGCATTTCGGTTACGAAGATCTCGGGCAGCCCGTCGTTGTTAATGTCGGCCATGTCTGCTCCCATCGAGCCGAGGCTGATCTCCCGAATGTACTCTTCCAGTGCTTCGCGGAACGTTCCGTTACCGTTGTTGATATACAGGTAATCCTTTTCGAAGAAGTCGTTAGAAACATAGATATCCGGCCAGTCGTCGCCGTTCACGTCGCCGATGGTCACACCCAACCCGAAGCCGATAGCGCTTGAATAGATTCCGGAAGCTTCCGTTACGTCGACGAATTTCCCGTCGTCGTTGCGGAGGAGCTTATTTCCGCCCAGTGGATCCGGAATATTGCGCTGATCCTTGCGGAGGTCATACCCTCCTACTGAGCGAATGGAATTGTTGAGCAGGTAGCAGTCGAGATCTCCGTCGCGATCGTAGTCGAAGAACGCTGCGTGGACGGAGAGCCCTTCGAAGTCGAGACCGTATTCGGCAGATCGTTCGGTGAAGGTGAGATTGCCGTTGTTGATGAGAAGGTCGTTATGCCGATTCTTCCCGCCGGGCGGACCGGACTTGCACAGATAAATATCGAGCAAGCCATCACCGTTGATATCGACGATGCTCACGCCGGTTGTCCAAGCGCCTTCGCGTACAACGCCTGATGTTTCGGATACATCCTCAAAACGGAAGTCGCCCTTGTTGATGTACAGTTTATTATCGACGAGGTTGCCTGCAAAAAAGATGTCGACCAGACCGTCGTTGTTGAAGTCGCCGAGCCCAACGCCTCCTCCATTGTAAAAATTGCGAAAGGTATAGGTATTCACTTCTTCCGTGTAATCGAGGTGGTTGGCGAATTCGATACCGGTAACTGAGGGTTCGAGGAGGGTGAACATGCGCGTTTCCGGTTCGGTTTGTGGCCCGGAACACGCAGTGAGCAGGATGATGGAGGCCAAAGCAGTTTCGAAAGATATTCGCTGCATGATGTAGGCGAGGTCAAAAATAGAAAAAGCAAACGGCAATAGCCATTTGCTTTTTCTTATCGGAGCGCTGGCGATTATCCGCCGGCGTAACCGGGATTTTGTTTCAGCTTGTTGTTCGCATCGATTTGGGGCTGCGGAATCGGGAACAGCTCATAGTGCGCGTCGCTGGGTCCTTTTTCCCACCAGGAATCACCGAACTTGCCAAACCTGATGAGGTCTTGACGGCGGACCATTTCAGCAAACATTTCGCGACCGCGCTCAGCGAGCAGTCGTTCCTCCGTGAGGTTGTCAAACGGATCCACGCCGGCCCTTGCCCGGATGTTGTTGACCAGGATAAGGGCGTCATCCGGATTGCTCATTCTGAACTCCGCTTCAGCCAATGCGAGGATGATATCAGCGAGACGGAAGATGACGAAGTCGTTGCTCATGTTTTCCGTTCCACCCTGCTCAAACTCATACTTTCCAATGCGAGCACCACCCTGGCGCCAGCCGTTCGGATAGATTTCGTTGTTCTGCGGCGTGAAAGTAAGCGGTGCGCCATCCGGGTCGTTGGCTTCATGGCCCGGGTCCATAGCGCGCGTACCGTCGGGATTGAACTGCGGTCCTACGATGAAGTTAGACAAGCGGGCGTCCTGTGTCCCTGTAGAAGGGGTCTGTGCAAGTCCTGCCCAAACGTCTCCCTGCGGTCCCGGGTTTTGCACCGGATCGATGTAGCTGTTGTAAAACTCTTCGAGTGTGGCATAGCCGTTCCAGGGTTGTGCCGTGAAGTTATAAACACCCTGGCTGGCGTAGTGCAAAGTCATCATGTTGAAGTTGAAACCGCCAGCAAACACTTTGTCGTAAGGATATACGAAGATGTTCTCAGCGGAACCAGAGTTGTCAATCTCAAAGTTCGAAGCATAGTTCAACTCGAGGTTGAAAGGACCGTTGTCGATGATGTTGCGTGCATCGGCAGCAGCCTTCTCCCACTGGGGAGTTCCTGTAAACACTTCGGCGTTGAGATAGAGTTTACAGCGGATGGCCAGGGCAGCCCATTTGGTCATCCGGCCGTAGGTGGATGCATCCTTCGCAGTAGGGAGCAGATCGATGATTTCGTTCAGCTCGGATTCAACGAAGTTATACACCTGGATCCTTTCGGAGTTGGCGGGTGCGCTGGCATCGGTAAAGTCGGTCACGATGGGTACGTTTCCGAACGCATCGAGCAGCCAGTAATACCAGAGGGCGCGTACCCCGCGCAATTCTGCAATAAACGCATTTGCTTCAGGCGTACCGAGTTGTTCAAAAGTATAGATAAGGCGGTTGCAGGTGTTCACCCCACCGTACATCTGAGTCCATGCGTTGTTGACGAACCCGTTGTCCGGCGTGTACTGGTGTTGGTGCAGCTGGAGCAGCACACCACCGTCATACCAGTCACCCCCTTTTGTTGTAACCACCATTTCATCGGTAACCAACTCATTCATGGACCACATGTTTCCGTTGTTACCCAAGCCTTGAAGGCTGGAGTAGGCGGCACCAAGAGCGGCGATAAATTCATCATCGGACTTGAAGAAGTTGTCTGCCGTTACCGTGCTGTAGAGTTCTTCATCGAGGTCTGTACAAGAGAACGTGAGGACTGAAGCCCCGAGTACCGCGACGAATACCTTGCTGGTTATATATTTTCTAATGTTCATAGTGATATTCTTTAGAAGCCAAGGTTTACGCCAAAAGTGAAGACCCGAGTCGTGAAGTAGGTCGAACGTCTTTCAATACCAGGTGACAAACCGTCGCCAGGACTCTGAGGATTGAGGGGGTCCCCCCCTGCGTCGGCATAACGGACCTCAGGATCGATACCGGTGTAATCGGTAATCGTGAACAGGTTTTGGGCAGCGAAATACAAGCGCAGTCTGTTCACGGCACCCGTCACGGGAATGGTGTATCCCAGCGATGCGTTGTCAAGCCGGATAAACCACGCGTCTTCCACGTGCGAGCTGTTTACGACAGCTTTTGTAATGGCCGGATCGTAGTACTTGGTCTTGACGATATTGTAGTTGTTTACCGTAGTAGGCTCCAGGTTCTCATAGAATCCACGGTAGCTGTTCAGCAGGTCGTGCCCAAACGTACCCCTGAGGAATACGTTGAGGTCCCAGTTGCCTAACGTAAACGTGTTGGTCCATCCAAACTGGAATTTAGGCATACCGTTGCCAATGACTGTGCGGTCATCGTCACAGTCGCAGAACGAACCATCGCCGTTAAGGTCAGCAAACTTCGGCGTTCCGTCGTCGTTGACACCTTCCTTGACCGGTCCCCAGAGTTGGCCGAATTCCTCGCCTTCCTTGATGCGAACGAGTTCCGTTTCGTTCTGGCCGGGTGAGCCCATACCGGCGCGGAAGAGCACGCCACCTTCTCCGAAGCTTAACTCACCTGAAGTAAGACTCACGATCTTGTTGCTGAGATAGTTGGTCCAGTTAATACCGGTTTCCCAGGTAAAGTTGGCTTTACTGATCGCAGCATAGTTGAATGCAAATTCGAGACCTTGATTTTCTATCTCGCCAATGTTCACTACCGTCTCCCTGAAGAGGTTCGGCGGTACGGGAACGTTAACAGCAACTAACAGGTCCTTCGTATTGCGAATGTAGTAGTCGATTGTACCAGTCAAACGATTGTCGAACATCGTAAAGTCGGCTCCGACATCGAACTCCGACTTGGTTTCCCAGGCAAGGTCAGGGTTCGGATTACTAACAGGGCCGTAGCTGGGAACATAGCCGCCATTGTAATAGAAGAAGCCTGTACCACCAAAGCGCTGCAATGAGATGTAGGAGTCGCTGGGCTGGTTACCCGTCACACCGTAGCTCGCGCGCAACTTCAGTGAATTCACAGCGGGAATAGACATCAGGTTGCTGAGGGTTACACCCGCACTCACTGCAGGGAAGAGACCCCATTTGTTGTTTGCTCCAAAACGCGACGATCCTTCATACCGTGCGCTTACTGACAGGAAGTAGTTGTTGGCAAAGTTGAGGTTAGCCCTACCGAAGAATGCCACCAGTGTATTGGAGTTGGCATAGCTTCCTACATCACCAAGACCATTCTGGAAGTCGATGGCATCGCCCAAATTGTTATACGTGTAGGCATCTGTCAGGAAGTTACCACCTGACATGCCGAAGCCTTCATTAAAGAAGTACTGGTAGGAATATCCACCGAGGAGCGTCAGGTCGGTTGTACCGATCGGACGGTTGTAGTTAAGCGTAGTTTCAAACAGGTGGTTGAACCGGATGTCGGTGCCACGACCTGCAAAACCGCGGCCCTGGCCACCGGGAATTTTGGCGGTCTTCTTAACGTAACCACCACCCCAGTCGTTTTCGCGTTGTTGCGAATAGAATGCAGAAGCAGTAAGTCCCTCAACGATATCGCTGAAGTCATACTCTGCGCGAAGGCTTACCAGAAGACGGGTTTGGCTTTCATCGTTGACAGCCTGTTCAACGATTGACAGCGGGTTATAGAAGTCGAATATGTCGCGCTCGGCATATCCCCCATAGTTTGCCCCGGCCGTCGGGCTGTCCGTTGTGTTGTCATAGATCGGCATGGTCGGGTTTGCGATAATGGCATAGTTGAATGCCTCGGAGAAACCCAACTCGGCGTCTTTGGTGGTAGTGGAGAGTCCGAGCGTAAAGGTAGCCCGGTCGTTAAGTGCTTTTTGCGACAGGTTGAGGCGGGCATTGATCTGGTCGAATCCCGACCTGAGGCCCACGCCCTGTTCCGCACGGTAGTTGAATGAAACGCGATAGTTTGTTGCGCCAGTGCCGCCGCCTACTGAGAGGTTGTGTACTTGCGCATGGCCGGTACGTGTAACGACGTCAAGCCAATCCGTACTGGAACCCAGGTCGCGTGCACCAGGCACTTGACGATATTCGTCGGCGGACATTACGTCGATGGTGTTGGCGATAGACTCGGCCGCCACAGACCCGTTGTACTCAACGGTCATTCTGCCAGCACGCCCGCTCTTGGTTGTTACCAAAACCACGCCGCTACCCCCGCGTGTACCATAGATAGCAGCTGCGGAGGCATCCTTAAGGATATCGATTGAGGCAATGTCGTTAGGGTCTACGGTGTCGAGCGAACCGCCAATAACCCCATCGATAACTACGAGAGGTTCCGTGTTCGCCCCGAAAGTAGAAACACCCCTGAGCCTTACGGCAAAGGTTCCGTTCGGGTCGCCCCCGGGACGGGTGATGTTGAGCCCAGCTACTTTCCCCTGCAACAGCTGCCTGGGATCATTTACCGTACCCCGGTTGAAATCGGTCTCTTTGACGCTGGTTACCGCACTGGTAATCTCTTTCTTCTCCTGAGTACCATAGCCGACGACGACCACTTCAGTCAGTGCGGTTACGTCGGATTGCAGCGCGATGTCTATCGTCGACTGCGTGCCTACAGCTACTTCGGACGTAATGTATCCCACGAAGGAGAACACGAGCGTGGCGTTGCTGCCTACGGTGATCGTGTACGATCCGTCAGCGTTCGTCACCGTCCCGTTCTGCGTCCCCTTCTCCAATACGTTTACACCCGGAAGCCCGCTGCCGTCATCGGCGGCGGTTACCCGGCCCGAAACGGTAGTCTGCGCATACGCTTGACACGTAAGCAGCAAGAATAGAACCGTTGCGTACCTGCTTAAATACAGATAGAATTTTGACATACCGATCAATTAGATTATGGGTTAACATTGGAAACATGCAAGGGCACTCCCGCCCATTTTACATGGTTTCTAAAGTTAATGGAAAAACGGCCAAATTCCCGCGTTTTTTCGAATTAAATCGGAATCGCAAACGATTGCGTAAATGACACACAATCACACACCGGTTCGACTCATTTCTACCCCACCTAAATGAAAAAAGGTGTGGAAAATACACGTATCATAGCTGGACCTTAACCATGGGGTGACCAGAATATTTGAATATCTTAAAACCCCGAACTTGTGAAGAGTGATGAAAGCGCCTACCACTGTATTCCAACTTTCCAAGATCCTCAAACTAAGCCCCTCGACGATTTCGCGTGCGCTGAAGGACCACCCGGACATCGCGCCGGAAACGCGACGCCGTGTACTCGAGCTCGCTCAGAAACTCGACTACGAACCCAACGCCTACGCCGTAAGTCTTCGCACAAACTCAAGTAGAGAATTCGGCGTCATCGTGCCGTCACTTAAGGGATACTTCTACGACTCCTTCATCACCGCACTGGAAGAAAAAGCCCGCAACGAAGGATATTCATTAATTATTCTGATCTCAGGGGACGACCCGGAAGTGGAACTGGCCAACTTGCGAATCTGTAAACAACGCCGGGCCGTAGGAATCTTCATTAGTGTGAGTTCGCGCACCGCCAACCACGAACAGTTCCGAAAACTCCAGGAACAAGAACTTCCCGTAGTGTTCTTCGACAAGGTACCCGAACACTTCTCCGGCCACAAGATCCGCTTTAACGACGAGCGCGCCGCCACCTTGGCCGCCGAGCACCTCATTCAAAAAGGCAAACGCAACATCCTCGCACTGTTCGGCGACCCGAACATGTCGATTACCACGTGGCGGGAAGAAGCATTCGCCCAAACCTTCAAAAACCATGGATTGGCAGGGTCCTTCACGCGCCAGTATATTCTCAATGAGCGCGAAGCCGACCGCGCCGTTTCAATTGCGCTCAAGAGTAATAAACGACCCGACGCCATCTTCTGCATGACAGACGAAATCCTGATCGGCGCCATGAAAGCCATACAGGTTAGCGCCACGAAAGTACCCGACGACGTGGGGATTCTGGCCATCAGCAACGGCGCATTCCCAAGACATTACCATCCGGAAGTCACCTACGTCGAAACCAGCGGCATCAAACTCGGTCACCTCGCCTTCACGCATATGATGGATTTCCTCGCGGGAACAGAAACGATGCGTGAACTCGAGGTGGAACCGGTGTTGGTGGAAGGCGGGAGTGTTTGAGTGGGCAGTGGGCAATCTATTGCTTGACAACCCGGAGAACAGATTCTCCTTCGAGTCCCTTTGCGGTGACCTTCAGAATATAAATTCCTCGTGGAAGACCGGTAAGATTCACGCGTGCGTTGCTGTGTGGGTGCACCACCTGGTAACCGTAGCCTTTTCCGGCCAGGTCATAGACGTGGACGGTCACTTCGGATTGTACGGTGGATTCAATCTCAAGGAAGTCGGGCGTAGGGTTAGGATAAAGCCTGACGCCACTGCTAATGATGTTATCGTCGACACCAACGACGGTAGTCGCATCAACTTCGATCGTGAGCGCGTCCGTCGCGCGGCAGCCGGTGACATTGTCCGTTTCCATGACGCTCACCTTGCCGGGTGTATTGCCCCACTTAACGATTACCTCTCCCCCATTCTGTTCAAAGGAAGTCGCTCCGGTCACGTTCCACGAGTACCGGCTGCCCGACTTTACATCCTCTACTGAATACGTGGTCTCATCATTTGCCATCACGAGGGCCGAACCCGCAATAACCGGAACAGGCGGTTGCCCTGCCTTCACCGTCAACGTGCGCGGTTCACCCGTACCGCAAGCTCCGACCGTTGACACACTGACGGTATAATCCCCCGGGCTGGGAAAGCCTGCAACGGCGATAGGGCCATCGTAACTTACAGATGCCCCCGGCACACTCCATAAATAAAGGACATCGGCATCGCTGGCAACTTCAAACGTAACCTTGTCGCCAGCACAAATATTTTCCGGACCAGAAATGTATCCCGGCTTCGGAACATCGGCTTCGACGTTAATCCGACCCAGGTTTCCGTATGATCCACAATAGTATAGTTTATCCTCCACCACGGTTGCATCGGACAGGCCGATGTACCGCAGGTTTCCGACCCAGGTCCAGTTTGTTCCGGCGTTGACCGTCTGATATACGGAACCATCCTCGAGGAATGCATATCCTTTATTCGCTGAAACAAACTGTAGCCGCCGTATGGTAGAAGGCAACCCGCCAAATACCGGAGTCCAGGACAGACCACCGTCCGTTGTCTTTAATACCAGTCCATCTTTGCCGCCTATGTAGCCCGTCGTTGCGTTGACAAAAGCGATCGTATTGAAAAACTCCCCTGCTCCCGACCATGTAAACACCGGCGCCCACGATGCCCCGCCATCCGTAGTCTTCAACACCTTACCAAGGAGGTCGACCGCATAGCCCACCTGTGAGGTTGCAAACGTTACTTCCATTAGTTGGTTAAGCGGCTCATCGTATACGATCGACCAGGATCCCCCGCTGTTGGAAGTCCGGTACAAAGTGCCAAAGCTGCTATAGGCGATGAGCGTGGCCGAACTTGCCGCAACTATCTTTCGCAGGTTAGCCGTTCCGTTAACATCCACGCTGTATACTGGAGTAAACGAGGCTCCACCGTTTGTAGTCTTGTAAAGGTTGTATCCATCAGCAATATATCCCGTCTGCTCATTCGTAAACCAGGCACCGGTAGCAACAGTGTTTAAGTCCAGCTTTTTCCATGAGTTTCCGCCGTCTGTCGACTTATATCCATGAAACTCGCCGAAAACATAACCGACAGATGACGATGGAAAGCTTATGGCATGAAAATCCTGTGAACGTAACTCCGCCCTGATCTGCCAGGATGCCGAGCCCACTGGCGCCGCGAGGATAGCATTACCCGGTTCAATAGCGCCGGGGTTCGACGAGTTCGCACCTGCCATCAGCACAAGGCTCGAAGCAGGCTTATATGCCACGCCGGTGACGCGCGTAAGCGGGTCGCTATTCGCCGGCGACCAGTCCACTCCTTTGTTCGAAGTAATCCAAACTTCGGCAGTACCATTGCCACCAAAGACATACGCCGTGTTGGCTCCGGTTATGGCTAGTCCTGTAAAATGGTCGCCAAGCACACCGCTCACAGAATACCAGCTTTCCCCTCCGTCGTCCGACTTGTACACATTCGTCGGCGATACCAGGATACCGTACGTTGCATCAAAGAACCCGATGTCTGTGTACTCGTTGAATGGTCCGAGAAGGTCGGTATTCACGGCTTCCCAATTCGCACCTCCGTCTGTTGTCTTTAGCACCTGTCCCCATTCGTCGCAGACAATCCCTCTGTTGGCATCCCAAAACCACATCGCAGACGGCGACACAAAGAACGATCCTAAATATTGCCAGGTTCTTCCGCCATCGTCTGTGCGCAGAAGTGCGCCATCTATCGCAGCAACAAATCCGGTATTTTCATCAAGGAAGAAAGACTCATTTGCCAACGCGTCATCGGGAAGGAACAGCCGAAACCATGTGGCGCCGTTGTCGTCCGACTTTAGTACGAATCCATCACCCGTGATGAATCCGCTGCTTCCGCGGAACACGATCTTGCGAAGGGGGTCATCAACGCCTGAGTTCAGCCTGGTCCAAGACGTGCCGTCGTTGGTGGAGCGCATCACGACTCCATCCTCACACACGGCAAACAGGTGTCCCTGGCTGTTGAACGCGATGTCGTTGATGCCGAAGTCAAGTCGATGAATTTCCGCGCTGCATTCACCAACCTGAGGGTTGTCAGAACGGGTGACGTTTATCGTCAGAAGCGATTCGAAATCACCAGTGTCACCGTGCGCTGCCACCCGTACCGTGTATACGTTGCGTTTGTTATAATCAAAGGTTGCCGCCGTGCGCAATACACCGCTCACAATCGTGAACAGGTGGTTGTCTGTGTCGCCAACACCTGACGCAAGCTGGTAGCTGAATACTCCACCGTCCTCCGCTGACAGGCTGCCCACGGCTGTGCCGGGCGGCTGTTGCTCGCGCACACTGCTGCTGCTAAGTTTAATGTCGGCCGAACGTACCGGCATGAGTTGCCGAGAGAGCGCGCCGGGGTCAAACTCGTCGCAGAAGGTGGGTATGTCTCCTTCAACAGACGCGCCCCTTACCTCAACTACAAAATTCCCTTCGTTTGCGTCGTTCGTCCTTATCGTCAGTCGCCCGTTACGCGTCCCGGGGGCAAGGGGATGAAAGTACACGTCGAACGCAACTGATTCGCCCGGGGGAAGGAGTTCAGGCAATTGTCCCCGAAGCAAGAAATCCTGCCCCGATATACCCACTTCGCTCAGCACGAGCTCACGCAGCCCGGCGTTGGTAATTTCAACAGTACGGACAGCACAACCGTCGACCTGAACCGGATCGAAGTCGAGACGGTCACCCGACCGCAGTGAGTATTCCTCAGTCTTAAGGTCTAGTTCTCCTGCCGGAACCGTGTTCCAAAGCGACAAGCCATAGCCGTCATCAGCAATAAAGTATACCTTGTCATCGGACACGGTAAGTAACTGAGGTACCGAATTTTGTGATCCCTGGTTCACGTCGACAAGCTGGCGCGTGCCGGCCTGCGTTCCATCAGTTATCCATAGCTCGCCGTCGCCGGAGAAGTACAGGTCGTTGCCCACCACCACGGGCTTGTTTTCTTCCTGGTAAGGATACCCGATCCTTACGGCATGCACCTTGGCAGTACCCTCAGCGGTGCCGTCAGAAGACCATAAGCTGTAGTCTTCGGAGGCGCCTGCCTGAAAAAATAAGCGGTCGCGGAATGCAACAAAATTGCGCATGGCCGTCGCACCGTTCGGCGGCCACCATCCGAACGATTTTACTCTTGTGGTCCCTTGAACCGTGCCATCCGTTACCCAAAGTTCGTCGGCCTGGTCGTCGAAATTTTTCCTCAGGGAGAAGTACACCTTGTCTGCAACAGCGGTGAGGTTGTTTATCGTGTTGAATCCCGGGGCGGGCGCCACGAACTCTTTGAGAGACGAATGTGGACTTACGCCCTGGATCATATAAAGCCGGACAGTGCTACCGGACGCTGAAGTGGTTGAAAAGTAAAGCTTATTGTCTGTGGCGAGCAGGTTGGCAACGGACGGCTGCGCATCGATATTTAGTGCCTGCGTTCCGGGTGTCGTGCCATCAGACCTCCAAAGGGTGCCTTCGAACACAAAGTACAGGTAATCGTCGGTCGCGACCATTTCCGTGACCTGCCCAAAGCCGAGGTCAGCGACTTCAAATGTCCCCGCATCCGTGCCGTTCGACCTGTAAAGTGTCGTGTTGAAACCATCAGGTGAAGCGACGAAATAAAGGGTGTTCTTATAGGCCACCAGCAGCCGGGGGTCTGAGCCCAGGTTGTGACCGGGACGGATGTCTTTTACCTGTGCGGTTCCTTCCGCTGTTCCGTCCGTACTCCAGAGTTCCGTACCATATTGGAGTGTTGTAGCCGTAAAATAAAGCTTCGCATTGAGGACTGTGAAGTTGTCCGGTGAGGAACCTGTTGAACCGGGGTGTATGTCGCTCAGGAGCGTTGTTCGTTCCGCTGTCCCGTCGGTAATCCACAATTCGCTGCCCACCACTCCATCGTCGGCAGCGAACACAATCTTTCCTCCCAGATCAGCAATCGAGGAAATAGTATAGTACCGGGAAAGGAATTGTTGCGCCTGAATCGAATGAAAGCCGTAAAGTGCTACCAGGGCAAGCAGACATCGCAACATAGGCCAACTATAAGTCGGCGAAATATACAAAATTCGGGGATACCGCCGCGATTACGAATTTTCGCTATTTGCCAATTAAGTTCTACCTTGAAGGCCAAATCCTGAAGGGAGAAACGCGGGGTTTTTCCTTTTTGTGCAGACCCCGCCGCGAGTGAAAAACAATTAAAACCAAAAGGCTATGAAAAGAAAGGCAACAGCAGTATGGAAAGGTCCCGGGAAAGAAGGCACAGGCGTGCTTACCACAGATTCGGGAGTACTCAAGTCAACGAAATACAACTACCGTTCACGATTTGAGGACGGCAAGGAAACAAATCCCGAAGAACTGGTCGCCGCTGCACATGCAGGCTGCTATGTTATGAAACTCAGCTTTGTCCTTGGCGAAGCGGGCTTCACGCCGGATGAACTGGAGGCGGAATGCACCGTTGCCCTCCAGGACGGTTCCATCAAAACGTCACACCTCGAGTTGAAGGCGAAAATCAAGGATATCGACAACGACACCTTCCAGGAATGCGCCCGCAAAGCGAAGGACACATGTCCTATCTCGCTGTCGCTGAACGCGTCAATCTCCTTGAATGCAACCCTTAATTAGTGTTGACCTACTTCTCCGCTTCGCGGACGGCGTGCTGCTCCACATCTCTCGGCAGGTCGTGATGGTGCTTGATTACGAGAATAGATGGACAGTCTTTGATCCACGTCGCACGTTTGGAGTTGATTTCGTTCCAGAGGTCGAGGCCGACGAGGATCAGGTTGAAGTGTGCCAGCAGCTGCCTGTCGGGGATGCGCTGTTCGATGACTTCGTTGAAGTGTGTGGCCAGGTGGAAGTAGGGAGATTCTTTGTTATAGAAATCCACGTGTTGTCCGTCGGACACCTTCAATACCGTAACGCGGGCGCGATTGCTCGTGCGAAAACGGTAGGCATATTCCAGCAAGGCGAGGTCATCTTCCGACCCAAGGAGTAGCAGGATGCTCTCTGCCATCACAAAACCTCGGTCGATGAGAACGCCTACGTTCGTCTCTCCGGCTTCGAGCAATTGCCTGAGAACTCCTCCCGTAGCCTTTTCCGTAAAGATCGGCCGCGCCGCACCAACGAGCACGAGATCGAACCGGCCCTGCGACACGGTGCTGATGATCTCCTTGTCGACTTCCTCTGTATTCTTGTACAGTGTGTTGATCCGCAGCCCTAGCAACTGTGCTGTGGAGCGTATCGGTTGAAACGCTTCCTTTTCGTAGAGAAGCGCTTCGTACGGTTTGATGTCGTAGCTGGGTGTAATGTGCAATGCCGTAATGTCGACATGGCGGTTATGTTTCAGCGTAAGCTGGTCAGCCAGTCGTATCAATGTGCTTCCCATCTTCGGAGGGCCGAATGAAAGCAGGATCCGGAACGACGTATGGAGACGCGCCAACACCCGGGCACCGAAATCATCTTCAGTAAACTTCCGTTCTATGAGGTTGAGTGCGGGCACCGTCAACACCGTTGTCGCGATTGTCATGAGAACAAGCATAGTAAAGATCTCGGTAGAGAATACACCCAACTCATAGCCGATGTTGATGATCACAACCTCCATCAGCCCGCGTGTATTAAGGAGCACGCCGAGCGACAAGGCATCGCGCGCGTTAAGACCCGTCATCCTGCCGGCGAGTGCTACCGTTCCGAACTTGAACATTACAGCGACGAACAGCACAGCGGCGAAGGCAAGCCAGTGCGACCCGGAATTCAGCAACGTGACGTCCGTGCGAAGACCTGTAATTATGAAGAATACAGGAAGCAACAGCACCAGGCTGATGTCTTCAAGCTTTTCCGTTATGATCTTTTTGAACGAAAGATTATGAGGCATGGCAACGCCCGCAAGAAACGCCCCGAAAAGGGCATGAATACCAATAACCTCGGCGACATAGGACGATGCTGCCAACACGAGCAGGATGAGGCCCACGACGCGTTTGTTGAAAATCTCCTTTGACGCGTAAACGGACCCCACTTTATGCATGAGTGGCTTGACGACGGTTAGCATCAGGACCACATACACGATCCCCATAGCCACCGGACCAGCGGCTGCCGCGAACCCCCCTGCCCTCACCATGGCCACCACTGCTGCCAGCATACACCACACGGCGATGTCAATGGCAGCTGCTGAGGTTATCGCCAACGATCCCAGCGGTGTTTTGTAAAGTCCCCGCTCTTGCACAATACGCAACAGTGTCGGAAATGCGGTGACCGTCAGACTCAAGCCCGCAAGCAAAGCAAAAGCCTGAAAGCTGGCGCCATTTTGAGCGTAGTCGGTATAGAGGAAATAGGCCAGTCCCATGCCCGCGAGCAGCGGTATAATGATGCCGACATTGCTGATAAATATGGTGGCCTTTGCTTGTGTGCGGAGTACCCGGATGTCGAGCTCCATCCCCATAATGAACATGAAGAGAATGAGGCCGACCTGGCTGAGCGCATTCAGGTTTCCGAGGGATGCGGTGGGAAACAGCCATGCTGACACACCCGGAAGCAAAAATCCCAGGAGCGAAGGTCCAAGGAGTATTCCTGCCAGTATTTCACCGATAACGGGTGGCTGTCCCAAACGCGCCGTGAGCACGAGAAAGATGCGCACTACAAGCAGAATGACCACAATCTGCAAGAGCATCATCGCCAGGGGTGAGTTCCACAACACGTTGCCCGAGTCGGCCGGACCCGGGACGGGTGCAACCACGAGATCTCCGGATGCCGGCAGTTTGTCTCCGACGTTGAGTATCCAGAGCATTAGCCCGACGGATGCTACCAGTGCGATTCCGTAAAAAAAGAAGGAAGAATTCCTCATGTAGCCGTTGCTGCCACCTATACGCTAAACTTAACCAAAATACTTATACCGGACGCTGCAATGTAAAAAAGAAGAAACAAAAAAGGCCCGGCAGCAAGATCCGGGCCTGGTTTTGGTTTAGATAACGTACATCGAAATATAGCCAAGTTCAGGTAAATTGAAAAACGTGCCCACTTCTTTTTAATTCGATTGCGCCGAAAACGCACTCACCCCTCCCGCTCCGACAACACTAACCAGCGTTCTGTACGTGCGTCAATCTCTTCATCAAGAGTGCGGATTTTGTTCGACAGCTCCAGTAAGGCCCGATGATCCGTTTCCCCGCCCGAAAGCAATTCAACGATAGCAGCCTTTTCACGCTCCAATTCCTCGATCTCAACAGTCAGTTGTTCCAACTCCTTTTTTTCGCGGTACGAAAGCTTTCGGGAGGATGAGGGTGACGCCTCCGGCCTGGCCCGCACTGGTTTGACCGGCGCTTCCTCGGCCTTCATTTGCGCTGCCTTCCAGTCGCGATAGTCGGAGTAGTTTCCGTTGAAGACAGTTATTTCTCCTTCTGCCACCACGAACAGCTGGTCCACAAGTTGATCCATAAAGTAGCGATCATGTGATACGAGCACCAGGCAGCCTCCGAAGTTCTCGAGAAAGTCACCCAACGCGTTCAGCGTATCGATATCGAAATCGTTGGTAGGCTCATCCAGCACCAGGAAGTTCGGACCTCCCATAAGGAGTTTCAATAACTGAAGGCGTTTCTTTTCGCCCCCGCTCAATCGGGCAATGGGTGTGTATTGTTTTTCCGGTGGGAAATTGAACTGTTCAAGGAATCGTGAGGCAGACAGGTTTGTGCCGTCCTTTAGCGTAATGAATTCCGCAATGGATCGTACTTCTTCGATGACGCGGATGGCAGGATTCAGTTCGGTAGCTTCCTGTGAAAAGTATCCGATGCGGGTGGTCAGGCCGGTGACAACCATCCCTTTGTCAGGTAGGATGCGGCGTGTAATAATGTCGAGGAAGGTCGACTTGCCTGCACCATTCCGACCGATCACACCGATGCGATCGCCCTTCTTGAAAACGTATGAGAAATCCCTGATCAACACGTGATCACCATACGCCTTGTGGATGTGTTCTAACTCGAGAATCTTTCCTCCCTGCCTCGACGCGCTCACTTCGAGTTTGATCTCCTTTTTTGCCGGCCCCTCCGACGCCTTTTCCTTGAGCGTTTCTATCGCGGCTATCCGTGCACGCGATTTGGTGCCGCGTGCTTTCGGTTGCCGTCGCATCCATTCCAGTTCCTTCCTGAGAAGGTTCCGTGCACGTGCCGCTTCGGCTTTTTTCGCCTCCTCGCGTTCCGCCTTGCGGGTGAGAAAGTCGGCATATTTTCCGGGGTATGTATACAAGTGGCCGTTGTCCAGCTCAAGAATGCCGGTTGCAACCTTGTCGAGAAAATAGCGATCGTGAGTCACCATAAAGAAGGTGACCTTAGCCGCAGAAAGGTAGTCTTCCAGCCATTCGATGGCTTCCAGGTCGAGGTGGTTGGTCGGCTCGTCAAGAATGAGCAAGTCGGGCTGCGCAATGAGAACCCTTGCAAGGTGAATGCGCTTCTTCTGCCCGCCCGAAAGGCTTCCGTACATTGCGTCGAGGTCGGGTACCCCCAGCTTTCCGATGATCTCCTTTACGTTCGATTCATAGCCCCACAGTTGAAGCTCTTCCATACGCTGAAGAATCTGCTGCATCTCCTCCCCCGATATGTCTCGCGCAAGCGCTTCCTCATAAGCCTTTACCACGCGGCCCGCTTCATTCTCTTCGTCGAACAAAAGATCGCGCACCGCAACGTCGTCGGCAACCACCGGGTTTTGATCAAGGATACCGACCCGTACTCCCTGCCGGACAACAACCGTCCCTTCGTCGGGGGCAAGCTTTCCCGCCAGGATACGCAACAGGGTGGTCTTTCCGACACCATTCACCCCCACGAGTCCGTACTTTTCACCTTCTGCGATGCCAAGTGACACGTCGCGAAACAACCATGCATCGCGAAACGATTTTGAGAGCCGTTCGGCAGACAAGACATTCACCATCACTGAAAACAGGTACCAGAAAGTAAGGCGCGAATTTAGTGGAAAAAAAGCGCAAAGAATTTATCTTGCGTCAACCCATTCCGCCCTGCAGCTTAGACGCCCAGGTAATACTTTCAATATCGATAATACCGAAAAACAATATCGATAATACCGAAAAACGTGAACAGCAATACTATGAGATCGACTTTACTCCTTGCAGCACTGATCGCCATACTGGCACTACCTTACAACATGCAGGCCCAGGGCATCGGCGATCGTATCCTGAGGAAAGCAAAGCAACGCGTAGATCAAAAGGTCGACCGAGCGATCGACAAAGGTCTGGACGAAGTGGAAAAGGGCGTCGAGGAAGGTGTCAAGGGGGATAACGAGCCGGCATCCGAGGGCGGCAGTTCAGGCGGCGGCACGACCGCCGAAAGTTCGGGGACATCAACAACAGAAAGTACATCTTCAAGTACATCTTCGTCTACACCTGTAGCCCCTACGTTTGCCGCATACTCAAAGTTTGATTTTGTTCCCGGCGACAAGGTTCTGGCCGTCGAAGACTTTGCACAGGATGCTGTTGGCGACTTCCCTGCAAAGTGGAACACCAACGCCGGCGGTGAGGTTGTAACCATCGACGGCTATCCAGGCCAGTGGCTGGCATTCACAAGCAAGGGCGGACTAACACCGGAGTTCATCAACTCCCTGCCCGAAAACTTTACGCTGGAATTCGATCTCATCTGCAACCCCGGATACAGTTTCTACGCTCCCAGTTTCGACGTCGTGATCGCTGAACGGAACGATGCCAACAACTTTACGCGGTGGCCGAATGCGGTGAAGATCGAGATCCACCCCAAAGACGCCACCAGCCATCCAACAGGCCGTTCGTGGTATCGCGTCTTCCAAAACAACACTGAAGTGATGGCGAATAACCGGTCGCAACTGACGTGCTTCAACAACAAAGACCGCACCTTCGCGCGTGTAAGCCTCTGGCGACAAAACCAACGCATACGGGTCTATGTAAACGAAACCAAGGTTTGGGATCTACCGCGCGCATTTGTACCTGATGTGAAGTACAATGCCCTGATCTTCCTAAAGGACGCATCCAGTGACGGCAATACCTACTACATGTCAAATCTTCGCCTCGCCGTGGGTGCTCCCGACACGCGTAACAAGCTGCTTACCGAGGGTCGATTTTCGACGACAGGCATCTACTTCAATACGAACTCTGCTGACATCAAACCTGAATCGTTCGGCATCCTGAAGGAGATCGCAGATGTGCTCACCGAAAACCCCGACGTAAAAATCAATATCATCGGTCATACCGACAGTGACGGCGACGAAGCGCATAATCTCGATCTATCTAAGCGAAGGGCTGCTTCGGTGCGCCAGGCGCTTATCGACAACTTTGGCATCGGCGGCGACCGCATGCAGACCGACGGTAAAGGCGAATCCCAACCTGCTGAATCGAACGACACCGCAGCCGGAAAGGCCGCGAACCGCAGGGTGGAATTTGTGAAATTGTGATTGAAATTCTTATGGGGGAAACGCCCAGATTGGGCGTCTCTACCCATGGGTCAAAACAAAAATCCCAACCTCAAATAGAACAAATTTCCCTCGGGCGAATGCCCTAACTCCGCGGACAAAACCGTGAGGTTGAACGGTGTCATCCAGATTCCTCCGCCCCACGTGCGATGCCAGACGTTAGAACGCCCTGACGGCGCCGTGGGGTCAATGCCTTCCTCATCCTCATACCACACACGACCAAAATCGTGGAATCCCAGTATCCCCAGCGATACGGGAAACAGATACGTTCTGAAGCTGGTTAGCTGAAGCCGCATCTCCAGGTTCGTATAAAATCTCGAATCTCCGTAGAATCTGGTCTTTCGGAATCCCCTGATCTCCGTTCGGCCATCAAGGATCTGCGCCTGGTAAAATGGATACGTGCCCGCATTAATGCCACCGCCTGCGCGAACTGCAAAGACAAGACGCCCGGGGTAACGGAACGTGTGATACAGCGCAACGGATCCGTCAAGACTCGTGAACCCTTCCCCTTCAGCCACAGCTTCCATCGCACGGCCCGCAAGTCTGGCATACATGCCGCGCTTCGTCACCACGGGATTGTCGCGTTGCGCGCTTTCGAGTTCGAATTGCAATCCAGCAAAGCTGTTATAGCGATCGAAAACGTTGTACGGCAACGTTTCAGCGTAATCAAACACATACCTGTCTTCCCCATCTGAAGGTTCCAACTCTATGCGTTGGTACGACGGTCCGATCTTTAGTTCGGTATAGTCTCCTATCCGACGCGCGAGTTGGGCTGTAAGACGAATTTCTTCAAACCGGAAGCGGTAATAGTCGATAGCATCGTCGGCATTGATGCCTGGTTCGTCGTCGATGTCGTCGTTGAAGACCGATTCGTTACCCCATCCGAAAAAGTTGTTGACGAAGTTGGGGGCTTTGATGTCGGCGGCAACTTCAAGGTTCCATTTCCCGGCTACGCCGGTGAATATTCCCCGATACAACAAGTTGTAGGAACTGGTGCGCGGTGCGATGCTGGCCAGTGCAATGTGGCGTTGCCGGAACGGCTCTTTGCGAAATCCGTGATTCTGGTACAGCACCCCCCCGCCAATGAAGAGACCGTCATCAGGATTAAAATTTCCGTAAATGAGCGGCGCAAGGCGGTCGTATTGAAATGCCATCCGCTCGTACCGATTGACCAAAGGGTCGTTCTCCCTGAGATCACGAACTTCGCCTGCTGATTCCAGGTGCGACGATGCAGGCGTATCGTAAAAGATCGTATGCCGCCGTGGACCGTTCACGGATGAAGCGTCGCGAAGCGTGTCCATATCGTCGCCGCCTATGACGCGAATTCTTATGCTGGATTGCGCTTCCCCCCGAATATCGAAACGGTCGAGCCCACCCCTCCCATAGAGCCGTATCTCCCGCGTTTCAGTCGGTTTGAACGTGCGATGATAGAGGTGGTCCCTTCGGTCACCTTCCTTTCCTATTTTGTAGACGTCCACCAAAACGTTACCATCCGGTTGCCTGACGACGTCGAACGCCTCGTGTTTGTCAGAACCCACTACGTCCACCTCGCGCGCGAGAAAGCGATACAGTTCCATTGCCGGCTCCATCAGGTTATCGCGTCGCGCTTTCAGCTTGCGTATTACCTCTTCTCCGTGCAGCGCGTATATCTCAGGGGGCCAAAGTTGTACTGCACTAACGATCACACTATCGGTCAACCCCTGCTGTATTTCCCGCACGGCCTGGATCCAGTCGTCCTGGTCGAGACCAGTGAGAAAACTGCGATCGAAGTATCGGGCGTTGAAGGCCAGGCCCGGCGCCCAGTCGATCGTTTCATCGAATCCTTCGAACTTCGGCATCGCCCACTTGCGGCTCCAGAAGCGTGGAAGGATGCCTTCATTCACGAAGAATGCCTGGTCCCGGTCGCGGGGTATGGGCTGGTAAGTAGCCTGTTTGTCCTCTTCAAATTCCGCCCATCGCCATTGGTCGTCATGGCGGTCCCAGTCGCCAATCACTAAATCAAACAGCCGCGACTTCACCACTTGTTTCTCGTCCACGCTGTTGTCATTATCCTCCTGAAGTTTTTCCAGGAGGCGTTCTGTGCCGATGATGTTGGCGGAGTTTCCGAAGGACGGCTCGTGCGACCAGTCTTCGTCGGGACGCTCTTCGAACAGCGCCAGCATGTTCGCGAACGTCTTCCGGTAGACGCCGAGTCGCGGGTCGTCCGGTACGAAGACAAGTTTAGGATTTGTATGATAGACACCCACAGATGCAGCCATGGGTGGAATCACTAGCGCTGCATAGGGATGCGCAGCCGATATCTGATCTTCCACCAGGTCTTGCGCGAAGGTCTTGCGCAACGGTTCCGGCACCGCAGCTTCCGGATACTTCTCAACCGAGCGCAACGTGTACTCGCGTCCGTCGGCGTCGCGAAGCCGGAGCGACACGGTCTGCATCCCGCCACCCATGCGAATCGGTTCCAGGCCACCCTTTTCCGTTCCTATATCGAACACAGGAACGCGGATCGTCTGACCCCATTCTGCACGGTAGTTTTCGCCCAGCATGCGCTGATGCCATGGATTGGCGGCATATTTTCCACTGGCTTTTACAAGTACGGTCTCGGGAAAGGGAGTGTCATTAGCAACGTCGGGGTTTTTGGTCTCAGGCAATGCTGCAATGGTGTCGCGGTAAACAGCCGTGCCTTGGCGGTGATCCTCGTCGACACGCCAGAACGTAATGGCCACCGAGCCGTCGCGCAGCAGGTCGAGTTGGGTGAGGCCGGTAACCGGTTCGGCAAAGACGGCATGCCCCTTCTTTTTTACGTGGGTGGTCTTGGATCCGGAACCACTCACTATGAAATGGCTGTCCCCAATGGTGGCGTATTCAAGCGCATGCTCATGACCCGAGACCATGATGCTGCCGGGGTAGTCCGACATCACGTCTCTGACTTGGCTGGCGTAGGCCCGATAGAGGGGGTGTGGCAGGTCCTGAACGTTGCCGAACCACGCGCGATATGCGGGGTACAACGAACCGATAACCGGTAGCGGGATGTACAGATTCGGGTTTGCGTCGGTCAATGGGAAGATGTGGTCCTTGAGACTAAACACGCCCCCGTGCTCGCCGTAGGTGACCACCGGATGGTGCGCGGCAAGAATCACGCGGCGGTCGGGATAGCTCGCGTACACATCCGAAAGGGCTGTCACGATATCGGCAGCGGACTTTGCTTCGCAGGTGCCCTCTTCAACCCCTTCATGCCAGGGATGGAGCGGCCACTGGCTGTCGATGATAACGAGCACGACCTTGTCTGTGAGTTCCAGTACCTCAGGACCGGGGCATCCGTTGCGCGGCAGAAAAGTGATCCGCTCATCGTGCAGGGAGTCGATAAAACGCTGCTGCCGCATCAGGGTGGCGAGTCCATCGCGCGCTCCTTTTTTCCAATCGTGATTACCCGGAATGAAAATCGCGCTTGCCTCGGTGCCCCTCACCCATTCGACCTGCATGGTGAGGATGGAATCCGCCTCGTCGCGGGTGGCCGACCCTTTAGGGGGCATGCCGCGGGGATAGATGTTGTCGCCCAGGAACAGAACGGTGGATGGATTGGTCGTTTGAGTTATGCGGTCGCGAAGGAAGGGTCCTACAGGGTTGTCGAAGAAGGGCTCTCCCGCATCGCCGATCAGAAAAAGCGTATGCTCCGCTTGCGCGCGCGTCAACACGGGGCTTGCTATCGCCAGCGACGTTATGATTGCCAGTAGTATCCTCATGCAGTAAGGAGGTCCAAGTTAGGCTATTCCCGTGCTGCTATGCAAGCCACGCGGTCTTGGAGGCATTAGACTAAATGTTCTACCTTTAGCCGGTCTGAACTATGGAAACAGCGCTTATTACAAAAGCAAAGGCATTCGCAGAGGAAACGTTCAACAACGCTGTATTTGACCGGCTTACCTACCATAACCTGGAGCATACCAAAGATGTGGTCCGTGCCGCGGAAATTGTAGGACGGGAATCGGACCTAAACCCGGATGAAATGGAGTCCGTACTCGTGGCGGCCTGGCTTCACGACATAGGCTATGTCAACGGTGGCGACAACCACGAGGCCGCCTCGGCGGAAATGGCGCAGCAGCTGCTCAAAGAGTGGGGTGCCTCTACCCGCAAGGCCGTTGAGGTTGCCGACGCAATCCGGGCCACGCGAATGCCACAACAACCGCACTCGATGGTGAGCAAGGTGCTTTGCGACGCTGACCTGTTCCAGCTATCCCAGCCAGACCACCTGCAACACAGCCAAAGGCTACGCGAAGAATGGGAGGCGCAAAAGGGCGAGACGATACCGGAAAAGGAATGGATGCAGACCACACTGGACTTTCTGCAACGCCACCGGTACCACACGCCGTATGGAAAGACCGTCCTCGAGCGCGAGAAGAAAAAGAACATCAGCGAGTTGCGAAAGGCATTGGGTGAACCTTTGCCTGACGCTAAGAAAGTCGAAGAACTTGAGAGCGAACTGGTCCGGCTGAAGGCCCGGCTGGAGCGTCAGAAAAGCCTCAAGCCCGATCGCGGGATCGAGACGATGTTCCGCACCACGTCGCATAACCACATCCTTCTCAGCGACATGGCCGACAACAAGGCCAACATCCTCATTACCATCAATTCAATTATCCTGTCGATCGTTGTTTCCGTGCTCGTTCGGAAGGTGGAAGAGAACATGGATCTGGTAATCCCAACCATTATTCTGGTTACTGTCTGCCTCACCACCATGGTGGCGGCCATCCTTGCCATACGTCCGAATATCTCAACGGGTACATTCAACCGCGAGGACATCAAGAATAAGCGGACGAACCTGCTGTTTTTCGGAAACTTCTACGGGATGGAGATTGAAACCTATGAATGGGCGATGAAAGAAATGATGAAGGATGGTAACTACCTGTATGGCAGCCTGATCAAGGATATCTACTACCTCGGGAAGGTGTTGGGCAGAAAGTACAAGTACCTGCGCCTGGCGTACAACATCTTCATGTTTGGATTCGTGGCGGCGATTATCTCTTTCGTGATAGCCATGCTCATTAGTGCCGGAAGGCAGCCGACTTCTTTTTGAAAAACAGGAAAAGGCAAAGGCCGATCTCGAAAACCAACAGCGACAAGATTGCGATAAAAACTCCCATATGCCCGCGACAATTGTAACCCGAGCAAGTTATTCTTTCGAGTGTAATGCCAGCACGGCCACCGTACTATTCGCCTTTTCCGCCGACAACTGATCATTAATTCCTTTGAATGGAAATTGCCGATCGTTTACGTCACCGGATTAGTAAGAAAGCACTCAATCAAGTGATTGATTATGTGTGTGTTAAGAGGGAGATATTTGAGGAATTGTTTAGTCTTTTTTACCAAAGGACGGGGGTCGTGAGACTACAATCTGCTTGGGCATTAAGCTATTGCGTAGAGCGGTGCCCGGAATGGATTACACCTCAAATTGGGAAGCTTCTCCGGCTGGTGGAAACGGCGGATGAACCGGCGGGTGTACGGCGGAATGTCATGCGCATGTTACAATTTGCAACCATTCCAAAACGCTTGCATGGGCGGGCCGTCAACGCATGCTTTGCCCGACTTATGGATCCCGGCGAGGCGGTTGCCGTCAAGGTATTTGCCATGACGGTTTGTGCAAACATCGCGGAGCACAACGAAGAAATTGCGAGGGAACTTGCGCTGGTGTTGGAAGACCAACTACCCTACGGAACGGCTGGATTCCGAAGCCGCGCGATGAAGATTCTGCGTAAACTTGAAAAGGCAAAGGTAGGACCCCTCAATCGATCGCCTGCTGCAAAACGAAGATGAGGCTATCGACCTGCTTGTGATCTTCGTCACCGGTAAGCTCCCTATACTGGGATAACGCTTTGACGGCTTCGCGATACTCTTTCTCCAGGGCGAGAACAAGACCGAGGTTGAAATAGCTGTTGGGAAAATCGGGTTGAACTTCGATGGATACCCGGTAATGAAGTTTTGCCAGGGCATAGTTGCCGACCTCCGCATATAAATTGGCGAGATTGTAATGTGCTTCGAAGTGCCGGGGATCGATCTGCAGGCAACGGGTGAAGCTGTCTATAGCGCCCGCGTAGGCGCCGTCAAGAAATTGAAGGATGCCCAGGTTGCAGTACGCATCAGCCTGGCAGTCGTCCTCCCGAATGGCTTTTTCGTATAGCTTCCGGGCGCCCGCACGGTCGCCTTCCTCGTCCAGCATCAGGGCCTCTTCGAAAGGCGTGAGCTTACTGAGGCGGACTACCTTGGCGCCGGTAAAGAGACTGAGCTGGCCATGCTTATCGGCCCGCGGCTGGCGCCGCACCCGGGCGCGTTGAACGCCAAACTTCTCGGGAACCGACTGAGGAAACTTAATGACCTTTGCCATACAGTATCGTAAAGGTACGCCATTGAATTGAAAAGTTGCGTGCCCTTACTCGGAAACGGCTGACAACTGCTGTCAGCTCCGTTAACTCGCCTTCTTGCGTGCGGTTTTGGTCGTCTTGGCTTTTGATTCGCGAGCGGCCTTGCCCTTCGCCTTTTCCATGGGCTTCTTGGCCGCGTCGATGCTGGCCTTGAGCGCAGTCATGATGTCGACGACCTTAGGCTCTTCCTGCTCTACCGTGACCACTTCCTTACCTTCAATCTTCGCCTCGATGATCTCCCTAAGGGCATCCCCATAGTGATCCTCCATCTCGATGTTGGCAAACTTAGTGGACATCGACTCGACGAGCGTTCGCGCCAGCTTGAGCTGTTCCTTGTCGACCTTCACGTCGATCAACTGGGGCACCTCACTCATGTTGCGCACTTCTTTCGGATAGCGCAGTTTGTACATCACAATGCCGTTTTGCTGCGGGCTTAGCAGCACCGGCGTTTCCCGGTCGCGCAACACCACCTTCCCTACTGCAATCTTGCCGGTCTCCTCCATAGTGGCTGCCAGAAGGCCGTACGTTTTGGCAGCAACGTCGCCGTCCGGCCCCACGTAATAAGGGGCCTCATACAGCGTCGGGTGCACTTCTTCTTTGTCGACGAAGCCCTGGATTTCGATGACACGCGTACTCTTGAGCCGAACCTTCTCGAAATCCTCCGGCTCTATGATCACGTATTGGCCGGGTTCATACTGGTATCCCTTTACGATATCGTCGTTCTTAAGCGTCTTGCCCGTAACCTTGTCCTTCTTTTCGTAGGCGACCGGGTTGTGCCCATCCTTCGACAACAGGTTGAAGCTGATCGTCTGCGCCGCATCAATGGCGTTGTAGATTCGAATCGGAATCGTGACGAGGGAAAATTGGATATGACCCTTCCAGATCGCTCTCATATGATTTAGTTAATTCAACAAAAAGATGAAACAACAAATGCTAAAATATTGACCCTTACGCGCTTTTCCAAAACTCAATCCTAATACGTCGGCTTGATCCTCACGGTTACCTTCAAGTCGTGGAGAATCGTATACAGTCCGAAATAGGTGCGGTTCAGGTAGATGGCATCACGGACCCCCCTCGGTTTTCGGGAGCGGCGAAGCTCTTTTAAGTTCGCAAGTTTCTCGCCGAAGTCGTAAAGTGTATTGAAATAGGTCTCGTCGGCAAAGTCGAACGAATCAAACCGGAAGGGACGTCCGAGCAGTGCCACAAGTTGGGTAAACAAGTCGATGAAGAACGACCTGTCGCGGGCCGTATCATCCGGGTAAATAAAGCCAAGGTCGGAAAAGACCCGAACTTTCCTCTTCTCATCCTCAAGCAGCGACGGATCCAGCAACTGGAAATACGACGCATGAAAAGAACCCGGGATTTCCTTAACGCAGCCAAAGTCGATGATCCCAAGTCTACCGTCCGGCGTCAGGATAAAGTTGCCGGGATGGGGGTCAGCATGGACAGCCCTGAGCTCATGCATCTGGAAGTGATAGAAATCCCACATTGCCTGCCCCAGCACCTTCGCCTGGTCCGGCGGAATGCCCTGCTTCATCGCCTCACCAAGCGGCTCACCGTCCAGCCAGTCCATCGTAAGGATTCGGGGCGATGAATACTCGGGGTAGTATTTGGGAAATACAACATTCGGTATCATCCTGGATCGCGTGGACAGCGCTATCGACCGCTGCAGTTCGAGTTCGTAATCGGTTTCCTCCAGCATGCGCATCTCGACCTCGCTGATAAACTGATCGTATTCCGTAGGACTCAGGTGAAACATGGACAGCGCTATCGGGCGCACCATGGCCAGATCCGATTTCACACTATCGGCCACCCCAGGGTACTGGATCTTGACAGCCAGCGTACGCTTGCCCAGCGTTGCCTTGTGTACCTGACCCATGGAGGCCGCGTTTACCGCCTTGCGGGTAAACGTATCGAACATGTCATCCGGACTTTTCCCGAAAGACGACCGAAACGTCTTCACCACAAGAGGGTACGACAGCGGCGGAACACTGTACTGCGCCATCGCAAACTTCTGCTGGTACGCCGCCGGAAGCAGGTTGCGATCCATGCTCAACATTTGTGCGACCTTGAGCGCGCTGCCTTTCAGGCGGCTCAGGGATTCATAGATGTCGTCGGCATTTTGTTCGTGGAGCAGGTCACGCGGCGCATCCGGATCTACGAGTTTGCGTCCGTAGTGCCGAAGGTAATTCCTTCCGATTCGGGCGCCTGTAGTCAGGAAATGCGTAACCCTGTGAATCTTAGAGACCGGTATGGAATGGTTCTCTTCCTCGCCTTTCATGCGTGCCTCCGAAATTGAAACATGAAGCGCGCCAGGTCAACCGCGGAGTCGACCGCCCCCTTGCGCATCAGGTCGAAAGCCAGCTGCACAGACTTTTCGACGTAGGCGTCGGTCGTTGTAAAAGCAGGACTGTCATCTGCCTTCCAGAACATCAACAGCGACACCAGGTGCAGCCACAGTAGTCGGGAGTAACCTCTTTCAAGGTAAGGGCGACGGGCAATTTCACCTGTCTCCTGCCCTTCACGGAGGATGCTGTCCGCAAAGTTCAGATACGCCTCCCTGAAATCGCGAAGAAACGGCGGTGCCAGCTCCAGTTTTCCGCCGCGCTCCAGTTGCACGAGGATGAAACTTCGTTCCCGCGTCAGCTCTTCCAGCAGCGTGTAGCAAAGAGCAAGCATCTTCTCTCTTGCCGAGAATCCCTGAAACGACTTGTCTGAAGTAAGGCGACGGATCGTGGAATTCATGATGTCCTTCCAGATCTCGCGCTCTACACCAGCAAACGACCCGAATTCACGGTAAAAGTCCTCTTCTCCGATGCCGAGTTCGAGGCAAAAACTGTATACTGAGGCCGGCGGCTTACCGGTCTTCAGCATAACATCTCTGTACGCACGGACGATCTTCTTCCTGGCAGAAGGCGCCGCTTTCCTGGTTGTAGATTTTCGGGCGGTTTCCATGATACTCTCAGAACAATTGGCAGGCGGAAACGGTTTTGCTCCATCCATTTCTAATTAACGGAAAATCCCGCGGTTATGGACTTAAAAAATCACGTAACTTTAACATGTTCAGAGGAGGAAGAAATGATCAAGCGCGTCAAATATCTGGGTATCATTGGCCTTGTGCTGCTGGTAACCGCCGGTGTTGCGCAGGATCGCAGGGTGGCGCAGCGTCATTTTGAGTCAGGAGAGCGTGCCTACCTGGCCGGCCAGTACCAGGAGGCGCTGGAGGAATATGACCGCGGCCTGGCCATAGACCCCGCACACTACGACGGCTATCCGGCCCGCGCCCACGTGCGGGAGCAGTTGCACGACTGGCAAGGCGCGGTTACAGACTACAACATCTACCTCGACGTATTCCCCGACAACATTGAGGTCCGCTTTGGGCGCGGCCTGGCCCGCTACCAGGCAGAACAATATGCGCTCGCTGCTGAAGACTTCCGTCAGCTGTTAACTACCCCTGCTTCCGGTGAAACGCAATTCATCTTTTACCGACAATCCCTTGAAGGAGGCGGTACCGACCGCATACTTACAGCACAAGGAGGCATTCGCGATTATATTTTCAATTATCTAGGGCTTGCCGAAAGGAAAATGGGCAACCATGCTGTCGCGCTGGTTTGCTTCGATTCTGCCATCCGGCTAAACCCACGGGAGCCGGATTACTATGTACATCGGGGGCTGACGCGTCAGGAAGCAGGCGATCCCGCTGGTGCACGATCCGACTACGAACAAGCTTTGCGCCTCGATCCGGATCATGCCCTCGCCTATTATAACCTCAGTTCTCTGGTAAGGACTACAGGCGGAAAGGACTTCGAAAGGATGCTCGACGAGGCTATCGAGAAAAACCCGTCCCTATCCTACACATGGATGGAACGTGGCTATTACCGCCTCGAACGGGGCGACTACCAGGGTGCATTACACGACTACAACCAGGCAGTGAAGCTGGCCCCAAAGGACGCGGAAGCTTGGTTGAACCGTGGACTCGCCAGGGAAAAGCTAAAAGACTTCGAGGGCGCCTATAAAGATTTTTCGATGGCGATTACGCTAGCCCAAGAATATGAGAAAGCCTGGCTCTGCCGGGCAAACGTCCTCACGAAAATGCAACGCCTGGAAGAAGCAGTTGAAGACTACACCGTCGCCATTCTCTATGATCCTGAATACGGAATTGCATGGCTCAACCGCGCCATCGTCAACCATCGCCTCGGCCGCAACGACAACGCCTGCGCCGATGTACAGAAGGCCTCCGCTCTGGGCGTGCAGGGGACGGGAAAGTTGAAGGGAGTGGTGTGTCGTTAGATTGTGTTGAAGTGCTGAAGTGTTGAAGTGTTGAAGTTGGCGTTACTTGCCGGGGGCGTAGGGAAAATCTGAGGCGTGCGAGTCAATGGGGTATGTACGTGTTTACGTGTTTACGTGTTTACGTTGAGGTACTTGCTAAGGATGGTGTAAACTTAATAGGGCGCGCTATTCAATTCTTCAACTCTTCAATTCTTCAACTCTTTCTCCAGGTCCGGCCTCAGTCTCACAAACACTGGTTCTCTAAAGATCTTGTCGGTTGTGATGGAGGTGTAAGAAACTTCAGCATACATCCTGGGTTCGATCCAGGTTGTGACTTTGTCGTCCGCAAGTTTTTTTGTGATCGGTTTCTTTATTTCCTTGAGCTTTTTCAATCGCGCTTTGATGTCGCGGATGGCATCATCGTCGAAGCCCGTTCCTACCTTTCCCCGATAGAGCAGCCCGTCCTTTTCTTGTTCCGCGATGTGCAGCGCGCCAAACGTTTCTCCCCGGTCGCCTTTGCCTCGGGTATATCCGATGATCACCACTTCTCGCGTTTGCCATACCTTGATCTTCAGCCACGACGGTGATCGACGGCCCGGCAGATACTTGCTGTCGCGCACTTTTGCCATAATTCCCTCCAGCCCGTGCGCTTTGGCCGCCTCGAAAAGAGCACGTCCGTCGTCGACGACTTCGCTGACGCGATATGGGGAATCCATGCGAACGGCATCGATCATCCACTCCCGCCGCTTCATGAGCGGTTCGTTTACCAACGGACGACCGTCAAGGTAAAGGCAGTCGAAGATATAGCAGTTCACCGGGTTGGAGCGGGCGAGTTTAGCTATGGTCGCCTCCCCCGTCGTCATCAACCGGTTGATCACCTTCTTGAAAATGGGCTTTCCTTGCGCGTCAAGCGAAACGATCTCGCAGTCAAACACGGCACAAGTAGCCCTGAAAGCTTTTTCCGCCGATAGCAACTCGGGGAAACGATTGGTAATGTCGTTTTGGTTTCGCGACACAATGCGTATCGTTCCCTCGTCCAGGTATACCATGGCACGGATGCCATCCCACTTGAGTTCGTAAACATACTCTGGTCCTTCAGGTGGCTCGGTCGCATTCTCCGAGAGCATCGGTTGAATGTTGCCATGAAGGTAGTCGATCTGCGGCGTGTCTACTCTTTCCAGCAACCACTCTTTTGGTTTGATCTGATATATCCGATATTCACCGGTGATCTCGCGGCTGCTGAGACGGAAGTAAAATCCATCTTTCTTTTCCTTCGTGATCTGGTACTTGCCGAGGGCATAGATCCACATGTCACCGGCGCCGTACTGACCTTTTGGAATCCTTCCGTCGAACGTCAGATATTCCCTCGGGTGGTCTTCCGTCTGAACCGCGAGTCGTTTCACACCGGGATGTGGCGGGAGTCCTTTCGGTACTGCCCAGGACTTGAGCACACCATCCTGTTCAAGGCGAAGGTCGTAGTGCAGCCTTGATGCATGGTGCCGGTGTACAACAAAGTTGTTTCCGGCTTCGTCGATGACATGTGCTGCCGGCTCTGGCGTTCTGTCGAAGTCGCGTTTCTTGGCATACGTCTCAAGCTGTCCGGGCGTCTTTCTCTTTCGTGATGGCGGCAAGTCCCTGGTTTTTGTTACGGACTTTTTCCGGTGCGTGTGAAGGTCGACAGCAAAAGCATCGAACCCCTCCCATGCATCCCCATCATCCATGACCTTCTGTACAGCCGTACGAATGTTGTGTTCTACTGGTGCTTTGAGCAGACTGAGTTCATCCCATGTTAATGGCATGGACACAGGTGCCCCTTTGCGGCCGCGCAGGCTGTAAGGCGACACAATGCTTTGGCCGGACCGGATACGGAAAATGTCTACCAGGACGCGTCCTTTACGCGCATCCTTCCTGATCTGGAGTGTCAGCGAATTGGAGCGTTGCTCAACAAAAGGCTTCGCGAGGTCTTCGGCTGCAAGGAACACCGTATGAAAGTCCCATTTCTGTTCAATTGGACAGCACACGTGCACGCCCTTGCCGCCGGTCGTTTTTACAAACGGAGTGTAACCAAACGACTCCAGGTAAGTTCGTAACTCCAGGGCTATCCCGACTACTGCGGTAAAGTCGTAGCCTTCAGGCGGGTCGAGGTCGAAGACCATATAGTCGGGACAATCGTATACCGGTTTCCTGCTGTGCAGCTGGTGCAGCTCAAGTGCAGCAAGGTTGGCAAGCCAAACCAGCGTGGCGGGTTCGGTCGCCACGATGTAGTCTTTCTTTTCTTTTCCGAGTTCGACAAATTCAATCCAGTCGGGCGCCCATTCAGGTCTGTTCTTCTGATAAAAGCTTTCGCCGTAGATTCCGTCAGGGAAACGGATCAGTGTCAATGCGCGTCCCTTGATGTGGGTAAGTAGCGTGGGTGCAATCCGAAGATAATACTCGATCACTTCGGCCTTGACGATGTTATCGTCCGGGAACAGCACCTTCTCCAGGTTGGAGATTTCCAGCTTGCGCTTACCAACCTGCACCACCTGCTTCTTGCTCATGCGAGGAAGTTACGGAAATTAATCGTTCACGTCGGCGCGGCGCTTGTTGGAAAGGAAAATCAAACCGATGATGAGTGTAATCGCAGCAATCCCGATTGGATACAGCAGGCCCACGTACGGATCGCCATCCGGAGGATTGTTGATCCTGCTGGCCTCGTAGAGACTTGAAGCGATCAACGGAGTAAGCCCTCCGAAGACGCCGTTGCCGATGTGATACGGCAGCGACATGGAGGTGTATCGTATGCGCGTCGGGAACAACTCAACCAGGAAGGCCGCAATGGGGCCGTACACCATGGTGACGAGAACGATCTGGATGAATATCAAGAGCACCATCGACCAGAAGCCGGACGTGCCAAGCGTTATTTCACGGGTAACCGATTCGGCGACCATCGTTGCTTTCATTGCACTGCCGTCTGCGTACATGAGCGTGCGAACCTGTGCTCCGTTTTCCTCCTGGCCGTTGGTTTCCGACAGCACGGTCTTGGCCGACGTGTCGGCAAGGTCATACATTCGTTGATATATCGGGCGGTAAAGAATGACGGCGAAGAGAAGCCCCGCCATCATAATCGCCTTCCGGCCGATCTTATCGGAGAGCCAACCGAAATAAATGAACAGCGGCGTTCCCAGGAGTAAGGCTACGGCCAGGATATAATAAGATTGGACAAACTCAATGCTGCAGGTCTTTTGAATGAAGGACAACGCATAGAACTGACCGGTATACCACACCACCCCCTGACCGGCTGTTGCGCCGAAAAGCGCGATCAATACAAACTTCAGGTTCTCCTTCTTTCCAAAGCTTTCGCGGATAGGGTTTCGGGACACCTGACCACTGGCTTTGAGCTTGGCAAACAAGGGCGACTCCTTCATCCGCAGCCGTATGTAGATGGATATGGCAACGAGGAAGATGCTGAATAGAAAAGGCAGCCTCCATCCCCAGGATTCAAATGCTTCTTCACTCAGATTCAGCCGCACAAGTAGGATAACCGCAAGGGAAACAAAGAACCCAAGGGAAGCAGTAGTCTGAATAAAGCTCGTATAAAAACCCCTTTTTGCAGCAGGCGAATGTTCGGCAACGTACGTCGCAGCGCCGCCATATTCCCCGCCCAGGGCAAGGCCCTGCAGCAAACGCAACACTACTACAATAAAAGGAGCTGCAAGACCGATGGTTTTGTAGGATGGGATTAGCCCGATGAGGAACGTCGATGTTCCCATGATGATAAGCGTAAGCAGGAACGTGTACTTTCTCCCAATCATGTCGCCCAGCCTACCAAACACGAGCGCACCAAACGGGCGTACAACAAACCCGACGGCGAAAGCAGCCAGTGTAGAAAGGAAAGCAGCTGTTGGATGTTCACTGGGAAAGAACTGGGTAGATATCGTAATGGCCAGGCTACCGAAAATGTAGAAATCATACCATTCGATCAGCGTGCCTACGGAGGACGCCGTGATCACTGACCACAAAGTTTTCTTTTCCGAGGGGGTTACTACAGTAGAGTGCATCTTGAGTGTTGAAGTGTTGAAGTGTTGGAGTGCTGAAGTGTTGAGGTGCCTGCCGGGCAGGTTGATGTTAGGTTAGTGCTCTGGGTCCACGTGCGCAGAACTGTACCAGGAGTCCTGGATTTTATGAAACAGGTCGTGTATGGACGTTAGCGATGCGCCAAGACTGTCGTCAGACGCAGTTGACGCCATTTCGCGGAAGGCAGCGGTCTCCCTACTCAGCTCGTTGAGCAAGGCGCGCGTGGTTTCGTCGTTCACTTTTTCCGGCAGCGGTTCCCTGGCCCAGGTTTCAGAGAGAGACGCCAGTTCGGCGGCATACTTTCTCGCCGGCTCCAGGTTTCCGGAGTCGGCATAGGGGTGAAAACTTTCTGCCATCACGAAGTGAAATTCATCCAGTTGCGGCCATTCCTGGGGATCTGTGGCGTCTGCATTTTCCACTGCCCGGTTTTGCCGGCACGAAGTGAAAGCCAGCAGGGCTGTTGCAGTTAGAATTGCGATAGTCCTCATAGGCTTAGGGGAACACTAGACTCGTCTATACTTTCTTCGTTCAAAAGCGCGGATGATTTTTGGAAACACATCAAAATACGCTGTCACAAATAAACAAAAAGTCATAAACCAAATGGCGCAAAGGTTGAAATAAAGCGTGTCGTAATACCGGCCGAGGAAGTGCTTCGTAGGCTGGTACAGGTTCGCGGAAAAGTCGAGTGCATGGCGCGGCCGGTGCTCGTCCTGGTATATTGGATAGATGCGCTGGACCAGCCTTCCTTCGTACTCCACGACGAAATCGGTCGTGGCGTTCTTCACCGCATCGGAGACTGCCTCATTCACGTACCGTCGGCGCATATCGTTGAATGCTGCCAATCGTTCGTCTGTATTCGTCATTGTGCTGACCAATGAGTCTTTTGCCTTGCTGGCCCGGACCGACTTGAAGAGATAATACTGTTTCAGCCTTTTCAGAAAAGCGGACGCTGAATCGTATGCAACCGAGTCGAATTTGCCGATCGCCAGGTGGTCCCACATCGGAAATTTGTCTTCCCCTACTCTCGACAGCTCTGACCCGATTTCCCCACGTAAGAGCGCCAGCGCCGCGCTCAAATCCTCGTTTTCCGGGTTCCTCCAGTGCCGACGTTGGCTCAGCGCATAGGCCAATTTCGTTTCGAGTGCAGGTATGTAATACAGCCTCTTGTAGTTTGCTATCGCCACCTCCTTGTCGAGGTCATAAAACATGCGCTCGAAAGGGTTATCCTTGAACTGGGTTACCATAAAAGCTTCGAATGCCCATCGCGATGCCATTATCTCACCGATCCAGGGCACGCCCACGGGCTTGGTCACCATCGGATTGAATTTTTCAAACCGAATCACGACGCCGCTGAGCAGCAATTGCGGGATGATCAGTATGGGGATGAGAATATAGATCGTCACTGCAGAACTGAACGCACCGGAGATGTTAAGCCCAAGCAGGTTGGCAAAGCACGAACAACTGAACAGGATAAACCAATACCGCAGTTCAGTCAAGGGGATTTCCAGTACCAGATTCCCGACCGCAACAAAACAGATCGTTTGGATCGCAGAAATCGTGAACAGCACCGCGATCTTAGCGAACAGGTAGCTTCCCTTGCTCAGGTGCAGAAACCGTTCTCGCTTGAGCAGCTTACGGTCGCGAAAGATTTCCTCGGCACTCATGGTCAGCCCCAGAAACAACGCCACCACCACACTCATAAAAAAGTATACCGGAATGTTGTCGTTCTCATAGAAGGAATAAGCAGGCGACTCCACACCTACCACGTTATAGTATTTCACCATAAAGGAGATGAACAGCGCGAGTAGAGGTGCCGCGAGAAGGTTCACAGCCTGGTACTGGCGGTTTGCCAGTTTCGACAGCACATCGCGGGTGAAAAACACGCGGAACTGTTTGAACGCGTTCGGAATCTTTTGCACCACCGGCAATGGCTCCGACACGTGCTCGAGGTGAGGAACACGAATGCGTTGCTTGAAGTACTGGTACCATTGTGCAGCGCTTACCTTCCGGGTATTGGTAAGCCTACCGTATTCGTTGACGATCTTCGTTTCAATGATGTTGAAGATTTGTTCCGGATTGATGTTTCCGCATTCCGGACAAGCACCCTGAGTCTTGTTGGCAGCGTTCACGATCTCACGGAAGTAGATGACGGCTTCCACAGGATTGCCATAGTAAATTTGAAAGCCGCCCGTGTCGAGGATGATGAGTGTGTCGAACATCTTGAAGATGTCGGACGACGGCTGGTGAATCACCACGAACACCATCTTTCCTCGCAGCGACAGTTCCTTCAGCAGGTCCATGATGTTTTCCGAATCTCTCGATGAGAGTCCGGAGGTTGGCTCATCCACGAATAATACGGTGGGTTCACGGAGCAGCTCCAGGCCGATGTTCAGGCGTTTTCTCTGACCGCCACTAATTGTCTTGTTGAGCGGGTTGCCCACTTTGAGATGCCTGATGTCTGACAGTGCGTCGGTATAGTGACGAAAGCAAAGTTTACCGGCATAGTACAGGTTCTCAAAGACGGTCAGATCTTCCATAAGAAGATCGTCCTGGGGTATGTAGCCGATGATACCCTCTACCGCATCGGGATCTTTGTGAATGTCAACACCGTTGATCAGGACCCGACCGCTCGAGGGTTTCTCCGACCCGTTCAGCACATTGAGGAGCGTGGATTTTCCCGACCCACTGCTACCCATAATACCAATAAGCTTGGCGCCCTTTTCAGCGATGTTGATATTCTGAAGTCCCGCCTTGCCGCTCTTGAAGTGGTAGAAGATGTGCTCGGCAGTAAAGGTCAGGGCAGCGCGGTTTTCTTCAGTCAGAAACTTCGCCACTACATCGCTGTAGTAAATCGGTTCTATCTTGTTGCCGCGAATGGTGCTTCCCGGAGGGAATACGTCGATCATGCGGCTCCGGAGGGGTACGCTATTGAGAAATAGAACCGAGATGCCCAGGTACTTGACGAAATAGACCTCCGCATCCGGTAGCCGGAGAATGGCGATGAGGCCGGTAAGGTTTCGCTCCACCATCCGGGGGCCGGGGTGCGTATCGTGTCCGGACCCTTCATCGATGATGAGGATATTTCGCGAGGCCAGTTCATCGATATCCTGGCCGACGATAAACTGTTGCAGAGCTTCGATGTCCTGTCGTGGGATTCGCAGGCCCTGCCCGATGTAAAAGATGAGGTTGCTTTGCCGCTCAGAAAGTGTGGTATCGGCATAGACCAGCTCGATGATCTTTACGACGAGTACGAGCTTTTGCTGCATCGTAAGCGCCTGGTTGACTTGTCGAACGATCTGCATGATCCTCGACCAGTCATCCACAAACTGCGCGGTCTCCTCATCCAGAGAAGTAAGTTCGACCAGTGGTTGCAACCGGTAGGTCCGGGCGAACTCATCAAACAATTCAAGGTAGTACTTGATCTCATTACGGTTGAGATGATGGCTGAGAAACTCCTTGATGTTATTGCGCTCGTCGTCCGTGATCCGTTCCCGGGCAACAATGGCAAAAAGCTGAATGATGGCTTTGAGAAGTTCTTCACTCATGGAGTCAGGCGCAGGTAGACTCCGGCAATATACATTCGATTAAATACGAATGTATCGGCCGCTTCCAAAAATCTGCGATGCTCCTGTCAGCCGATTTTCGTTGCAATAAGATCGGAAAGGACGAGCAAGCCCTCGCGCAGGTACTCGTCTGTCAGCTCGGACAAATCTTCAACAGGTGGAATCTCCGCGCTCCGTATCCGGGTGCTCAGTGTGCTTAAAGAATCCCGGTTTGCTTTCTCCATTTCCTCCCGGCGGGTCGCTTCATTCAGTGACACGCGCGTCTCGCTAAGACTCCTTCGAAACTCGTCTGTTTCCTTCACAAAGCGGTTAAGGCTGCTGTCCGTCCTGAGCCTTTCGTTATAGGCCCGGTTCAGCTTAGCGATGATCGAAGGATTGATAAGTGGTGTACGCTGGTACATCGTGCCACTGATCTCATCCCAGGGCATTGCGTTGGGGTACGAGCGCTCACCGAATTGTTCGGGATCGTAGGGTGTGGGAAGTTTGATGTCAGGAATGACACCCTTCACTTGCGTACTGCTGCCGGTCACGCGATAAAACTTCTGGAGCGTCAGCTTCAGCTCACCGACCTGAACGCCAGGCTCGTTGAAGAACCGGTTCAGGTCGATCACTTGCTGCACCGTTCCTTTGCCGTGCGTTGACTCACCCACTACAACTCCGCGGTTATAATCCTGAATCGCGCCAGCAAATATCTCGGACGCGGAAGCGCTGAAGCGATTGGTCAGCACTACCAGCGGCCCGCTGTAAACGACGGTGGGATCATTGTCTTTTTGTACCTCAACCTTGTTGGCGGAGTTCTTGATCTGTACGACAGGACCGTCTTTGATGAACAGGCCCGTCAAGTTAATTGCTTCCTCAAGGGAACCGCCGCCGTTGTTTCTCAGGTCGAGCACAAGACCACTGATGTTCTCAGCTTCCAGTTCGCGAATGAGTCGCGCCACATCGCGTGTGGTGCTGACATAGTTGGGGTCACGCCGCTGGCGGGCTTCGAAGTCCATGTAGAAGCTTGGCAATACAATGACACCCAACTTCAAATCTTTTCCATCCTTTTTGTAGTTGATTATGCTCTTGGAAGCATGAAGGTCCTCGAGCTTGATTTTGTCGCGGACGAGGGTAATCTCCACGGGAGGTCCTGCGATGCCGGTAGCTGCAGGTAGTATCTGCAGTCTCACCTTCGTGCCCTTGGGTCCTTTAATGAGTTTGACGACCTCATCGATGCGCCATCCGATCACGTCTACCATCTCGCCGTCCTCACCCTGCGCCACGCCCGTAATGCGGTCGTTGGGATGGATGGCGTTGCTCTTCTCTGCCGGTCCGCCGGGTACGATCTCTACCACCTTCGTATAGTCGTTTTCCGTCTGCAGCCGCGCGCCGATTCCTTCCAGGGAAAGGCTCATGCTTTGCTTGAACAAGTCCGCTGCTTTCGGAGACAAGTAGTTCGTGTGTGGGTCGTAAGCGGACGTGATCGTATTCATGTACATGCTGAATATGTCCTCCGAGTTGAACTGACTCATCGACTTGGCAAGCCGTTCATACCGACCGGCAACGGTCTTTTGGATGTCTTCCGGCTTCTTGCCGGCAAGCTTGAGGCTGAGTACCTGGCTCTTGATGATCTTTCTCCAGACGTCGTTCAATTCGGCCGTGTCCTTGGCCCAGGGCTCTTTGGACCGGTCGCTTTCGTAGTATTCGTCGACCGTGAAGTCGAATTCCTTATTAACCAGGTTGTTCAGGATATAGTCGTTTCGTTCCCGGAAGCGTTGGGCGAAAACAGAGTAAATGACATACGCCGGGCTAACGTCTTCGGCTTCTGTCAGGTCGTCGAGCTTGTACCGGTACTTTTCAAATTGTTGGAGGTCGGACGCCAGGAAGTAGGTCCTGTTATTGTCAAGGGTCTGTATGTATTCATCCAGGATGACCGATGACAGGGAATCATTAAACTTGATCTTGCTGTAATGGTTATTGTTTAGCAGGTAAACAATAATCCGTGCCTCCTTTCCGTAGTAAGGCTTTGCTTCGAGTCTCGCCGAATCCGCGAAGGTTTCCGCAGATACTTGCCAGCCCAGACCCAAAAGAAATACAACTGCAAAAACCGTTCGTTTCATCTAATGCTTGTTTACTGTTGTTACTCTGCCGGCGTCAAAAAATGTGCCTGACTGTTTTACCCTATGATATCCTATGATACGTATTCTGTCCCGCGCCGTTCGGCCGGCAGTCAAAAAAAGCGGCTCAGCCTTTGT
>JAJJPK010000016.1:0-6887 GCA_032907565.1 Cyclobacteriaceae bacterium | reverse complement strand
TCCTGAGCTTGTCGAAGGGCGGTGACGTGTCGAGACCCAAAAATGATGGTTCCCACTCCTCATTCCGCGTCTAATTTGGTACCTTATGGTATGGTACGATGGATTGGATCGTGTGTGTTTTCAGTCGTCTTATTGATACCAGCAAGTCTGTTGGCGCAGAAGGTAAAGGTTTCGGACTTTGAGAAGACGGACTTACGCGGACTGAAGACCTTCAGAGTGGTGAAGGGCGAACTCACCATTACAAGCGAGGAGCTTTCTATTTCCGAAGATGCTTTTTACGGTTGGGTGAAAGAATATGTTCGAAATGAACTGGAGCCAAAGGGATATGTCTTCACAGAAGAGGCCGAGGCGGATTTCACGGTCGACTACGTGGCAGGTTCATACAACATCAACCGCAACGACGACCTCGGGAGGCTTGGTGAAACGCCGGCTAATGACCCCGCGATGATGGACCGGTCGCGTTATTGGACGCAGTCGTACAGTGAAGGCCTTGTTGTTTTGCAGATTTACAAAGGGAACTCGAGGCGACCGATCTGGGAGGCGGAGGGAACTACAAACCTGCATCCGGGTCAGGTGCAGAGGGCGCTCGCAGGTTTGGTAGCAAAAGCTTTGAGGAAGTTTCCAAAAGCCGTGAAACCGTGAAGCAGAACTACGTTCGCTTCACGGTTTTAGGTAAAACAGAACTACGTTCTGCTTCACGGTTGGGGTGAAACGAACGTAGTTCGGGGCGTCAGTTTATGGCAGTATGAACTTCACACCAGCATATATACACAGCTGGTCAAAGTCGCTGATCACATACTTCAGTTCAGCAAAAGGTAGTATGCTGTCATTGCTTACAGGGAAATTTGCGCCAAGACCCAGATTAAGACCTATTTCTGTATCCGATGCACTCGCCGAGAATCCAGGCAAGGAAGGGCCGTCGTACTTTACCTTATAACTCGCGATATTGAGCCCCAGGAGACCGTACAGGTCTACATTCTCTTGCAGGAAATAGTAGTTGAAGTTACCGTTGATTTCCCACAGAGATTCTTTAAAGTCTCCTTCCTTCTTGCCGAAAAAGAACACAACCTGCGGGGAGATTCCCATGTTGTCCTGGATCATGAATTCCCCGACTGCACCGAGGGCCAGGCTCTCGATCTCGGATCCAAAACCCAGCAGTCCACCAATACGTGTTTGGGCGGATGCAGTAACCGAAATCGCCGTTGCGAGCAATGCTGTAAATAATACCTTTTTCATTGTATGTGTTTTTAAAATTCCTGCAATTGTACGACAAATTTCAACAAATATTCAACCCTCCCAGATAGATTGTATCTTTGGGTCCGCATGTATAAACTGATCCGTCCGCTGCTCTTTCTCCTGGATGCGGAGAAGATACATCACCTCACGTTCCACTTGCTCCAATTTACGGGTAAACTACCGGGTTTTGACAGGTTGTTTCGATATTTATTTGAAGTTAACGACAAACGTCTTGAGCGCCATTTTTTGGGGCTGACCTTCAGGAACCCCGTAGGGCTGGCGGCTGGCTTTGATAAGGACGCGAAGGCGGTGGATTCTTTAGCAGCCTTTGGTTTCGGTTTCATTGAAATAGGTACCGTAACCCCCCGGCCACAGCCCGGCAATGAAAAGCCGCGCCTCTTCCGACTTCCGGCGGATAGGGCGTTGATCAATCGCATGGGATTCAACAACGACGGGGCTTCCGCGGCAGCAAGGCGGCTGGCGCAACGCACCTCACGTGTAATCATCGGCGGCAACATCGGTAGAAATAAGTCTACAGCCAACGAAGATGCACTGAACGACTATGTGCAGTGCTTCGATGCACTATATCCCTATGTGGACTATTTTGTTGTGAACGTAAGCTCTCCGAACACGCCCGGACTACGTCAGCTTCAGGAGCGCGAACCGTTAAGTCAGCTGCTCGGAGCGATCAAACAACGCAGCCTGGCGCGCGAGGTGCCGCGGCCTGTACTGCTGAAGATTGCCCCGGACCTTTCAAACGAACAGCTCGATGACGTTGTAGCTATTCTCCGGGAGACGCACGCAGACGGTGTGATCGCAACCAACACCACGGTATCACGTGAAGGACTCTCGACGCCCGTCGCGGAGATCCAACGGATTGGTAATGGAGGCTTAAGCGGCGCTCCCCTGCGTGCGCGCGCAAACGACGTCGTTCGATATCTGCGACGTCAATTAGGTCCTGATTTTCTCATCATCGGATGTGGAGGAATCATGTCAGCCGATGATGCGCTCGAACGCCTGCGATCTGGAGCAGATCTTATCCAGGTGTATACAGGGTTCATCTACGAAGGACCAGGTTTTGTGCGTCGCATTAATCGAAGGATTCTCTCGGAGATGAAAAGTGCCACACCCGCTATGCGCGGCTAGCTATCGTCATTCAACGCGTTCGAAAGTCAGCGTGAGTTGGAGCTTGCCTTCAACGACACCCACGTCTGGGACTTCGACGTCTCCTTCCTTAATATACTCCAGCACCAGGGAACGACTCGTTAGAGCCTTGATGGTGAAGGTCTCGGATGCTCCGAAAAAGTCGTTCTGCAAATCGACGTTTGCCACGAGTTTCTTGCGGTCGTCACATTGCCGTCCACGTCGACTGAGGCGGTTCCATCCTGCCGGAATTCTATGACGGGAGAGAAGTTGGGCAAGGATTCATCGTACACCGCGACGGGTGATCCTGCGGGATAGAACTTAGCTTGAGCGGAGGTACCCTGCCAAATACCTTCCAAGGGGGCGTTGTCTTCCTCGTCCGAGCACGCCAGAAGGCTGCATACAACGAGAACTGCACCCACGGGATAAAACAATTTGCGCTTCATGCTAAATCGGTTGGTTAAAAAGTACTGGGGTTCAGTTACATGCAAAATTAGAGGCCAAAAACGAGATCACGAGCCGCTTCGCGGCCAAAGGGGTCAAATTTCGATGGAAGGACAGGATTTAAGGTGGGTGAGGTAAAAAATGAGGATTCGGGCAGGCGGATCTGTTTAAGATTAAAACCTAATGATTATCCCTAATAATTAAGTCTCTATTTCCTTAAAACCTTGTAGCTAAAATAGAAACACAAACCCACGATTCCCCAAATCCTCACGGGTAAAGGTCGTAAGTTTCAGTCAATCATCAATATAACGCTTGTAACAACGATTACAACAAGTGTAACATACTGCGTAAATCGTTGATTTAGGCCCATTATTAATAGATGCAGGGGCAGCCGCAATGGCAGGTGTGCCATTTCAATCGAACGTTCAGGTCACTTAAATACGGCCTAGAGCCAGCGGGGCGCTTCGGAGGTTAATTTTTTGCCGCATAGGCCGATGGAATGACCCCGAATTGTTCCTTAAAGCACTTGGTGAAATACGAAAGGCTGTTAAAACCGACCTGATAGGCTATTTGCGACACGTTATCCTGCCCTGCCTGGAGTTTTTCAGCGGCAATCTTCAGCCGGATCGTTCGGATGAATTCCGTGGCCGACTTGTCGGTAAGGGCCTTGAGTTTCCGGTGAAGTTGCATCCGGCTTATTCCTAGTTCTTTTTGCAGGTGTTCTACAGAGAAATCGGTGTCCGACAAATGATGCTCCACCAATGCGACAAGCTTCTGCAGGAAGAGTTCGTCGGCATTCAGTTTGTCCCATTCCTGGGATTTGAGCATAATCTTGCGCCCGAAATGGTCACGTAGGCGTCGTCGCTGGGTGATCAGGTTGTTGGATGCCGTAAGCAATTCGCGGGGTTCAAAAGGCTTGGCAAGGTAATAATCGGCTCCGGTTTGGAGGCCTTCAAGCTTGCTGTCCAGGTCGGCCAGGGCTGTGATTCCCGGAGCCGCCGGCAAAGCTCCAGCCCATCCATTTCCGGCATCATGATATCCGTTATGACAAGGTCCGGAACGATTTCACTGCACTTCATAAGGCCCTCTTTCCCATTAGTAGCCTCGTCCAATTCAAAGTCGTCTTCCAGTATCCGACGCAGGAACAGCCTCAGCTGGTCGCTGTCTTCCACAATCAAAACCACCGGCCGTTTGCTGTCGCTGATGGAGTCCATGTCGATATCGTATGGTGCGACGGAGGGATGCTCCTTTGAAGGTTGTGATTGGCCAGCTCCGGGGGCATGCAGTGCAGCGGGTAGCGACAAAGTGAAACGGGTTCCGTCCTGGTCGGACGTTACGTGAATGGTGCCCCCGTGAATTACTGCCAACTCCTTCGAGAGTGCCAGTCCTATCCCGTGGTGTGTTGGACCACCGGTACCGTTGCCGTCCCCTTGGGAAAGTTTTCGTTCAAAGATGGTCTCGAGCTGGCTGGTCGGGATGTGGAGGGACCGATTTGTAACGGCAACGGTAAAGTATCCCGACGACATACCCGTCCGTACTTCGATGGTGCCGGACGGCGGACTGAATTTTATAGCGTTGGATATCAGGTTGATCAGAATAGTCTCGACCTTGGTGGCGTCGAATGCCATCATGAAAGGCTCGACGGCAACGGCAAGATCGATCTCAAGTTGTTTTTGTCCGGCCAGAGAATGGAAGCTTGTCGCCGTGGTTCGAACGAGCGACGCGATGTCGGCCCTTGCGAGTTCAAGATTTAGTACGCCGTCATTGAGACGCGATAATTCCAGAAGGTCGTTGATGAGTTGAAGAAGCCGCTGCCCGTTAGACCGCATCATCTTAAGCTGATCCAGGTCGTCAGCAGACCCGGCCTTCCGGATCATTTCCTCGAGCGGTCCCAGGATCAACGTGAGCGGCGTGCGGAACTCATGGGAGAGGTGTGCGTAGAACTGCGACTTCACCCGGTCGACTTCCCGGATCTTCTCCGCCTCAAGGCGCGCAATGGTGGCTTGCACGATCTCTTCCTCTGCCCGTGCCTTAATGATCTTATTCGAACACAAGGCCGCGATGATCGTGAGTATGCGAAGGTGGGTGTCGGTAAAGAAATTCTTTTGCGGATGCTCCGAGTCAATTACCCCGATGACTTTATTTTCATACACGATCGGTACGGTGATCTCGGAGAAGCGTCGCTCATCGTCGACGATATAGCGAGGGTCTTTCGACGTATCGTTAATGACTTCCGCAACACCGGTCTGCGCCACTGTACCGACGATCCCTTTGCCGACCGGAATGGTAATCAGGTTGGCAATCTCAAACGCATCGGGATTCTTCGGGCCATACGCTGCCTTTTGCTCTAACTGATTCGTTTTCTCGTTCACCAGGTAAATAACGCAGTCGGCGAAACCCAATTGGGAAATGCAATTCTTGGCAACGTCCCAGAGGATTTCTTCCACAGTGTTCTTGCCGTAAAGGCTGGTCGCGAAATAGGCGATGATCCTTTCCGATTCGCGCGACGTCCGGATGACCTGCTCATTGCGCATATTCTGACGCGCGTATAACAGGAAATAGAACAGTGCTGCGACCACTGAAAGAACAAACGTCAGCGCAATGTTGCCGTAATAGTATCCGAGTTGCTCCTCGGGCGTCAGTTCCACATTCAGCAACCTGTAATCAGTGAGTTCCAGCGTCAACAAACAGAGCAGGGAGAAAGCAATTGAAAAGATGAGACTGCGTTTTTCAGTAAAGTCATAGATCAGTACAGCGCCAAAGATCACCGGGATGTAGAGCAGTTGCTCACCGGTGGCCCGGCCGAAAGCGGAAGCCGTGATCAACAGGTAGACATTCGCACCCAGGAACAGCAGGTGCTTTGCGACGAAGTGCCTGCCCTTGTGGTTCAACCAGTAGGCCGAGACGCAAACGAGAAAAAAGAGACCTGCGGAAATCCTGAGGAACGGCGGGTCGCCAGGAAAGATGAACACGTAGGGAAAAGAACTGATTGCCGCAAGGCCTGCGAATAGCGCAGTGAGATCCTTTCTCCTTGACAGCTCAAAGGACATGGGTGGATAATTGACAGAACTACATGGTAAGTTAGTGAAAATGTGCGTTGAAGCTGTGCCTGGGAGCCCACCGGTTTCGGGGATAGGGCAAATCAATGTTACGCCCCTCCATAGGGAGCCGCTCAACGGGCTATTTTAAATGTTTTTCCGTAGTTTTGCGAATTCAGTACGATGGCGAAAAATACGGCTAAGTCAAATACCTTCAGGACCTCCAAAGAGAAAAAGGACAAGGCGAAGAAAGCGAAATTCAGTTTCGGATTTTTTAAGGACCCGAGGTTAAAACTTGCTTTTGGATTTTTTCTGCTCCTTACCTCCGTGTTCCTACTTACTGCCTTTGTTTCGTACCTTTTTACGGGCAAGGCCGATCAGAGCATTGTAATGGCTGGCGGCGACAGGGCGCTGATTGAGTCGGGCAAGGAAGCGAAGAACTGGCTCGGACTGTACGGTGCCATTGTTTCGCATTACTTTATTTTCCGGTGGTTCGGAATATCTGCATTCTTCATCCCCCCGCTTTTGTTCGCCTGGTCTTTCCGTATCCTGTTCCACCGTTCTATCGTACGCCTCGCATCCGTTTTTACCTTTTGTCTCTTTGCAACGCTCTGGCTGAGTCTGTTGCTGGGATACATGACGCGGCTCAACGATGGTCCGGGCGAGTGGGCATACCTGGGCGGGGGACTTGGTGATGCGATGGCCGAAGTGTTCCAAAGCATGTTTGGTTGGGGAACATTTCTCGTCCTCATTCTCTCCCTCTTTATCTTCATCATATACTTCTTCAATGTTACGGCGCTCAGTGTACTTCACCCCCGCAACCCAAAGCCCATGGGTAACGATGCGATCCCAGGGGAAGAATCGGACACGAAATCGTCGGGCTATACGGATGAGGGCGACAACTGGCCGGACATCGTCGCGAAAACACGAGTTCAGGAGCCGGAACCTCTGATACCGGAATCTAAACCGGAACCAAAACCTGAACCCGAACCCGAGGTAAAGGCGCCTGCCGAGAAACCGGCGACC
>JAJJPK010000015.1:0-28907 GCA_032907565.1 Cyclobacteriaceae bacterium | reverse complement strand
GGCCGGCCGGCGTATCGTTTACCGCACGGAAAGCCTCGGCCTCCTCACGGTCCTCGCCGAGGCTCCCTACCGTAGTGATACCATACCGGGCGTACAGTTCGAGCTGGCGTTTGATATTGTCAGCCGAGTAGTGACCTTGCTCCAACCCCTTTACATTCCCAACGTGTCCATGGGCGTTGATGAGCCCCGGGATGATCCATTTACCTTCCAGGTCGATGCGCTCTGCATCGTCAGGCACCTCCGTCGTCGCGGCCGGCCCTACCGCCACAATCCGCCCGTTCTGAACGACCACAACACCATTAGGGACAGGATCGCTACCCGTACCGTCGAACAGCGTTGCGCCTGTGAACACTTGCACACCGGAAGCCGGATCGTCGGACCGTTTTTCACAACCGATAAGAACGAAACCAATAAGAAGGAAGTAGAGGAAGGTGAAGCGGTTCATGACAGAAAGATACAAAAAAGTTTCTGCGGTAACGGGGCAGCAACTTCAACCCGCGTGCCCGGCTAACGCACCCGGAATTTCCTGTCTTTAACGTATCGTTTGATTCTTGATCAACGGCCTCGCCCACATGCCGACACTAAATACATATCCGAGGGTGATAAAAAGGAAAGTCATTCCGACACGAAGACCCACGAGTTCCGCAAGCCCGCCGATGATTGGGGGTACCACAGCACCGCCGACGATACCCGTGCACAGGATGCCAGCAAATGTTCCATGGTGTGAGGAAACAGAGTTTAGCGCCAGCGAAATAATGATAGACCACATCACGGAGGCGAAAAAGCCGCATAGGGGGAAGGCGTATACGGCCATGGTGGTTGTGCCAAAGAGTGCGGCAAGCAACGAAAGCATGGCACCTGCTGTGAAGAACACGAGCACTTTTCTGCTGTCGAAAAGTTTTAACAGCAGCAATCCGAGCAGGCATCCGATGGTCATGAGTCCCCAAAAGTTCGAAACTACAGTGGCTCCCTTCGTTGCGGGATCGACGCCGTGATAGTCCTGAAGGAACTTCGACGCCCAGTTGGCGATGCCCTGTTCGGACCCGACGTAACAGAATATACCGATAAAGTAAAGTATCACATAACGATCTGCCAACAATGAACGCAGGGCGCCTCCTACCTCCACGCGTTCATCGTCTTTCAGCTCAACCTCAGGAAATCGGACCATCGCGATCACCAGCACCATGGCAAGCGATATTGCTGCAAAGATCCAATACAGCGACACCCATCCGAGATTTTCGGGCACCAGCGAATTGCATATACGAATCAGTAGTGATGTGTTGTCCGTGTGGATATTGGTTACCAGGTAGCTGTACAGCAAGGGGCTGAGAAATGAGGCGCCACCGAAAAAAAGCTGAGCCAACACGGAGTTAAAGGCAAAATGCTTCTCCCCTCCCGCCACGCGGAGCAACGGGTTAATGACAACCTGAAGCATGGCCATCCCTATTCCAATCATGAACAAAGAGGGCAGTGCCACGCCAAACTTCGGTATGAGGGCGAACAGGATTGCGCCCAGGAAGGCCAGGGCGAAAGCCAGTATCATCACCCGCTTTCCGGAATATTTCTCCTGCAACAAACCCGCGGGTATAGACATCACGCCATACGCTACGAAGAACGAGAAAGGCAGGAACCCGACAAGCCCCACGCTCAGCTCAAAGCTGCCGATAATGTCAGGAATGATCGCCCCCAGAATGTTAGTAATAAAGGAGATTACGAAGAAGACGAGGAGGATCAGGAGGACGATGACGGGAGAGCGCATTAACGTGTTTACGTGTTTAGGTGTTTACGTGCTTAAGTTGGTTCACGGATTAGGGATTTTCCGCCTCATCTAACTTAAGACTTTTTATGACAGATCCCATCGGATTGTCCAAACCGCACGTCGGATCCCTTAAGGAAGGGATCTTTTGAACCACATGGGGCACATAGGGTACACATAGAGCACATAGTACCGATTACCGATTACTACTCACCAAGGAGCTCGCTCCCAGCAACGTAATATGCTCATTCACCGACCGAAGTATCCTCAACCGTTCCATGGATCGGGGAAAGTGAAAATTTGAAGCGATCGTCTCCCGCAGCGAGGGTTCAAAAAAATCAAATGCGTTCGTTATAGATCCTCCGAACACTATGGCGTCAGGGTCGTATGCATAGACCAGCGACTTAACGAGGTTGCCGATATGCATACCATACACTTCCCAGATGCGTAGCGCATTCGGCTTGCCATCAACCGCTTCATTGTAAACGTCGAGAGCATTTGTGCCATGAACCTCGTCGAAGAAGAAGCTGCCGCCATAAAACTCAAAGTCTCTATTGCGGTAGTTCAGGTATCCCACCTCCCCTGCGCCGCCATTGCTGCCACGATAAATTTTCCCATCGAGAATAAGTCCGGAACCAACGCCAGTTCCGAGTGTTACGCCGACGACGTTCTGCAAACCCTTCGCCTTACCGTGGCGGTGCTCACCCAACGCAAAACAGTTGGCGTCGTTTTCGACGGCAACCGGCAATCCAAACTCGGCTTCCAATATGGTCTTGAGTTCTACGCGCTCCCAGGACGGAATATTGACAACATTGTACACGATGCCCTTTTCAGCATCGACAACCGAGGGAACAGCGATCCCGATGGACTCAATCTCGCTGCTTATCAACGGCCGGATCAGATCCTTCAGTTGTTGCAATGTGCCGTCCAGGGAATCCTTATCCCTGAGGGACACCTGCTTGAATCCCTTTACCGTGTCGCCCGACCGGATTCCGGCCCGGATGTTGGTGCCCCCCAAATCTACACCGATAGTCATCCCGTGAATATAGAGAAAGAGTTGAAGATTGAAGAGTTGAATAGTTGAATATCGCCGCGCGCCAGCGCCTGTGACTTACGGCATGGGCCGTTGACACGTCTGTCGCGACGTGTCACTCTTCATATTTTGGCCACGGGGGAACCCTGATGACTGTCGGGGCTCTGTGTACTCCACACTCTCTGTGTCTCGGTGGGATTATAAAAAAAAAACACGACGGCACCCGGTCGAGTGCCGCCGTGCAGAATCATGAACAATATTTAGCGGTACTCAAGATTGATACTGCCTCCGGAGGTGTGCATGACAACAGGAATTCCACCGCCGTTCATACTGCCCCGGATGCGGTCTTTTTCAGCTTCGCCGTTGAAGTTTACAAGTCGCGAATTAACGCGGTTACCGCGCAAGTCGAGGTCGAGCCCGAGTCCTTGCGGCACCACAGCCGTAATACTTCCACCGCTGGTACGTAGTTTAAGGTATTTGTCGAGTTTCGCAACGTCGGCGCGGATACCGCCACCGCTTGTGCTGGCTTCTACGCTGCCGGTTACGTTGTTGATATCGATGCTGCCACCGGATGTATTAACCTGCAGTTCGCCTTGCGAATTGCTCAAATCGATCGACCCGCCACTCGTGTGTGCTGTCAGCTGGCCCGCATAGCTGTTGATCTTGATGCTGCCGCCAGACGTACGCGCTTCCGTGTCGCCGCGGACGTCTTCAACACGCAGACTTCCTCCACTGGTTTCAAGCTTTTGTCTGCCTCTTACACCCTTAAGTTCAATCGACCCGCCGCTGGTGTTGAGTCGGCACGACATCTCTGACGGCGTATAGACTACAAACGAAATGCTGGCGTTATTGCTGCCAAACCATCCCGAGATGGAGTTCTTGCGTTCGGCTTTGGCGTAAATTGTGTTGCCCGACTTATCGATAGTGATTTCGAAATCATCCATAATTTCTTTTGCATCGCGATGATCCGGGGTGATGGTGTTTCCCCTCACCCGAACGTACATCTCTACTCGCGCTTCATTGCCATTCCCCCCTGCCACGGTAATACTCCCACCCGAGGTCCTGACTTCCAGGTTTCCGGGACCGTCGAGCGTAAACTTTTTCACTGCAAAGGGCTTGCGCTCATCAGGAAGTTCGAAGCTCCTTGAGCTTCTGGCCGCGCCGACTACCAGGAAGGTGATGGCGGCAACAGGAAATGCGGATGATGGTTTCATGTGCTTGAATTAGGTTTTAGCTTATTCGCCCATAAGACTACCAAAAATGGTGCGGGGTTGCACCCCGGCGCTTCTTTTTGCATCTGCCAGCGAAAAAAGCGGATTATAGGCCAGTCAGGACGCGTCGAAAGGGGACATTATTGTTCACAGATGAACGCCCATGTTCACTAGCGGACAGGAGATTAGATTAGCGATTAGCGATTATCGATAATCACAATTCTACTGATCGGCAATAGCAATTTCGCTCTCCATCGACATAGGCACCTCCATCCCGCCCGGCATTTGGGGATTGTCGGCGAAGATTACCTTACCGGAAAGGGACTGTTTAATGCTGGCATCCCGGATCCAGCCCGTTTTCTTCGCCAGCTTGATCGTCGACGTCATTGTACCGGACATCTGGTATGTCATCGGCAAGGTGTTGTTGGGGTCTTCAAAAGATTCAATTTCCGATTTACCCGATATCACATAGTGATCTCCCTCGACGGCCTCGAGTCGGTATTCGGTCTTCACGGAAGAAGGCATGCCGGATTGAAGCTCAGTCTGCCCGGACCAGGTATCCCCGACCGCCACAGGGCCAGCGGGAAACACGGCGGTAACCATTTCAATGTTTCCCTTGAAACCCTCCTCGTTGAAGGACTGGCCGATGTTGGCGATGATTTGACGCTTTTGTTCGTCTGTCAGGTCAGGGTATTTTTCAAAGGCTGATTCAAACAAGGCCGAGATGTTCCGCACTTCTGTCACCCTTCCTTGTCGTGTCATAGTGATACCAAAGGGCTTATGCATCATAGCCGCCAGGATAGACGACATTACATCATCGCTGTTCGGATTGTCCGAACCGAATTCCATTGCACCAGTCGGCAATTCCATGGTCATATTGAGATACTCATACTCAACTTCCAGGTCATACCCTGTGTCAGTGATCGCTAACACCTTAAAGGTAGCTTTACCGTCCACTTTCGCCTGGATATCGACTTGCTGGCCACCGTAATTTTGCGACACGGTAACATTCGATAATGATTGTTGCCCGTATGTCGCTCCCTTTTCAAGGTCAAGTTGCACGGTCACAGTCTGGCCCAGGCTGGCAGTCAACACGCCGGCGACGATGCCGAGGGTCATTAGAATTTTCATGGAATTGGGGATAAGGGGGGTTAGTTTTACTAGGGTCCTTTTAGGTGTTGGGGTGTGTAAAGATAAATCTTTTTTGATTTCGTAAGACAGACGGCTAAAGGAGGGTGAGATTTTAGATTAGTGATTTTTGATTTTTGATTTTTGATTTTGTTCCAAAGTATCGAATGTCTGTGACCCCTTTATTTCAAATCGCTATGACGAGGGCATTCGAGTTGATTTTCAAACGCACAATCGCAAATCAAAAATCGCTAGTCTAAAATCTAAAATCACAGGTACGGTCCTTCCTCCATCCTGATGTCCAAACGTGGGCGGTACTTGCGAAGGGCTTCTACCACCTGGGGGCTGGTGGCGGTACCGTGGAGGTATACGGTTTTCAGGGCGGGGAAGTTGAGCAGATCTAGTGCCGCTTTGTCGTCAACCTTTGTAAAGGACAGGTTCAGCACTTCAAGGCGAGGAAGCTTCTGAAGGTGTATGAGTCCGCTACCATCGAGGCGCGTCTTCTGCAAATACAGCGTCCGTAGGTTTACCATCCGGCTGATGTAATACAATCCTGCGTCGTCGATACCGCTCGACACGAGGGATGCTCTGGAAAAGACTTCCGAGTATGGCGCCAGCTCGCGAAACTGATCGTTCGTGAAAGGTGCCGGCGGAAACTTCATCGCCAGCAGGTAGGTATCTCCATCAGCCATAGTGTCGGGTTCCACGATGACGTCAAGGTTTGTCGCAAGAACCTCAAGCTCACGGCGCAGGTCTTCTGCCTTAAGTTTAGCGACTGCAGCCTTGCGGCGGTATCGTGCCAACTCAGGGAGCATGGAAGTAATCACCACTCCTACGCTGCTGTCCTGTCGTGCTTCCGCGACGCGGAGCGCAGGATCTGCACCGGTTTGAATCCAGTGCGCGAGTAGCGCGATCTCATCAGCCGTCATGGGCGTCTTGCCTTCTGGCGGCATCCGGTCCGAATGACCCGGGGGCAGGATGACACGAAGGTAGGCCCCACTTTGTGATGTATCACCCGGCACGATTCCCGGTTTCCCGCTCTCCCCTCCTGCCATCAATTCGTTCAGCGACGTCATGCGGAACCTTCCTTTCGCCCGGTCAACATTGTGGCAGCTTATACATTTGGCGTCAAGCACGGGGGCGATCATATCCTCATACACGAGCATCTCCTCTTCGCTGCGGGGTGCCTCCGTCGTCCCGCCCCTTACCAGAAAGGGCAGATACTCCGTGAGATAACCTTCTCCATGGGTGATGGAGCCACCCAGGTGGCCTGTCCAGGCCATCGCCCCGTTGCCGATGACGAGAGAAGAAACGTAGAATAGATAGAACTTCCGATTTCTCCGAAAGAGCAAGAAGAACCCGAAGGCGAGGAAGACAGCAACTCCCGTGATCGCGCCTGCGAGAAAATGGCGGTCCATCAAGACGCCTGCGTATTCGCCCGAGGCAAATAGCAGGAACCCGGCCATCACGGATATGAAGGTCGTGACCGCAGCGGCCGAGAGCACCACCACTTGAATCGTATCCGCCTGCTTCAGCCATCCCCTCCAGCGCACACCCTCAACGACGAGCGCCAGTACAATGAGCACAATGGGGAAATGAAGGATCAGGGGATGAAACCTCCCAACCATCAACAGGTATACCGGAACGCTGTCGGGCCGGAACGCCGGCAACGCTGCAAAGATTATGGCAATACCGAAGGCTGCTGTGACAATGGCGGACCGAACGCCTTTATGCTTCCCCAATCTACCCAATATTAAATCTGATCGATGTATCCGTCTGCCCGATCACCTTCAGGTCAAAATGCCTGCCAGCGTTCCCGTGCTGTCGCCAAAGCGCTCCGTCTCAATGTTCTGGGCCTGCAACATCGACAGGTAAAGGTTAGCCAGCGGCGTATTCTTTTCGTAAACGAGGTGCTGCCCTGTCTTGAACTTGCCACCCGCCTTTCCGGCAACGACGATGGGTACATTGCGCGGCGAATGGCGGTTGCCGTCGCGGAGCCCTGAAACGAATGTAATTAATGAATTATCGAGCAACGTACCGTCTCCTTCTTTGATGCTCTTAAGTTTTTCAAGGAAGTAAGCATATTGCTCTACGTGCCAGGCGGTAATCCGCGCATACTGTTCCATAAGGGCCGGATCGTCCATATGGTGCGATATGGAGTGGTGGGCGCCATTCACACCTTCGAGGAATGAAAAGTTCCGGTTGCTTACCGCGTTCCCGAACATGAACGTAATCACGCGTGTGGCATCACTCCAGAATGCAAGGGCCATGATGTCCAGCATCAGTCTTGTCTTTTCGGTGACATCAACGCCGCTGTACATCTCGACATATTCGTCGATATCCTGGTCAAGTCTTGCCAGCTCCTTAACGATATCGGGTGTAATGTTGGCAGCGAACTTTTCCTTGTTCGCTTCGCTGGAAATCCTTTTCTCTACGCTTCGAATGGACTCAAGGTATTCGGACAGCTTGTCCTGATCCGAACGTCCGAGGTTTCGCTTCAGGTTCTTTGCATCCTCCATTACAGCGTCGAGTACACTCCGCTTCCAGGGATCTTCCTTCGTCGCTTTGCCCGGCACAAACGAACGGAAGAGCCGATCGAATGCAAGCCGGGGATCAATCTCTTTCGACAGCGGCTGGGTAGCCGTCTTCCACGAGATGCTTGATGCATACAAGCGGGTAAACCCGACATTTATATCCACCCCTGTTGCAATACGGTCGAGGCCGTATTCCAGCGAAGGGAACAGCGTCTCGTTGCCCACGGCATTAGCGATAACCTGGTCAACGGAGATTCCACCACTGCTAATATTGTCACCAATGGTTTGCTTGATTGGAAGACACGTGAGGATGCTTGCGGTTTTTGCGTAGTGGCCATCCGCCCCGTCGAAAATTGAATGCTTGTTCATGAGTTCGCCCAGCACCAGGATGTCGTTGCGAACATTCTTCAACGGCGAGAGCTGACGTGTCAGTTCGAAGCTCCGCCCGGTTTGCGCCGGCGACCACAGGTCGGGGTGAACTCCGTTCGGAAGATATAGAAAAGCATTCCTCACGGGACCCGAACTGCCGACGGAACCGCTGTACGGGGAACTCATTCCGGGAAGCGCCATGGCTTCAAGGAACGGCAGAGCGATACACGCCCCCATTCCCTTGAGCATTCTCCGGCGCGAAATGTGCCACTTCTTGTTCATATTATTTCATCCACTTTTTTCCTGAAATCGTTGATCTTCATCCTGAAAGGATAACTCTTCACGAGCGTTGCGATGAACAACTGAGGATCAAAGTTGTTCTGTATCAGGCATGCTTCCAGTTCCCTCAGGGCAGGTTCATCCGTAAACAACACGGATCTGCCCAGGGCATACGACAACATTCGCGCAGAGAAATTGCGTGCTATTTTTTGTTTCTCCTGCAAGAGCAGTTCTTTCAATTCTACCGGGCCATTGAATTTTTGTCCATCCGCCAGGACGCCCGACGGATCGATGGCGACACTTCCGTACGACTCCCTCCACCGGCCGACAGCGTCGAAGTTTTCGAGCCCGAGTCCGAGCGGATCCATCTTCTGATGGCAGGAGAAGCATGCCGGATCGGAACGGTGGCGTTCAAGAAGCTTCCTTAACCCGACTGCACTGTGACTTCCCTCATCCTTGGGCAACTCTGCAACTTCTGGGGGCGGCGGTGGCGGCGAAATGCCGAGGAGTTGTTCCATCACCCACTTGCCCCGCAACACCGGACTGGTCCGCGTGGGCAGCGACGTGGTTGTCAGTACCCCCGCCATCCCCAGGACTCCACCCCGCCATCGGTCGGTTACATCCACCTTACGGAAGTCGGCCCCGGTTACACCCGGGATATTGTAGTAGCGGGCAAGCTCTTCGTTGACGAACGTATAGTTGCTGTTAATCAACTCCAGCATGTTACGGCTGTCGGTGAGCACGTAGTAGAAATATTCTATAGTCTCACGATACAACGCCTTCCGGATGGCCATATCAAATTCCGGGAAGCGTTCCGGGTCTACGATATGCTGGTTGTCGAGAAGCTTGGAGACGCCGAGCCATTGTGTGGCAAAACTCTCTGCAAATCGTTTGGCTTTTGGATCGGCAAGCATGCGTCGCACTTGCGCCTCCAATACGAGCGTATCCTGGAGTTTGCCGAGATAGGCCAGCGAAAATAGCTCCTGGTCCGGCATACTCGACCACAGAAAATACGACAACCGGGTAGCGAGCTCGAAGTTGCTTAGTAGGTAGACACCCTTGACGGGTGGCTCCTCTTCCGCCCTGTAGAGAAAGTGAGGCGAGACGAGGATGGCTTTGAACGTCTGGGCCAAGGCTTCATTGAAGCGGCCGGGATTCCTAAGGGTATCTGATGCCACGTAAACCGACGTGAACAGCTCCATGAGCCGGTCCTTTTCATCTTCCTTCAGGAATCGGCGGTAGGCTTTCGTCGCAAGCGGTACGATAACTTTGTGCGCCGCCAGTTCCGGGGCGTTGACTTCTTCGAAGTTGTCGCTGAACAGGGATTTCACCCAGTTCGCCAATCGCTGCCACCAGGTTTGCTTGTAGTCGAAAGGCACAATGGCGTGCCATTTTTCCTCATCAGCGCGGAGTGCATTAATGATCTCATCGGCCGCGTCGTAGTATCGCTCGAACTTAAGGGGCGTGAAAAAGAGCGCTCCACCCTGATTATCAAACCCACCTCCACCGGAGGCGTCAGCAGGAAAATAAGTTTTCGCATCGAACTCGACGTCCAGCAGGTCAAGGATGGTATACTGGTATTCGGTATGGCTCAGCCGCCGGATCACTACATGACCCGGCTTCCGTTCGCGGAGGGAACTTTGCAGCACGCTGTCGATACCCTGAACGAGGACCTGGAATTCGTACTCAGGAAGCGGTGGCTCCGTCGAGGGGGGCATGCTTCGGGTCTTGATCTGGTCGAGGACTTTCAGCCAGAACTGGCCGTCCTTAATTACCCGCTCCTGTTCCTTGTAGTTGTCGAGATTTACACCGCCTTTCGGGTTGCCCGTATTGTGGCAGTCGAAACATCGCTTGTCCAGCAGTGGCCGGAGCTTCGTCTCGTACAGATTCGCCTCCTGCGCGTTCGCCATAACAATGACCACGCAATAGAGGGTCGCCGCACCGATAACGCTTCTCACCATAAAAGGCCCGACCTGTTGCAGGAATACACGACTACATAAAAGTAATTATGAATATAGTGAATTCGGGCGAAAATTCTTATGGCCGGCGCCATACCATGCGGGCCGGAATGAAGGGCAGTGTGTGTATTACACGCCCTCACAGTATCGCCGCTTTCAATTTCTGTATATTGGTGTCATGGGTGTGATCGTGGCAGTATGCGGACTCCCTGGCTCGGGGAAAAGTTATTTCGCAGCCCGGCTTGCGGAACGACTGGACGCCGTATACCTCAGCAGCGACAGGGTACGCCGCGAAATGTTCACACGCCGCACGTATTCAGACGATGAAAAGATGGATGTTTACCGCGAGTTGATCCACCGCGCCCGGGAGACGCCCACCCGATCCATCGTATTTGACGCCACCTTTTTCCGTCGCGACATTCGCACAATGTTTCAGGAAGCCTTTCCCAGGATGGTTTGGATTGAGGTAACCGCCGACGCGGAGATCATCCGCTCACGACTTGCGAAGCCTCGCGTCGACAGCGAAGCCGACCTGAGTGTGCACCAATTGATCCGGTCGCAATGGGAACCGTTGGAAGGCGACTTCCTTACGTTGCAGTCTACGTCGGACAACATCGATGATATGCTGGACCGCGCCTTACAATACCTTGGTCATGACAGGTGAAGAAATCGAACAACTCATCGCCGGCACGTTCCCCGCACCATGCAACAACCCGGAGCTGATTGAAACGCACATCTCCTGGGTGATCCTGTGCGACGACACGGTATTCAAGATCAAGAAACCTTTGAAGTATTCCTTCCTCGACTTTTCTACGCTTGAGCTACGGCAGCATTACTGCGAACGCGAGGTGGCGCTCAACAACCGCCTCACGCAGGATGTATACCTGGATGTGCTTCCGGTACGAAAGACGCCGTCGGGCTTTTCGCTCGGCGGCGATCAAGGCGAGATAGTCGACTTCGCGGTTTTCATGCGCAAGCTGGACAACGCGCGCCGCATGGACGTGCTGCTGCGAAACGGACGGGTAACCGAAGAACACATGCGCAGCCTCGCACGGCAACTCGTGACCTTCCACCAGGAGGCGGCGATCGTTTATCCGAAGGATCCGCTAGACATCCGAAGCAAGTTTAACGACATTAAAGGGCAAGGTGTGTTCATTCGGCAAGAGTTGGGGGACCACTACGGCAACATACTGGACGACACACTTCGGAAATCGGATGAATTTGTTCTGGGAAACAAGCGACTATTCGAAGATCGCATAGAAGACGGCTTTCATCGGGATGGACACGGTGATCTGCATTCGAGAAACATTTTCTTACTCGACGAGCCCGTGGTCTTTGATTGTATTGAATTCAACGACGACTACCGTCAGGTCGACGTGCTTAATGAAGTTGCCTTTCTTTGTATGGATCTCGACGCCTTTGATAGAGGTGATCTGGCCTGGCTGTTTATGGAAGACTACACATCGCAATTTTCTGTGATCAGCGGGAAGCGCGATCTGGCATTATTTAATTATTACAAGTGTTATCGTGCAAATGTACGCGCGAAGGTCAACAGCCTCAGAGCACGAGATGCGGCGGATTCAGCCTCCGCATCCCATGCCCTGCGGGAATCTGCCCGCTACCTTGACCTGATGCACATATACACCAAAAACTTTAGCTAACGGTTTCCACCACGCGCTCAAGAACCTTTCCTGTACTTTGACGTACCTTAACGGGCTTGGATTTGCGGGCGTCGATTTTACGCTTCATGGCCTCAACGGCCTTGTTGATAGCCTCTTCGAAGGTGAATCCGCGCTTGGCGACATACGGATCGTTGCCCGGAATGGCGATCTTCAACTCACACACTTTGTCATCGGCCCTGCTCGTCCTGACCTTGCGGAGGCGCACTTGAGCCTCTATGATGCCATCGTGAAACTTGTCGAGCGTCGCGACCTTTTTACGAGCGAGTTGCATTGTTCTTTTCGTGGGCTTGAAATCCGATGCCTGAAACAAAATTTTCATGATAGATAGGGATTGATTACTAATTTTAACCATTAGGGGATCCACACCATGAACTGTTCTCTAAGTTCTTTGGGTAGGGACGCAAATGCCTCTTCGAGTTCCCCAACCGAGACGTATTGCGCCAGGGTTTCTATGACGGCGCGCACGCCAACCATTACTTCTTCAGGGTTGCTGAAATCACGCCAGGCTGTCGACCCATGCTGTTTGAGTACCTCATTGGCAAATTCCTGCATGGTGTTGATGCGCTTGCGTTCTCCGGTCATGCGCCATCCATCAACATAAACGGCCTTGATGGCCATGGGCAATTGCGCCAGGAGGTCTGACGACTCTTCCAGCGAAAGGTGGTTGCGCAACGTCCTCAGGACGGAACGCAAAATTCGCGCTGCACGGTCCCTTTCGTCCTCAGCCCCCAGATTTTTCATCAGGAGGTTGACGAACTCATTGCCTTTCTGTGCATAGCTTTCAAAGTCCAGTGCCATAGCTGAATATTTTAAGTGTTCCAAATACTCTCATCGTATGAAGCGGCGAGCGCTTCCAGTATCCGCGTTAGTCCAGCTCGAAGCTGATCTTTGCGGTAATGCGGTACGTTGAAATCTTCCCATTATCAACGGTAGCGCTATGATCCTTTATATAAATGGATCTTATGTTGTGAATCGTCTTTGACGCTTTGGCTACTGCCTGTTGCGCTGCATCTTCCCAACTTTTGTTGGATTCGGAGAGCACTTCAATCACTTTGATCATTGTCATGGTTTTGTATGTTTTGGGTTGAACAAATATTCACGTTCTTGCCCTCCGGTTCCTTTCATTAAGTTAAAGGTACCACTATTAGCTCCCGGCTCTAATGAGAAAAATAGAAGAGGATTCCTGATTTAAATCAGGAAACCCGGGAATTATCATACCCACAAAACCCGTTCCGGTAGGACTTCCAGCGAAGGACGCGGTGACTGTGCTTTCGAAAGGGAAAATTAGTCTACAGGATGTAGTTGACAATGGGCAGCTGCCAGTAGGCCCGCCATAGCGTCTTTGCGGCAAAAATTCAAAACCACTGACTAGGAATGATCGGGTCAGATGGCTTGAGGGAAACTACTGATCATTCGCTGCGCAGCACATCCGCGGGATTAGAATCATCACTGCGCAAAGTCTGCAACCCAATTGTTGCAAGGAGCATCAGGCCGATGGAAAGGAGAGTCACAACATATGCCACAGGAGAAATGTCGATGCGATACGCAAACCCAGATAGCCACTGTCTTACTGCGTAAACACTTGCGGGTATGGCCACGAGGCCCCCGATGAACAACACGGCAACGTACTCCTTGCTCATCATGCGCATGAGATCGGAAATAGTAGCCCCCAGAACTTTTCGAATGGCCAACTCGCGCACGCGAGTGCGCAATGTGTAGGCAACCATAGCTACCAGTCCGGTAAACGCAATGAAGATCGCCAATCCGCTGAGAATATAAAGCAACTGCAACTGCACGCGCTCACCCTTATAAAGATTGTCATACAGTTCGTCCAGGAAGTGATACTCGAGTGGATAGAGAGGGAACAAGTCTTCCCATGCGGAGGCGAGGCCGGCCATCGTAGTTGTAACATCGCGTCCGTCCGTCTTTACGAGAAATGTGCGAAGCCATACTGGCTCGTAGACCATGACAACCGGGTCGACCTGATTGCGCAGCGATTCCTGGTGGAAGTCTCGCACCACGCCCTTTATCGGTCCGAAAGCAAGTACCAGGTCGCCTATCTGCCAATTGATTTCCTGCCCTAGCGCTTCTTGCGGATCCTGCCAGCCCAATTGACGCATAGCAGTTTCATTGATAAGGTATTCACGACGCCGATTCTTGAGATAATCTTGTAATGTGAATGTCTCGGTGAAAACCGGAACTTCGTGGGAATTTGGATCGGCCGAAATATTTGTGCCTGCTACAAATTCAAGCTCCATCACATTCACAAAATTCGGGTCGATTACCTGAACATCCATCACAGGCGCCGTTGTCGGATCATCGTTAACGCCCTTAAGCAGTACAGGTCCAGAGTCGCGTATCTCACGGGATGGTACCTCCATACACGCTCCGACGGAATGAATACCGGGAAGTGACGTCACACGATTCCGGAATGCTTCATATCGATCTTTTACTTTGTCAGGCACACCGGGAATAGCAACCACCTGCTCCCGATTCAGGCCCAGATTTTTTTCCTGGAGGTATCGAAACTGACTCCACGCGATCAGCGTGCTACCCGCAAGCATGATGGAAATACAAAATTGAAGTGTCACCATGACGCGCCGGAGGCTGAACAACCCCTCCTTCCGGGAAAGGCTGATCCCCTTGGCACCGCGGAGTCCTTTGACAATATTGCCGGAGATGAGCAAGACCACGGGGTAAATACCAGCCAGTAGGCCGCAAAGTACGGCAACGCCCACCAATAGCAATGCCAGCATCGGAATGCTCATCAACAGGTCAAAAGGCACCAGCTGTTGTACGAAGGGATACAGCGTGTACGCGACGGCACCTCCCACTACCAGGGCGCCAAGATGCCAGACTACGGATTCGAACAACAAATACGTCACAAGTTGCGCAGGACCTGCACCAAGCAGTTTACGGACACCGATCTCCCTCGAACGCCGTAATGCCATCGCCGTGTTCAGGTTCATGAAATTGATGACGGCGATAATCAGTATGAGGATGCCCGCAATGGCGACAACCTTCACGTAAAACGCGTTCCCGTTGGGAACGATCTCGCGCGCGAGGTTGGAGTGCAAATGAATGTCGCGTATGGGTTGGAAGACGAATGCTATCGTCCCGGGTCCGGGATTTGTATTGTATTTCTTGATGAATGCATCCATTTCGGCCTCCACCTGGTCAATGGTAGCACCTGACTGCAGGAGTGCGTAGCAATATGCCCATCCCGTTCTTTCGGAGTCATCGGCAAATGACATGAGCAAGTCTACGGGAAGGTGCGTGTTTCGTGGAAGGTCTGCCATCACGCCTGTTACATGGAAGGGCGTCTCGCTTTCGTCGAAGTCGCCAATTACGAATATCTCCTGGTTCATTGGATCAGCATCGCCGAAGTATGCCCTGGCGAGTGACTCGCTGATCACGACCGACCGCGGACTGGCCAATGCGGTTGCCGGATTTCCCTTGAGCAGTCTAAAATCAAATATATCGAACACCCCGCTGTCAGCCACGTAGGCATGGCGGGGAACAAATTTCTCTTCACCTATTCGGACGTACTTCCGCGCCTGGTTCTGAAAGCGAACGAATTTATCGATGGCAGGAATGTCGTTGGGCAGGTTGTTAACAAAGTCGGCCGGCGTCCGGGCCCAGTGAACTTGAAAACCCTCCCCGTTGTCGAAACGGTAGGTGACGCGATAAATTCTATCCGCCTTTTGGTGGAAATCCTCAAAGCGGGTTTCGTAGTGCGCATATATCAGCGCGTAAATAAAGACGACGAATCCCAGGGAAAGGCCGATAAGGCTCAATGCAGAATAGAATCTGTTTCTGAAGGCATTGCGTACGAGCGCTTTCAGATAGTGACCGGAGTACCTAATGGATGGAAAGGACAACTTCATGAAGCGGGTGGTTTAGCGACGAACTCCGTGAAGGTACGAATTATCAATAATCGCGCACGCACGATTTGGCAGCTATGGCTACCTTTGCGTCATGGCAAAAAAGGAATGCCCATCCTGCGCGATGGAAGTAGACGCGAAAAGTCGCACCTGTCCCATCTGTGGGTACGAGTTTCCAACACGCAGCAACATGCTGAAGTGGGTTGCAATCGCGCTGGTTCTCCTGTTGTTGCTTCTCTGGGTGTTCTGACGCTGTTTTACTCCTTCCATCCGCCTGCTTCGCTGATGCCCTCATATCCGCTTCGGGTGATCTGCATGATACACCGAATGTACTGGATAATATCCAGGTTCATCAGCGACTCTACCGCGGCGAGCCGATGATCCGCAGGACCATCGTTATTTCGGACAGCCTCCAGTTGATCAAGACAGAATTCCAACTGGCTCCGCAATTCGCGGCGGAGCTCGGTCATCGCCTTCCGGTCGTCCTCCTTGCGTTTACTGCGATTTACGTGGTAAACGTCGGTCACATCACCAACCGCGCAGTCGGCACTTGGAGGTGTCAACAGATCGTAATCCGTTTCGCGGTTATAAGTGGTTTCGCCGAGGACCTCGTCCGACATCCGGTCCAGCAGCTGCTGGTTCTGACGGATGATAGACTCCAGTACGTCGCGCAGATGGTAACTGTCACCATCATCGGCGTCAAACCACGCATCGAGCATTGCGAACGCGCGTATCAGTTGTCGTTCAAGATTAGCACCTATGTTCTGAATATTTTTCATGTCAAAAGTCTTAGAAAACAAAAAGCCCGGGTCTTTTTTTAGCCCGGGCCTATGTTTAGTCCTTGAGGATCAATACTCTAAGACACACCCAACCCGGGCGATATAGCCATCTCTTTCACGAGATTCTTGTCTCGTGCAATGATGATATCGAAGCGGATTGACGTGTTCATGACACAAATATATTCAAAATATAATACGCTCTATAAAACGCGACGTATTTTTTTTGGTTGCGCAATCGACCCCTGATTAAAAAAATTTTTTCTATTGCCGGCCCAGATCTTTGATCTCTACTCTTCTGAAGTCGATGGGCTGGCCTTCACTTTGAAGGGCGATGTATCCCGAGCGTAGTGGCTTGCCCGGCACCCACACGGCGCTGTCGTAGCCCTGCACGACACCGCCGCCCATAGTAGGCTTGCTATACTGCAATACGGTGTCGCCGTTGATGACATGGGTAATCAGGGAGTCTTCAATCACGATCAGTTCTGCTGTCACCCATTCGTCCTTGTCGTAGGTAGGCGATGAGCTGTTGAGGCAATGGCCGGGGTATCGTTGTCCCTGGTACTCAATTTCCGTTCCGGGTGAACACATATTACCGGTAGGTCGCGGATTGCCATCGCCCAGTCCGGCGAGAAATTGCATTTCGACAGAGATCGGCCAGTTCTGTTCTTTCGGCATAGTCCGAGGATCCTGGGAATGAAACATCACTCCGCTGTTGAGAAGAGTATAATCGGGCGCGCCGGGCTGGAGTGTCCCCGTAAACCGGTATTCCACAATAAGGTGGAACCGCGAGAAGGGCTCTTTATAATATAGGTGACCAAACTGATCGTTGAAATCGCCGTACTGGTCGTACCGTACCTTGATCATGCCATCCTCCACGCGAAAGGTGTTGCCGAAATTTTCGCCGACTTCGTGATGGTGGATCTTTACGATCCAGTCGTCTATATCTTTTCCGTTAAACAGCTTAACCCAACCCTCATCGGCGTCTGACGTTGATTCGCCTTTGCTACCCGAGCAGCCGATTGCGGCAACGATCAAAGCAGCATACCAAATGAAGGCAATGGATTTCATCGATAAATTATTCACCAAAGCGTTTGATCAATGTAATGCCCCAGTTGCGCGGCTCTCCGAGGTGCGTCGCTCCAAAATCGTATGCGTAGGCGATATAACGCTCGTCGCTCAGGTTCCTACCCCATGCCATAAGTTCAAGCGAGTTAAGCGAAAATCCTGCCCTGGCATTGAGAAGATTGTATGGTGCCTGACGGATCGAGTTGGCCAGGTCGAAATACTGCGTTCCCAGGTGGGCCCATTCTCCGCGAACGACAAACTTGAGCGGAATGGGAAGCCCCAGGTCGCACGCATACTGAACCGCCAGCATGGACGTCACGTCCGGAGTGAATATCTGCCGGTTGCCACTGTAGTCGACTACCAGACTATTTGGAGCGCTCCCCTCTACCGGCTTAAGCGATTCGTACGTGGCCTCCGTGTAACCCAGGCTGTAGCTCACATCCAGGCCGTTCAGCGGCGTGGATATCACCTCAACCTCGAAGCCTTTGCTGGTCAGCTCGCCCGCGTTTCGCGTTAGCGTGATGGCATCCGGTAAGATGAGTGTAGGCACCTGGGCATCCGTCACCTTTATATAAAAGAGTGCAGCGTTGAGTTGCAGCTTCCTGTTAGGGAACGTCTGCTTATAGCCCAATTCGAAGTTGTTGCTATACTCGGGCTTAAAGGCGGCCAGTGGAATCTGTGAAGGATCGGCGGACAACTGGGTAAGACCTCCTGCGCGGAAACCCTTACTGTATACCGCATAGACATTGCTCCTGTCGGTAGGATACCAGGCAACGCTGACTTTTGGCGAAACAGCGTTAAAGGAGGCTGTCGCACTTGTATCCCGAAGGATTGGGAATATCGGATTGGGATCCGGATCGTGCTGATATTCGGCGAGTCCGCTTTGTTCTTTTTTCTCATGATCATAGCGAAGCCCGGCGGTGACCTCAACCTTATCGCTAACAGCATACGTCGCCTGACGACGTGTTGATGATCGAGAAGTTTGTGTCGTCGGCTCCAACAAACGCGGCGTCTTCTCCAAATCGCGTCGCCTGCTTAAATGGAATGTTTTGATAGAACAAATACGTTCCACCCGTCCATTTCAGGGGCGTGGAGTTACCGGCCGGCGAGGTGACTTTAAACTCTTGCGTAAAGACCTTGACGAAGTTCCAGTCGCGCCCATAATTGTTGATGATCGTAATTCCATCGATCGGTGAGAAGTCGCCATCGATGGGGTCCTTATATATTCTATAGTTCGACTGATACGTAGTCTGCGACGTAAAGTTAAGTCCGGAACCGGCGTAGCTCGCCGTGAGCGAGCTGTTGAAGACGTCATCCACCAATTCCGTTCGCGCATTCTGATTTACAGTAAAAGGTGTTTCGAAGGCGACTTCAGCAGAACCGGCGAGCGGAAACGCGCCGTTGTTGCGATGGGAATGGTTCTTAACATTTAACGTAAATGCCCATGCGGGGCTGGCGAGGTACGTAAGGTAGTAGTTGCCGGTAAAGCTGTGATGTTTGTCGAAATGAGAATTGTCAAATGCATTCGTGTAGAATCCGTCGGAACGGTCGTATAGACCGCTTACGCCGAGAAACAACTTGTTACGCACAAGAGGTGTACGCACGCCAAGTCCGTAACGCTGACGTCCATACTCTCCTGCACTTACTTCCACGAACCCCCGTGTTTGGTTCCCGGGTGGCGTTGTGTGTATGTTGATAACGCCGCCCATGGCATTCCGACCGTACAGCGTACCTTGAGGACCTCGTAATACTTCGATGCGTTCAATGTCGAACAACTGAGCGATGTATGTGTCCAGACTGAACTGGTTCACACCGTCAATGTACGTCGCCACCGACGGATCGTATGATGTCGACGTGATTCCGCGTATAGAAGTTACGTTACGGTTGTCGCCCGGGTTGGCCGAATACACGTTCGGGATAATGGCTGTTACCTGATCGGCATTCCACATTCTGAATTCCGTGACTTCGCTCGCATTTATAGCTGTTGTGCTGAACGGTACGCGCTGAAGGTTTTCTTCTTCTTTTTGTGCTGTGACGATGACGTCGCTGAGGCGCAAGGCAACTTCCACCAGGGTAATTTCCAGAGACGTTTGTCCGCCGCTCATGTCGACAGACTGATCGACGCTGGCGTAACCTACGGCACGAACGTGTACATGATACTTACCAGGTGAAAGATTCAGTGAAAATCGTCCCTCCACATCTGTGTATGTGCCCAGGTTCGTATTCAGAACGTGCACGGACGCACCCGGAAGGGGTTCCCCATCCGCATTCACCACACGTCCCTCAAGGGTGTTCTCCTGTCCATAAGCGAACAGGGAACCCAAAACCATGCAGATACCCAGTACAATCCTATTCATGACATCCATCGTTTGTGTAAGGGCCACAAGATACAGCCGGTGTGGGAATCAAACATAAGCGGTATACGGCTGTCAGGAAGTTATCCAACGCTCACCAGGCCCCGGATAACTTCAATAATGCCTTGGGGGCTGACGCCAAACCACACCAGCAGGAAGGCCAGGATAAGCAACGCAGCGAGGTTACCGACATATCCCGCGGGCCGGAGTTCACCCTCCTTGGCCGAATCGAACATAACGGCTATGATCCTTATATAATAGAATAGTCCCACAATACTGTTCACGACAAGCAGGATAACCAACAGCCATTGGTTGGTTCCTACGCCGGATGCCAACAGGTAAAACTTGGCCACAAACCCCGCCGTCAGCGGTATGCCTGCAAGCGACAACAGGGTCACGACAAACACGGTGGCCAATCCGGGGCGTTTCCATAGTAATCCGCGGTAATCGTCAAGATGTTCGGCATCTCTTTCTCCGTCCGACAGGACCGTTACAACGCCAAAGGCGCCGAGCATCGTTGCGAAGTAGGCCATCAGGTAGAAGTTTACGGCTTCCACCCCCAACTCGTCGGCAGCGATAAAAGCCACGAGAAGATAACCGAAGTGTGCGATGGAGGAATACGCCAGGATGCGTTTTACATTTTGTTGGCGGAGGGCGAGAATATTCCCGACTACCATTGAGGCGATCGAAATTACTGTGAAAAGCGTGAGCACGACTGGAAACCGGAATCCGTCGATGGCAATAAAGAAGCGAACCAAGAGGATCATGGTTGCCCCCTTTGACACGGTGGAAATGAAGGCTGCGACTGGCGAGGGTGCGCCCTCATACACATCAGGCGTCCACATATGAAAGGGCACCACGCTGAGTTTGAACCCCGCACCTACCACGACTAGTCCCAGTCCCGCAGTGACCAGCAGGGGAAGTTCGTCGAATGCGGAGAAATATCCAGACAATCCGCTGAACGTCATGTCGCCGGTCGCCGCGTAGATGAGTGCCATGCCAAACAAGAGAAATGCAGATGAAAACGCAGCGAGGATAAGATATTTGATCCCCGCTTCGTCTGAGCGCTCGCGTTTGCGCAGATAGGCGATCATACCGTATAATGAAACGCTGAGGATCTCAAGTCCAAGGAAGAACGACGCAAAGTGCCCGCTGATTACCATGATACATCCGCCGAATGTCGCCAGTATGAACAGCACATAGTATTCGCCCGTCCGTTCTTCACGCGAGTCGAAATACGCGTACGACATCACAGCCACTGCCAATGCGGCCAGCACTATGAGCGCGGTGTTGAATACACCGAGACCGTCGACGACGAACAGCACGCCTACCTCGTGAGGCAGGGTCTCAATATCTGGAAGAAAGTAAAGCGCGGCCACCAACGTTAGACAGGTAAGTACATACACCATAAAATGGGTGCGACGCACTGCAATGACCATCATAACCAGGACGGCACCCAGCGCAAGCACAAGGTGTGGGAGTAGGCTGACAAGGTCGGCTCGGCTCATGGCGTATCGTTTATGTTTTGAAGCAAGTCGGCCTGCGAACGCATCACCATCCCGAGAATATCACGCACGGTTTCTCGCGAGGCGCCGAATACATACTGGGGAAACAGGCCCAGAAAGAGTATCAGCAACGTCATCGGCACAAGCACTATCTTTTCTCGTAAGTTCAGGTCGTGCAATCCGGAAGCTGCGGTTGCTGGAGGACCAAAGAAGATTTTCTGCATGATACGCAAGGAATACGCCATGGCGAGGATTAGTCCCAACGATCCTAAGACAGTTAACACCGGCGCGACCTGCCAGGATCCGTTGAGGATAAGAAACTCCGCGATGAAGTTGGCAAGGCCTGGTAGACCCAGTGAAGCCATTACGAACACGAGCGTGATAAAGCCCATGAACGGCATGCCAGACCAATAGCCCCCCATGACCGTGAGATCTCTTGTATGGATGCGCTCGTACAGCGCGCCTGCGATGACGAACAGTGCCCCGGTACTAAGACCATGCGCCACGAGTTGCATTACAACGCCCTGTAGCGCTTGCTCATTGAAAGAAAAAATGCCGAGCATAACGAACCCCATGTGGCTTACGCTCGTGTAGGCGACGAGCCGCTTCAGGTCGGACTGTCCGTAGGCCAGCAATGCGCCGTAGAGAATCCCTGCGACGCCCAATGCCATAGCCACCTGCGCCAAATCCCTCGATGCGTCGGGAAACAGGGGAAGAACGAAGCGAAGCATACCATAAGCTCCCGTTTTCAACAGCAACCCGGCAAGAATAACACTGCCTGCAGTGGGCGCCTGCGAGTGGGCGTCGGGAAGCCAGCTGTGAAAAGGCACTACCGGCAACTTCACGACGAATGCTGCAAGAAATCCCAACATCAGCCATCGGCCTGTTCTGATGCCCACTGTTGCCGTCAGCAATTCGAAGTAATCAAATGTATACGTTCCCGTATTGCTTCCATGTATGAAATACAATCCAAGTATGGAGAGCAGCATCATTAGCCCGCTGGCCTGAGTGAAGATGAAAAACTTTACGGCAGCATATCGACGGTTTTCGTGCCCCCATATTCCGATCAGGAAGTACATCGGAATGAGCATTACCTCCCAGAAGAAATAGAACAGGAACAAATCCATTACTACGAAGACACCTGCAATTCCGGCAAGTACCCACAATAGGTTGAAATGAAAGAATCCGACCCGGTCGCGAATCTCTCGCCACGACACAATCACCGAGACAGCGCCGAGGAAAAAGGTGAGTATAAGTAGCAACAGGCTAAGACCATCCGCCGCCACCGAAATCCCGATGCCGAATCGCCCGATCCAGGGGTAGTCGTAGCGGATCAGCCATTCACTTCCTGAAAGATCGAAAGAGGGTCCATTCGACATCAATATTGCTACTGTCCACACGAGGTTCACGAGCACAGCCGTCAACGAGATCCAACGCGACGCAACCTCACTCCACCGCGCCGCGATCCATGCGAGTATTCCGCCTACCAGAAGGATCCCAATGATAATGATGAGGGTCATACGAATATTCCAAGCGTTATGATGAGAACAGCGCCCACGACAATGCCAAACACATACCACCGCATTACACCGTTTTGGGTAGATGCAAGGGCACGGTTAGCCGCCATCGCGAGCTGGGCTATTCCTGAATAGATTCCGTCGATTATATCTGCCCGGTTCACATAGGCAAGCCACGTCACCGGCCTCACGAAGAGCACGTCATACAGTACATCGAATCCCCATCCGGTAACCATCAGCTGATGCAGGGGAGCAACTTTCTCCCGTACGCGTTCATGCAGCGCCGGACGGGCCAGGTAAGCAAGGTATCCTAAGTAGAGCCCGCCCAGGGTTACGACGGCAGCAAGGAGTTGGATCGCCCACTCATAGGCTTCACTTCCCGGCCGCACGATGCTTGCAGGAAGTACGTCGCTGAGGAAACCAGAAATCATCTGCGAATGCCAGAAGTTATGTGGCACTTCCAGGAAGCCGGTCAGAATGGATAGGATGGCCAGTACACCTAATGGTAGCGTCATGCGCCAACCTGGTAGTTTCGAAACGGCCGTCTTTGCCGGGCCGAAGAAAGTGAGGATCACCAGGCGCGCAGAATACAAGGCCGTGACTAGTGCACCCAGGAGGCCCGCAGCGTATAGCAACCCACTGCCCTTCTCTCCAGCCCAGGCGTACCAGAGGATCATGTCCTTGCTGTAAAAACCAGATGTTACCAAGGGAAGCGCTGCCAGGGATGCGGCGCCGGCCAGAAACGTGATGAACACAACCGGAAGTTGATTCTTCAACCCTCCCATCCGGAAGATATTGTGCTCATGATGCAGCGCTTCAATGATGACACCAGCGCCGAGGAAGAGCAGGGCTTTGAAGAAAGCGTGCGTGAAGAAATGAAATATGGCCGCCGACCACGCGCCGACGCCGAGGGCCAGAAACATGTAGCCAATCTGACTTATGGTGGAATAGGCAAGCACGCGCTTGAGGTCGGATTGTGTCAGCGCAGAGAACCCGGCCATCAGTAACGTGACAGCCCCGACAACGCCTACGGCAGTTTGCGCTATGGGTGCCAACTCAAAGAGGACATGCATGCGCGCTACCAGGTAGACGCCCGCGGTTACCATCGTTGCCGCATGGATGAGGGCGCTTACCGGTGTAGGTCCGGCCATTGCATCCGGTAACCAGTTTTGCAGCGGTAGCTGGGCCGACTTCCCCACGGCACCTCCGAGCAGTAGCAATGCCGCAGCTGTGGCGATGCCTGATCCCTGTTCCCATGCCGACGGCGCGTTCGAAAGGATCGCGTCAATATCCAGCGTATTGAATGAAGCAAAAAGGACAAACAGTCCGATTAGCATAGCCGTGTCACCGACGCGGGTGATGATGAATGCCTTCCTGGCCGCGAAGCCGTTCTTCGGCTCCTCGTACCAGAAGCCAATGAGCAGGTAGCTGCAGAGCCCCACGCCTTCCCATCCCAGGTAAATCAGGACGAGATTTCCGGCCAGCACCAGGAGGAGCATGGAACAAACGAAGAGATTGAGACAGGCGAAGAAGCGGGCATATCCCGAGTCCTCTCTCATGAACTCTACCGAGTAGAGGTGGATAAGGAACCCGACGAACGTGATGACAAAAATGAATATCAACGAAAGTGCATCGAGCCTCAATTCAATGGAAGGGCTTAGGCCGCCGACGGCAAACCAGCGCCACAGACTGACCTCATACACTCCGGGATTCGCGAGGAAATCCACGCCTATACCCATGACGAAGAGTGCTGAAAGGCCGACACTTCCGGCACCAATCCATGCAACTGTTGCTCGCGACATGCTGCGACCGGCCACGATCAGCAGGAGTGCGCCGAGCAGCGGCATGAACGGTATGAGCCAGAGGTAATCTATGGTCGTCATGGTTATTATCCTTTCATTCGGTTGGCCGCATCCGTGTCAAGGGTCTTAAGCTGATGGTAGATCTGGAGGATCAGGGCCAATCCGACAGACACTTCCGCGGCTGCCATTGTCAAAATGAAGATGAACATGATCTGTCCGTCTGCCTGGGTCCACTTTGATCCTGCGACAATGAAAGCGAGCCCCGCAGCGTTCAGCATGATCTCCACCGAGATCAACATGAAAATGATATTGCGCCGAATGAGGACGCTTACCATGCCGAGCATGAACAAAATGCCTGCGAGGATCAATCCATATTCTATCGGTATAGCACTCATTCTTCTGGCGATTCAAGAAACCGGTGAATGACGTTCTTTCTCTGGCGACCGAGGTGATACGCGCCAACTGTTCCAGCCATGAGCAGGAGTCCGCTCAACTCGACAGCAATCAGGTACGGGCCATATAGGGAGCGTCCTACACCGGCAGCGCCTACAGCTTGTGTAGCGTTTCCTTCGAAGCCGCCTTCCAGCAACACATACAACATTTCAGCCATGAGTACAGCACACAGAATCCCCGGACCCACCCAAACCGTCGGCGTGAGCCAGCTCTTCTCCTGTTCCTCTGCGTCCCGCTTCAGGTTGAGCATCATGATGACAAATATGATCAGCACTACTATGGCCCCGGCATAGACGATCACTTCAAGAGCTGCCGCGAAGGGTGCACCCATCACGTAGAACACTACAGCCAGCGCCAGGAAAGAGACGATGAGATAAAGCAGCGCATGTATCATGTTGTATTGTGTGATGACGAGTATCGTTGCTACGATCGCCACAGTACCTGAGATGAAGAAGATCAAAAGATCGGTATTCATATATAATTTGCTCATAGGGGAATGGTAAAGAGTTAGCATGCTACTTCTCTACAACACCCTCCTACATACGTTAGGGTACCAAACTCCTTACATCCACAGGCGGTGATTCTCGTTCCGCTTCGCCTTTATCCTTTCCTCCTATTGCAAGTCCTGCCACTTTATAGTAGTTATATCCGGGATACTTTCCCTGACCGTTAATCAGGAGGTCCTCCTTTTCATATACCAGATTTTGTCGGTTGTACTCCGCCATCTCGAAATCCGGGATAAGTTGGATCGCGTACGTAGGACAAGCCTCTTCGCAGTAGCCGCAGAATATGCACCGGGAAAAGTTGATCCTGAAAAACGCCGGATACCTTCTCCCGGATTCGTCTTCGGTCGCCTGTAGCGCAATGCAGTCGACAGGACACGCCGCCGCGCAAAGGTAGCACGCCACACATCGCTCACCGTTGTCGGGATCACGTGTCAACACGATCCGTCCTCGCCATCGCGCGGGCAGTTTCGGCTTCTCCTCAGGATACAAGATCGTTTCGCGCTTGTGGAACATGTGGAGGAAGGTTAGCCAGAGGGTGCGGAGGATGCTTAGCATTTTTGAGGTGTTGAAGTGTTGAGGTGTTGAACTTGCCTTACGTCGCCAAATGCGTGCTACATTCCGAGTTTTATTGCGGCGGTGACGAGGAGGTTCAACAGTGTCACCGGCAGCAGCACTTTCCAGCCGAAGGCCATGAGTTGGTCGTATCGTGGCCGTGGCAGGGAGGCGCGGAGCAAGATGAACAGCATAATGAAGGCGAACGTCTTTAGGGCGAACCACGCCAAAGGTGGCAGGAACGCAGGTCCAAGCCATCCGCCAAAGAAAAGGCAAACTACCAGGCTCGAGATAAGAGTAATGCCAAGGTATTCGCCCACGAAGAACATCCCGAATTTCATACCCGAATACTCCGAGTGAAAGCCGGCAATCAATTCACTTTCGGCTTCGGGTATGTCGAAAGGCAGCCGGTGTGTTTCTGCAATTCCGGCAATGAGAAACGTGATAAATCCTGCAAACTGGGGGATCACGAACCACATGCCGCGTTGCGCTTCGACAATGTCGACCAGGCTAAATGAGCCTGTAAGAAGAACAACGCCCATCAGTGAAAGCCCCATAAACACTTCGTACGAGATCATCTGAGCAGCACCGCGCATGGCGCCCAACAAAGCATACTTGTTGTTCGACGCCCATCCTCCAAGGATGATGCTGTATGCCCCCATCGATGACATGGCCAGAAAGAAGAGGATGCCGATGTTGAGATCGACGACGATAACACCTGGCGCGAACGGTACAATGACGAAGCTCATCAATACCGTGATCGCGACGATAGCAGGCGCAATGATGAACACCTTTCGGTCCGCAAATGGCGGTACCCAGTCTTCTTTAAAGAACAACTTGATCGTGTCGGCCAGCACGATCAGCACACCGAACGGCCCTGCGCGATTCGGCCCGTAGCGATCCTGCCACAACGCGAGCAGCCGCCGCTCCAACCATATCAGTCCCGGTGCTATGGTCAGCAGCGCGGCCAGTACGCCGCCAAGGATCAGGTAATGTTGCCCTGTAGTCATTCCGCGTTTTGAAGTTGCATGATCACCCTTGCCGGAGCCGGCAATTCGAAATACTCCATCCCGCGAAGCCCTACGGGAACGCCAGCTACACCTTTTGGCATAGCTGGATCGACTACAACAGGCAACGTCAGCAATCTGCCACTGATCTCGATCCGTAGCATAGCGCCAGCGTCCGTAGTGTGGATGCCGAACGTCATGGGCCCCGCCGCCAGATACGGTTGCGGGCATCGCTGCGCAACAGCAGGAGCCAGCGCACTGAGTTCTTCTGAGCCGAAGATGTGATACAACGGCACCACAGTTATGTCGGACTCCTCATGTGGCAGTATGGTGAAGTACGACGGCGCACTGCCGGATGGTTCAAGCAGCCGGATTCCCGGATCACCGCCGCGCAGCGGCCCTCCCACTTCCTCCTGATACTTTGCGACGGACTGAACGGAATTCCATCCCGGCCACCAGAAGAACGGAATCGCTTCGGGCGGCGGTATAAGACGTGTGCCCTCCATTGTGTATGACAACGGCGCGTCGCGGTCTTCAGGAGGCTTCCCCTCGCTCACGGATCGATCGGCGTGCATGGCAGTTCGTCCGCTGTAACGATGCGGCTGGCGCGGGATGCGTTGACCGTTGACACGGAAGTTTGCGGGCGGTGCTATCCGCGATACATTCTTGAATGCCTCCGAAGATGCGGCCAATGCACGCACCACTTCGTCATGGCTACTCCAGGGACCCTTCTGACTTACACCCAGGGCGTTGCCCAGGGTGAGCAGCCAACGCCAGCTTTCGCGAATGCCATCCGAAGGCTCATACACCTGGAAGAACCGCTGCGCCCGGCCTTCGTTGTTGACTAACGTACCTTCCGATTCGGCAAACGTGCCCGCGGGTATCACCACTTGAGCACTGCGCGTCGTTTCACTTTCGGTATGGTCGATCACGACGACATTCGCAAATGATGCCATCACGTTGCGGACCGTTTTGGGGTCAGCGTGCCGATACAGGTCGCCCTCTAGAATAATCAGCGTGCCGCGGCGGTCTCCCTCATCCTGTAACATTTCACTGAACGGTCGCCCTTCCATAAGCGCGAGACCCAGAGCATTGCATGAAGGAAATGTCAGCACAATTCCCGTGTCCCCATTATGTCGATGCAACGCCTCCGCCATGTTGGCTGCGGCCTGCACAACTCCGATGCTTCCGCAAGAGACGCCCGACACGACAACGGGCCGCCGCGCTCCTCGAAGGATTCGTACGATCTCTGTTACAACCTTCTCTTCCTCTTCACCCAGGGCACCCGGGGGTGGAGCAGCGCTATCAAGTTGATTCGCGACGGCAGAGCCAACCCGCGCCAGCGTTTCGGGTGAAGCGCGAAACGTCAACGTGGCGACCTCATCAAGGCGAGTTGTACCATACGCTCCAATGATAAGCGGGCCACGATCTTCTTGCACGTGCTCCCGCGTTGCTGCGTCATTCCATGGTGGTATCTTTGCCGCAATGGACTTCTCCATTGGCCGGTTACGCAGCGCCTGCCGTATAGCGAGT